>NZ_JADQDD010000087.1 GCF_019263595.1 Pseudonocardia sp. KRD291 | reverse complement strand
CGACGACGTTGCGCCAGTTAGGGTCGCTCCATGCGGGCGGGAACCGGACGCGACCACTCGTCCTCGAACGTCAGCCGAGGCGCCCAGGCCCGAGTGCTGGACGGGCTCCGGGCGGAGATCGTCGCCGGCTCCCGGCAACCGGGCCAACCGCTCTCAGAACTTGCCCTGGCCACCGAGTATGACGTCAGCCGCACACCCGTCCGCGAGGCCCTCAAGCAACTTCAGATCGAGGGCCTGATCGAGATCCGCCCGCGGGTCGGGACCTTCGTCCGGGTACCGAGCCGCCGCGAACTCGTGGAGCTCTTCGAACTCAAGGAGATGCTCGAGGGCATGGCGGCACGACTCCTCGCCGCGCGGGGAGACCTCGCACTCCTAGACCGGATCGAGGACAACCTCGAGCGTTCCGAGCGGGCCGTCGCACGCGACGACGCGACGGCCTACGCCGACCTGGTCCACGAGTTCCACGAGCTGGTCGTGACCGGCGCCGACAACACACGGCTGGTCGCCCACTACCGCACGCTGATGAACCAGCTCGCTTACCACCGGCTGGTGTCGGCGTCGCTGACCCGGCCCGGCCGGCTCGGCGCCTCGCTGTCTGAACACCGGCACGTACTGGAACTGATCCGGGAGAAGGACGGGTTCGGCGCGGAGTTCGCCATGCGCGACCACGTCCGCTCCAGCGAGCGGGCAACGATGTCCCTCGACGATCCACTGCGGGTCGCCCCGGCCGACCCGGGCAGCTAACACGCCCGGAGCGTCCCGTCGGCGATCGGAGAACAATGCTCATTCTGCTGGAGCCCGCGATCTGTTCGGTGTCCGAGGCGGACACCCTCACCGACCTGCACGTCGTCACCGCGATCGACGATCCGGCCGCGCTCGAGGAGGCCGTCTGTACCGCCAGGCTCGGGCGGACCGAGCCAGGAGAGACGGGCCACGTGTTCGTCGACATCGAGCGTCTCCGGTCGCTCGCGCGAACCGGGGCCGTCCGCGACGACTGGGACGACCGGTTTGACGCCATGATTGCTTACGCGGAGCGGAAGGGGTGGCTGGACGACACTGGCAACGCCGCTCGAGCGCACGTAGATCGATCCGGCTGACCACGACGTTGCTCCGTCCCTCCCGATCGGCCGAACCGAGGCCTGATGAAACCCAGCAGACCCACCTCGTCTTTGATCGATGAACCACCCGAGCCTCACAGGTCATAGGACTGCAAGGTCCATCGGCCGCAACTCTGCTCGGTACCGCAGGTAGCGCGCACCGTGGCGCCAGCGCCCGAACTCCACCGCTCCGTCGACGGCAAGTTCCACGACCTCCGTGGGCGCGACCGGGGTGTGCTCCACCCCGTCCTGTGTGCCAGCCAGGGCTTGACGACGACGCCTTCGACGCCGCGGTCGGTCTCGTTCATCCAGGCGCGGGCGGCCTGCAGGTCCTCGGTGGCGGGCACCAGACCCAGCGGCTCCTCGACGCCATCGAGAGTCCGACCAGGCGCGCCCGCCGGTCCCGGTACGGCTCTGCCCGTACGTCACGCCCGGCAACGGCGAGCACGTCGAACACCAGGAACCTGCGGGCTGAGTCCCGGCTGGTGAGGGCGGTGAAGTCGACCCGGCCGTCGCGCATCGCGACCAGCTCGCCGTCGACCACGGTCCCGGCCGGGAGCTGATCGGTCACAGCATCGGCGATGTCAGGGAACGTGCGGGTGCTCGCCCGCGGGGAACTGGCCAGCGAGGCCGCGCTGGTAGTTGAACCTGGCGAGCAGGTGAGAGCTTGTCGTCGGTGTCGTCATTGCAGCTCGGCCCTCAGCTCCGCGAGCAGACGGCTGTACTTGTCGCGGCTGGCCGCGATCGCAGGCCTGTCCCGCGGGTTCAGGGCACGCTGGTCCTGCACGCACGCCACGATCTCTGCGCGAAGATCCTCGATCCGCACCTGATCGGGATCTGCCGAGTGGCGCTCCAGGTTGAGCGCAGCGATGTAGCAGCCGATCACCTCGTTGATGGCCTCTTGCGCGGTCTCGTACGCCACCGCCTCCTTGCTGTCCCATCGATGCGACGGAAGGTTGACGACTGCCTCGACGCCTGTAGGGCGATCACCCACGGTCACTAGTCCGGCCCCTCAGTCGCGACAGTTCACACAGCCCGAAACGCACTTTACTTGCCTCGCGCAACGAATCCGCCCCAGTTTTCCGTCCGGAGGGCGGAGCGCCCCTTCGGCGCCGAGCGGGTTGGTTCGCTGTCGGATGTAGTTCACACCCGGTGTCGACGGCCGTCGACCTGGTCACATCCCGCGTTCCGCGCTCGGCAGTCACCGGGGAGCGCTCCGGCTGCGAGCGATTTCCGGCAGCCTTGCGGGATGGAGCTACGAAAGACGGTGGAGCCTGCGATCGCAGCCTGGTTGCACTCCGAGATCGGCGAGCTGACGGAGTCCCTGGGGTCCGAGCTCCCGATGCTGGGGTCTGTGGCGAAGCGCAGCGAGCGTCGTGGTGCGCCCGCTCTCGCCGATGACGTGCTGGCCGCCTGGCACCGAGAGCTCGCGCGCCAACGACACATCGTCGGGCACGCGGAGGTGTCCTTCGTGGAGCAGGCGCGGCGGGCCGGCTGGTCGGAGGAGGGAATCTCGTCCGTGCTCGGCCTCGACGACGACGTCGAAGTCCAGGCTCATGTC
Organism: Pseudonocardia sp. KRD291; assembly: GCF_019263595.1. Lineage (GTDB taxonomy): Bacteria > Actinomycetota > Actinomycetes > Mycobacteriales > Pseudonocardiaceae > Pseudonocardia. The sequence continues at coordinate 18,578 of NZ_JADQDD010000087.1, read as the reverse complement.
GATGCGCTGGAGTCGTTGCTGGTTCGGACCCATCCGAGCCAACGGCCTCTGCCATGGACGGGGTCCCCGGCGACGAGCCACGGGGACGAGCCTCCTGCTCCAACGTCGATGGTCACCGAAGAGTAGTACCGCCGGCGATCACAGCCTCGGGAGCTGTTGCTCCTTGCGCTGTTCGGGAAGGCCAGCGACCGTTCACGGGGCGAGTACGCGCCGCGGCGATCGGTACCACCCTTCAGGTCGCTGGGGCGGAGAGACGACTCGTCACCCCGCCGAGGGGCCAAGCAGTGTTGCGAAGTCGTGTCAGGCTGGGGTGCGTGACGGGTCGGACGAGCTCCTGGTTACGTGGGCATCCGCGCGCAATCGACACGGCGGTCGCGACGGTGGTGTTCCTCTACACCCTGCCGCTTCTTCGCGCCGCCGTTCCAGGATGGTTCCCCCCGATTATGGGGGTGGTGCTGGCGGCGGGTCTGTGCGCTCCGCACCTGGCATGTCGAAGCCGACCTTTGGTGGGCTTCGGGGCCGTCGTCGGAGCTTTCGGGATCCAACTGGTTCTGGGTGTGGGTTTCCTGCCGGCCGACGTCATGCTCTGTCTCGCGCTCTACCGCGTGGCGGTCCGGCGCAGCCGACAGATCTCCGTCGCTGCGGCTGCGGTCGTGGCGCTGTCTGCCGTTCTCGCGACCGTCCGGTGGGATGATCCTGACTTCGGGACTCCCGAGCTGGGGTCGACCCTGGTCCTGGTCGTGTCGGTCTGGATCTGGGGGTCCATGATCGGGGTCCGTCGCGCGTACGTGGCGGCTCTCGAAGACCGTGCAGCCCAGCTGGAGCGCGATCAGGAGAACCGGAACCGGATCGTCGTGGCAACGGAGCGGGCCCGGATCGCGCGAGAGATGCATGACGTCGTCTCGCACAGTCTGAGCGTGGTCGTGGTCATGGCCGAGGGTGCGGCGGTGAGTGTTCGTAGCGATCCTGACCGTGCGGAGCAGGCGATGCGGACCGTGGAGAACACCGGTCGCACTGCGCTGTTGGAGATGCGGCGGATGCTGGGAGTGTTGCGCGATGGGGGACCAGGGTCAGAAGCCCCGCAACCAGGCCTCGGGCAGCTCGGCGCGCTGGTTGACGATGCCCGGGCCTCCGGAGCGCCGGTCGAGTTGACCACGCACGGAACCAGCCGGGCGCTGCCGGCCGGTGTTGACCTCGCCGTCTTCCGGATAGTGCAAGAGGCGCTGACCAATGCACGCAAGCATGCTGGTCCGAACCTGACCCGGATCGATGTCCACGTGCAGGTCGACGACGCTGCCGTCGAGGTGCGGGTTGGCGATGACGGCCGCGGCCCGTCGACCGGAGGCCGTGCCGGCGAACTCAGCGGCGGACACGGTCTGGTCGGCATGCGCGAACGGATCGCTGCTTATGGCGGGCAGCTGCGCGTGGGCGCGCGTTCCGGTGGGGGCTTCGAGGTCAGCGCGAGCGTGCCGCTGGGGAGGACCGCGTGACGATCCGCGTCGTTCTGGTCGACGATCAGGAACTCATTCGTGTGGGGTTCCGGATGATCCTCGACGCGCAGGACGATATCGAGGTCGTCGGTGAGGCTGACGACGGTGACACCGCCCTCGAGGCCTTGCCGAGGTTGGCGGCAGATGTGGTGCTGATGGATGTTCGGATGCCACGGATGAGCGGGGTCGAGGCCACTCGTCGTATCGTCGCTGAGGGCGGCGGACCGCGGGTGCTGATTCTGACCACGTTCGATCTCGACGAGTACGCCTACGACGCTCTTCAGGCCGGGGCGAGTGGCTTCCTGCTCAAGGACGCGCCGCTGTCCGACCTGGTCTCGGCGATCAGGCACGTGCACTCCGGGGATGCCGTCGTGGCGCCCAGCACGACGCGGCGACTACTGCGCCAGTTCACCCGCAGTCGACCTACCGGAGGGGAAGCCCAGGCCTGCCCCGCCGGGCTGGACGAGCTCACCGCCCGGGAACGCGAGGTCCTCTTACTCGTGGCCAAGGGATTGTCGAACACCGAGATCGCCGAGCACCTCGTGTTGTCCGAGGGCACCGTCAAGATCCACGTGGGCCGGATTTTGACCAAGCTGGGCTTGCGCGATCGGGTCCAGGCAGTCGTCCTGGCCTATGAGGCCGGTGTCGTCACCATCGGCGATCACTGACCGACGAGTCCAGCGCCACCGGGTGTATGCCTCAGGTCGTACACGAAGATCTGCCTACGGACAGACGCGTCGGCTGCCCACGACGCGACATGGTGTCGGCGTGACTTTGGCGATCACGACCCATGATCTGGGCAAGAGTTGCGGTGACCGCGCTGTCGTCGACAACCTCGACCTTCACGTTCCCGAAGGATGTGTGTACGGCTTCCTCGGACCGAACGGGTCGGGCAAGTCGACGACGATGAAGATGCTCTTGTCCCTGGTCCGCCCGACCCGGGGCGAGATCGAGCTGATGGGCCGGCCGCTGCAGCGGTCCACGCGCCGCACACTGCTCGCCGACACTGGTTCGCTGATCGAGGCCCCGCCGGGCTACGGGCACCTCACCGGCGGGGAGAACATGCGCTTGGTGCAGCGGTTGCTCGGGCTCAGCGACAAGCAGGTGAACCGTGCAGTGCACACCGTGCGCCTGCAGGACCAGCTCGACAAGAAGGTCCGGAACTATTCGCTGGGTATGAAGCAGCGTCTCGGGATAGCGATGGCCCTGGCCCGCGAACCACGGCTGTTGATCCTCGACGAGCCCACCAACGGACTCGACCCTGCCGGCATCGAGGAGATCCGCGGTCTACTCACCCAGCTCGCCAGCCGCGGGACCACCGTGATGGTCTCCAGTCACCTGCTCGGCGAGATCGACAAGACCGCGACCATGCTCGGCATCCTCAGCAACGGCAAGCTGCTCTTCCAGGGCACCCGCGACCAGCTACTCGCCCGTTCCACCCCGGACGTGCTCATCGACTCCTCAAATCCCCGGCATGCGGCGTCGCTGGCCACGCAACGGCATCCGACGCGCCTCGACGGACCGACAGTACGTCTGTCCGGACTCACCCAAGCCGACACCGCCGCAGCTGTGGCGATGCTCGTCCACGAAGGCATCGGCGTCCACGGCGTGCGCCACGACACCCAGTCTCTCGAGGACGTGTTCATGGACCTCACCGGAGGAGGGGGCCTGTGATCGCACAAGCCGTGCACAACGAGTTCGCCAAGATGCGGCACCTGCGGGTGGGCCCGCTCGTGGCCGTGATGGTGGCCGGCGTGCTCGCAGTGACCTGTCGCGAACTCACCACCCCCGGGTTCCTCGAGTCGGTCGACGATCCAGCCGGACAGTCCTGGCAACGGCTACTGGCCAGCATGGCCTTCGCAGCCCCGCTGGTGTCACCGATCCTGATCGCCGTCCTGGCCAGTCGGCAGGTCGACCTGGAGCACCAGGGCAACGGCTGGCTGTTCTCACACACCTCCGGCCTTCCCGCCGGCCGGCTGTGCCGCACGAAGTTTCTCGCCACGGGTGCGGTGCTCGGGGCGGCCACGCTGATCGAGAGTGCCCTGGTGATCGGAGTCGGCACACTGGTCGGGATCACGGTGAGCTTCCCCGCCGGGCAGTGGCTGGCCTACACCGCCTCGATGGTCGTCGTCAACCTGGTCCTGCTGGCCCTGCACCTACTACTGGCCACGAGGATCGAGAACCAGCTGATCGGGCTCGGTATCGGTGTCCTCGGCGTCTTCCTGGCTGCATCCGGATCCGGGATGCAGCCCTGGTTGGCCCACCTCACCCCGTGGGGCTACTACGCCCTGGCCACACCCCTGGACTACCGCGGCGAAGTACTGGCCTCGATCACTCCCTGGCATCTGAGCATCGTGGCACTCGCCGTCGTCGGCACCGCTGCGTTCCTGCTCATCACCCGCCGATTCGATCGGCAGGAGGTCTGACCATGGGCTCTGTTCAAGCGGAGTTCCTCAAACTGAAGCGATCGATGAGCTGGGCCGTGGTCATCGTGCTGCCCCTGATGGCCGTCATCACCGGCACTACCAACACCGTCGTCTCCGGCCAACAGCTCGACGACGGCTGGAAAACCCTCTGGCTGCGGGTCATCGTCTTCTACGGCCTGTTCCCACTGGCCGTAGGCGTCGCCGCACTCGCATCGCTTATCTGGCGGGTGGAACACCGCGACGGCAACTGGAACGCCTTGATGGGGCGCCGCGTCTCCAGCCTCGAAATCGTCCTCGGCAAGGCCGCGGTACTGGCCGCGCTCATGGCCGCCATGCAGCTGGTCCTGCTGGCCGGCACCGTGCTGGCGGGCAAGCTGATCTTCGGGCTACCCGGCTTCATCCCCAGCGAGTACCTGCTAGTCAGCGTCATCATCGTCCTGGCCTGTCTGCCCGTCGCGACGCTCCAGTCAGCGCTGTCGATGCTGATGCGCTCCTTCGCCGCCCCGATCGCCATCGCACTGCTGGGCGCGGTGGTATCGGTCGGACTCCTACTGGCCGAGATCAACGGTCTAATCGCGGTCGTTCCGTACGCGCTGCTCGGCCGCGCGACACAGCTGGGCACCGGGTACTTCGCAGACAGCGGATCCATCACAACAGGGACCATGCTCCTGCTCATCGTGGCCTCAGCCGGACTGACCGCACTGACCGTCGTCGCGACCGCCGCAGGTCTGGATCGACGCGACATCCGCTAACCCTGACGCATTCGCTTCAGAGTTCAGCTACGGCTCAGCTCGTGGGAACCGTTCGATTGGTACTCCACAGCCGTCAGTCCTCCTCGTGGGACTCAGTACAGGCTCACGTGGTCGGTCGTCGTGGCGGTCGGCAGGTTGACGACCGCGTCGTGGGCGGCGAGGACGTCGGTGGGCAGATGAGTACCCTGCGCACCGATGCTGCTCGGCGCGGTCCGGGGGTCACCGCGTAGTGGGCCGAACGGGAACGCCGACGTGACGGCACCCAGGCCGGCCACGTTCAGAGCGCTCTCGAGACCGGTGTGCGGGGGCTCCGCGACGGGGTCGTCCGTGACGACGAACCCGTGTGGATCCTCGGTGGTCATCGAGATCGCGGGAGCACGTCGCGCTGTATGGGTGAGTGCGATCGTGCGGTAGTCCTCTCCGAGGGCCTCGGCCAGGTAGGAACCCATCGTGAGCGCCGCGGCGCCCTCCTCGACAGCGGTCTTCTGGATGTGGAGGTTGTGCGCGACCAGCACGACCCGGTTTTCGCGCCCGAGCCGGTCGAGGTGCCAGAACATCGAGTCAGCCATCAGCCGGTCACGGATCGATGTGTCCGGCGCGGACCCCGTGGTCAACAGGTCGTGGATGGCCGCGATCATATGGTCAGCGGCCATCGCGATGTCGAGGTGACGCCTGGCAAGGTCGACTTCGGACTCGCCGGTGCGCTCGACGTAGACCCGCCGCAGGGCGTCCATCCGCAGCGACAGCCGGGAGAGGGTCGCGGTCAGCAGCGTGCGGTCCGCGATCGGGAGCTGCGCCCACAGCGGCGCGGACCCGGCCTGCGACAACGACTCGAAGCGGTGGGAGATCTCCCGGGCAGTTCGGGCCCGGTCAACCGTGTCGGGGTCTGCGAGCTCCAGGAACGCCACCAGCGGTTCGAGCACCGGACGCAGCGTGCCACCCCCACCCGGCGTGTCGAGGCCAACGAACCGGATCGGGTGTTCGCCGCGTGCGTTGTGCTCTCGCAGCCAGCGCCAGCGGTCCCGGGTGGCCTCGGACCGGGCGTGCCGGCCGTGGCGCAGATCAAGATCGTCGTCGGACCCATGACCTTGCAACCAGCCGTCCAGCGCGGCGGCCTCAGCGAAGCCGAACTCGTAGGCGAGCACAGTGAACCCGTGACGCTCGGCGAGGTAGCGGATCACGCGCCGCTGGATGGCAGCGAACTCGGCGACGAAGTGGGTGGCCTCACCCAGCGCCACGACGCGGGCGTCACCGATGACGGGATCGAGGACCGCGAGATCGGCATCGGCAACCTCCTCGATCGAGGGCAGCACGGTCGCAAGCTCACGCACAGCACGGGAGAGCACGTCGGGGACGGCGGTGTGAGGCATCGGGTGGTTCTCTCACTCGTCGGATCGTGGAAGTCACGACGGGAACAGAGGACATACCGATCAGACCGACGCGCGGACGGCTGCGCCGCTCCCGGTGGGAGCTGATCAGAGGTAGTACTGCCCCCAAGCCATGATCACTACGTTAGCCGCCCTCGCCCGCCTGCGCATTCAGGTTTGCCGCCTAGGTCTTAACGCTCTTTCCTGAGGTCCAGGACTTCGTCCACATTCTTGATGATCCGGTATCCCTAAGTGCAACGGATCCGACCGTGGCGCGACTTAGGTGTCGTGACAACCTCGCAGCCGCCTACGGGCTACCCGCAGAACCAGCCGCAGCCCCCGCCCCAGTGGGGCCCACCGCCCAATTACCAGATGCCGCCGCAGCAGTACGCCCCTGCTCCGAGGAACGGGCTCGGTATCGCCGCGCTGGTCCTCGGAATCTGCGGCTTCCTCAGCGGCCTCATCCCGTTCTTCTTCTGGTTCGCCCTCATCGCCGGTGTCATCGGCCTGGTCCTGGGTCTTGTCGGCTTCGCGCGTACCCGTAAGAGGGTCGCGACAAACCGGAAGACCAGCGTCGCCGGAGTGATCCTCTCGGTGCTGTCGATCGCGATGGGTATCTGGGGTGCGGTGATCCTGTTCCAGGGCCTCAACCAGCTCGCCACCGACCTCGGCGCACCCACCAGCACCGCCCCGGCGGCGGTTGCTCCGGCCGGACAGGTGCAGGACGTCGACGGCCTCCAGCTGACCGCGGACCCGCTGACCGTCGAGGACTCGTTCGGCACCGAGTCGCTGTGCACCTCGGTCAGCTACAACAACACCAGCTCCGGGTCGAAGCCGTTCAACATGTTCGACTGGCAGCTCCTCGGCCCGACGGGGGCCACCAGCAGCCCCGGCATCGGCGGAACGGGCGACGCACTGAACTCCGGGTCGCTGGTCGCGGGCGGAACCATCAGCGGAACCGTCTGTTTCGACGGTGCTCCCGCGTCGGGCGAGTACCGGGTCATCTACTCGCCAGCGAACACGGCGTGGACGCAGACCCGCTGACTCTGCTTCGAAGCCTCGGGCTGTGCACCCGCACGAGGTTGTCACGCACCCGCGGGCGCGCATGAAAGCGGGCCCCCATCACCCCCTATCGGGTGGTGGGGGCCCGTCTATGACAGGTGCTGGTCGAGCGAGGCGCCTTTCAGCTCAGCCACTGAAAAGCTCTGCGCAGTGCTCAGCGATGGCGTCACGGCCGCTTCTCGTATCGGCCAGAATGCGGTTTCGGTCACTGCCCCAGTCGCTACGAGAGCCGCTGTCGCCGCGTCGGCTCGGAAGTATCGCCGTCACCCGGGTGCTCGACTCGGGCATGCTCGGCGCGGGCACGGTCCTCGATCTGCGCCCGGGGGCTACCAACGCAGCACGATCGGTTGCTTGCCAGCGGCGTCAATCGGGACAGCCTCGATCTCGTAGTTCCCGATCCAGTCGTCACCTACGTCGGTGTTCTCGGGATCCTCGATTCGCGCGATCGCGAGCAGGTGGCCACGGAACCCGCCGGGATCCGCCAGGCTCCCGGTTACGATGCGTTGGGGGAAGCGGTGGCCGCCAGGGCCGCGCAGAGTCACCGCCCAGTACTCGGCAGTGGGAACGGCCCGAGGTGCAGGTGCGGCTGGCCCGGGCGCGGCGGAGGCGCCCAATGCTGCGACAAGCGGCCGTGATGTCCCGTCGACGACCAGCCCCCACGATTTCAGCAGCACAATGGCGCGGCGCGCAGTGGACAGCGCGACCTCGTGCGCCTCGGCCAACTCGGGTGCAGCCGGCAACGGCTGACCCGCCGCGAGCTGGCCACGGTAGATGCAATCGGCGATCACCGCGGCAACCTTCTCGTACGGGTGCCGCGGATCCGCACGGGCTCGCCGTGCCTCATCGCCGGGTCCCGGGCGAGCGGGCATTCCGGCTCCGATCCCGACGGCGGCCCGCTGGTCCGCCTCGGCTACCCATGCTGTGTAAGTCCGCAGCGTCGTCGTCCCGCCGCCGCCGTGTCCGAGTCGTCCGGCCACCGTGCGAATGTCCACCCCGCCGGAGATCAGCTCTGTTGCCGAGTAGTGCCGGAGCTTGTGGATCGTCGTGTGGATACCCAACCGGACGGCGAGCCGCTCGTACCGCTGCGTCACCGAGTCCGGCTTCGGGAACTCGCTGCCGTCCGGTGAAGGTGAGAACACGAAGGCCTCCGCACGCAACTCGAGCCCGAGCGCGGCGGCATCCTGCTCACAGCGTGTGCGGTGCTCCACCAGGACCGCGACCGTCTCGGCGTCGAGAGCTATCCGGCGTTGCTGGTGGGTCTTCAGCTCGGCCTCCACGAGCCGGCCGTCGGAGTCCTTCCGGATCGCCCGACGCAGCCAGATCACCGGCCGCTCCGGGTCGAGGTTCACCGACGACCACCGGATCGCGCACAGCTCACCCCGGCGCACACCGGTCGTCATTGCCACCCACAGCAACGCACCCCAAGACGGATCACGCCACGCCTCACTAAGGATCCGAGCGGCCTCGGCCGGGGAAGGCGGCTCCGGGTTGGGCTTCGGCATAGCTGGCGGCTCAGCCTGGCCGATTGGACTGACCGAGACCCACCGCCAGCGCACGGCGCGCTTGAACGCGCCGGAGAGGATGAAATGCATGTGCCGGACCGTCGTCGGGCTCAGCGGTCGGCACCGGTGTGGCCCACACCGGTCGTCGCACTCGTGCGGGCCGGCCGTCCGGTGGTCGACCTGGCGACGGCTAGTGCAGTGCGTGCGGCACCGGCGGAGCTCGGCGTAGAACGAGTCCAGGATCTCGGCGTCCACCTGGCCGACCTTCAGATGCCCCAGGAACGGCGCGATGTGGTTCCGGACGTACCCGCGGTAGAGCGTCAGCGTGTTCGGCGCACCGTCGAACTGGTCGAGGTAGCGCTCGAGCAGCTGGTCAACCGTGGCGCTCGTGCGCGGGTTGCGGCGTTCTGCCACCTCACGGAGCAGCCGGTCCCGGACGTCCCGGGCGGTGCGCTCGGCGTTCGGGCCTGGCGGGACGACCTCGATCAGGTCGTGCCGGCGCTTGGTCACCGGGTCGACACCGGCATAGACGCGCACGCGCAGCGCTCCGCTCGGCAGCTCGTCGATACTGCCGTGCTGTCGCCCTGACCTGGCGACTTTCGCCTTCGCCACGGACGCAGCATACCGCGCTCGTGTCATGTTCGGTGTCACGTCGAGCGATACACGGGCGACGCATCCAGCAAACGTGCTGGTCAGAGCTGGAGCCGGAGGTCGGGATCGAACCGACGACCTACCGCTTACAAGGCGGTTGCTCTACCACTGAGCTACACCGGCGGGTGTCGCCGACGGACGAGGTCGGCACGTACAGGATAGTCAGCCCCTGATCAGCGCCAGGACCGTCCCCGCAAGCATCGCGACCACGAACCCGACGCCACCCACGAGGATGAGGATCCGGCTCGATCTCGGCACCGTCCCCGTCGTCGCGACGGGCTTGGCCGCGAGGAGGTTCCCCACCCCGAGCATGGCGACCAGCAGCCCGCCGAGGAAGTTCGCGCTCGCGATCAGCAGGACGGCGGCGGCCAGGACGACGGCGCCGGTCAGACGCAGTGTCCGGGCACGCTTCCTCCACTGGACGGGCCGGGCGGAGGTCACCGGCCGACGGTAGCAGCGGCCCCCGCGCGGCCCGCCGGATCCGCCGCACACCACCGCCGGGTGCGAGACCCGCCCGTCCCCGCTCGGCGTGCCGGAGCGGGGTCCTAGCCTGGACGCGTACGCACGGGCGTCGCCGTGGTCTACCGGAGTGAAGGGGTGGTTCGTACCGTGGCCGAGGAGTCGCACCCCGCCGACCGGTTCAGCCGTCGGCTCCGCGGGGCGCTGCGCCGGGACGCGAAGCGGTTGCTCACGCCCGGGCCCTCCACCGTCCCGATGCTCATGCTGGGCCCCCAGGTCCCGGACGACGCGCAGGTCCAGCAGGTTCTCGACCTCTGCATGCGGGTTGGAGAGATCCAGCTCTCCAGCGGGGAGAGCGTCGACGAGGTCACCGCCACCATGCTGCGGCTGGCGAACGCGGCCGGCCTGCCCGCCGTGGACGTGGACATCACGTTCACCTCGATCACCATGTGCTGCCACCGCGGCAACGCGGCAACGCCGGTGACGTCGATGCGACTGGTGCGATACCGGGCGCTGGACCTGTCCCGGCTGGCCGAGACCGACAAGATCGTCCTCGACCTGGAGGCCGGGAAGCTCGACGTCCGCGCCGCGTCGGCGGCGGTCTCGGAGGTCGTCAAGGCTCGCCACCCCTACCCGCGGTGGGTCGCCACGTTCGGCTGGGCCGGGCTGGCCGCGTCGATCGCCCTGCTGCTCGGCGGCGGAGCGATCACCGCGGCGGCCGCGTTCGTGACCACCGCGGTGATCGACCGCATCGGCCGGGTGCTCAACCGGCTGGGTGTCGCGTCCTTCTTCCAGCAGACTCTCGGCGGGCTGCTGGTCACGGTGTCCACGATCGGCCTGATCGCGCTCGGTTTCTTCCCCGCCGACGCCCGGCCGTCCTACATCGTGGCCGCGGGGATCACGGTGCTGCTGTCCGGGCTCAGCGTGGTCAGCACCGTGCAGGACGCCCTGACCGGCTACTACCTGACGTCGGCGGCGCGGATCGTGGAGATCGCGTTGCTCTCGGCGGGCCTGCTCACCGGCGTCGTGGTCGGGCTGAAGTTCGGTTTCGCGGTCCAGGTCAGCATCGAGGTCTCCGGTGACCTGCCCTCCAGCGCCGCCCAGTTCAGCCTGTCCACCCTGGCCGGCGCGACGTCGGCGATGTTCTACGCGATCGCCGGCTACACGCCGTTGCGCTCGTTGCCGGTCGCCGGCGCCGTCGGCGGCGCGAGCTGGGCCGTCTACGGCGCGCTCACCCAGTTCACCGAAGTGGGCAACGTCACCGCGACCGGGGTCGCGGCACTGGTCGTCGGCCTCGCGGCGGGGCTGCTGCGCCGCGGCGGCAACACCCCGCCGATGGTGATCACACTGGCCGGCGTCACGCCCCTGCTGCCCGGTCTGGCGGCCTATCAGGGCTTCTACCAGCTGGCCGTCGAGGGCGTCGCCGAAGGACTCGTGACGGTCACCCTCGCGCTGGCGACCGGCCTCGCGCTGGCGGCGGGGGTCGCCCTGGGCGAGTTCCTCACCCGGCCCCGACGGAGGGCCGAGGAGCGACCGGCCGAGGAAAGGCCGGTCGAGGACAAGCCGGCCGAGGAGAAGCCGGTCGAATCCGCGGTCGAGCCCCAGGCCGCGGTCGACGAGTCCCAGTAGGGTCGGTGCCGAGGCCTCCGCGGGCTCGCCGGAGCGCGTCGACGCCGACCTCGAGGAGGGCATGTGACCAGCGGCAGCACCGGGTCCGCACCGGTGAACACCTCGGCCGACCTGGTGGTGGTGGCCAATCGCCTGCCGGTCGACCTGGAGACGCTCCCGGACGGGAGCGACCACTGGAAGCGCAGCCCCGGAGGCCTGGTCACCGCCCTGGAGCCGACGCTGCGGGCCCGCGAGGGAGCCTGGGTCGGATGGCCCGGCGTCCCGGACGTCGACGTCGAGCCGTTCGCCGAGGACGGCCTGTCGCTGCACCCGGTCCGGCTCTCGGCCGACGAGGTCGTCGACTACTACGAGGGCTTCTCCAACGGCACGCTGTGGCCGCTCTACCACGACGTGGTCGCCGCGCCGGCGTTCCACCGGCACTGGTGGCGCGCCTACGTCCGGGTCAACGAGCGCTTCGCCGAGGCGGTCGCCGAGGTCGCCGCGCCCGGCGGCACGGTGTGGGTGCAGGACTACCAGCTCCAGCTCGTCCCCGGGAAGCTGCGCGAGCTCCGGCCCGACCTGAAGATCGGCTTCTTCCTGCACATCCCGTTCCCGCCGGTCGAGCTGTTCCGCCAGCTCCCGTGGCGGACCCGGATCATGGAGGGCCTGCTCGGCGCGGACCTGGTCGGGTTCCACACCGAGGGCGGGGTGCGGAACTTCCACTGGCTGGCCACCGAGCTCGCCGGCGGCTCCGCCGACCACGACGACCCGGAGATCGTCCACGTCGGCGACCGGCAGGTCCGGCTGGGCGCGTTCCCGATCTCGATCGACTCCTCGACGCTGGACTCGCTGGCCCGCACCGACACCGTCGTGAAGCGGGCCGCGGAGATCCGCGAGGAGCTCGGCGACCCGCGCCGGATCGTCCTCGGGGTGGACCGTCTCGACTACACCAAGGGCATCGACGTCCGGCTGCGCGCCTACCACGAGCTGCTCGAGGAGGAGCGGATCGACGTCGACGACGCCGTGATGATCCAGCTGGCCACCCCGAGTCGGGAACGCGTCGACCACTACCGGCAGATGCGCGACGACATCGAGCTCTCGGTCGGGCGGATCAACGGCGAGTTCGCGCGGGTCGGGCACCCGGCCGTGCACTACCTGCACCAGTCGCTGCCCCGCGAGGAGCTGGTCGCGTTCTACCTGGCCGCCGACGTCATGCTGGTCACCCCGTTGCGTGACGGCATGAACCTGGTCGCCAAGGAGTACGTCGCCTGCCGGCCGGACGAGCGCGGCGTGCTCGTGCTCAGCGAGTTCGCCGGCGCCGCCATCGAGCTGACCAGCGCGCTCCTGGTCAACCCGCACGACACCGACGGCGTCAAGGAGGCGCTCTACGCGGCGCTGACGATGAACGCGGAGGAGGCCGGCAAGCGGATGCGCACGCTGCGCCGCCAGGTCCTCGACCACGACGTGGACCGCTGGGCGCGGTCGTTCCTGGAGGCGCTGGGGGTCGACGTCCCGGACGAGCAGGGCCGGTCGTGAGCGGTCTGCTCGCCCGGCTCGACCGGCTGGCGGAGGTGCCCGTGCTGCTGGTCGCCCTCGACTTCGACGGGGTGCTCGCCCCGCTGGTCGACGACCCGTCGTCGTCGCGTCCGCTGCCCGCCTCCGCCGAGGCCGTCCGGACGCTGGCCTCGCTACCGGGCACGACCGTCGTCATGCTGTCCGGGCGCGGGCGCGACGACCTGGTCACGGTCTCCGGGTTCGACGCGCCGGTGCGGTTGGTCGGCAGCCACGGCAGCGAGTTCGACCCCGACCTGTCCGCGTCGCTGGGCCGGGGCGAGTTCCTGACCCCCGCTCAGCACGACCTGCGCGCCGCGCTGATCGAGGAACTGCAGACCCTCGTCGACGACGTGGCGGGCGCGCGTCTGGAGGTCAAGCCGGCCGGGGCCGCGGTGCACGTGCGCGGCGTGGACCCGGCCGCCGGGACGGCACTGCTCGACCGGGTCCGGACCGGTCCCGCCGCCCGGGACGGCATCGACGCGACCGAGGGCAAGGACGTCGTCGACCTCGCCGTGCTGGTGACCACGAAGGGCTCCGCGGTGGACGCGCTGCGCGCCCACCTGGAGGCCGACGCGGTGCTGTTCGCCGGCGACGACGTCACCGACGAGTCCGTGTTCGTCCGGCTCTCCGGACCGGACGTCGGCGTCAAGGTCGGCGACGGGGACACCGCCGCGACCCACCGCGTCGCCTCCCCCGAGGAGCTGGCCGACGCACTCACCCACCTGGTCCGGGCCCGGCCCGCCTGACCTGCTGCGGCCGGGACGACCCGGGCGGTTCGGGCGGCTCAGCGCGGCGGGCCGCCGGACGGGTCGGCGGAGTCCAGGATCTCGACCGGGTCGCCGACCCGGATCTCGGCGCCGGGGTCGTCCGGGATCAGGTTCACCCCGAACCACACGCCCTTGTCGAACCGGCGGTGCCGGCCCAGCGTGGCGAGGGGCTCCTTCCCCTTCTCCGCGGTGTCCGGGTCGACCGTGGTGAGCACGCAGCGCGCGCAGCCCTTCGGCACCCGAAACAGCGCGTCGCCGATCCGGACCCGGCGCCAGCCGTCCTCGGCGAACGGCGCGAACCCGGACACCACGACGTTCGGCCGGAACCTGATCATCGGCACCGGGCCCTCGTGCGCGCGCGGACCGTCGCCGATCCACGTGTTGACCTGCGCGAGCGACTCCTCGGCGGCCAGCAGCACGGGGAACCCGTCGGCGTAGGAGACCCGGTCCCCGGCGTCGCTGAACGCCGGGTCCGGACGGCGCCGGTCCGGGTCGTCGAGATGCACCAGCGCGACGTCGGTGCCGGCGAGCTCGGAGAACCAGGCATCCGCCGCGGGACCGGCACGCAACCCGGCGGTGTCCCAGCGGTGCACCCGCACCGCCATCGGCTCCGCGTCCGGCGGCGGGACCGCGACCGACAACGGCGCCATCCCCGGCGCGGTCATCGCCAACCCGTCCGGCGCCGGCTCCGGGACGGCGAGCACCAGCCGCGGCAGCGTGCGGGCGGTGGCCATCGTGCCGTCGGGGTGGGCGAGCATCCAGCGGCGGTCGCCGTCGAGGCCGGCGCGTTCGACCCTGGCCCGCTCGACGGGCAGGCCGCGGCACGACTTGACCGGGTGGCGGTAGAGCGCGGTGAGCGTGCCGGTCCCGCTGGTGGAGCCGGCCTCGCGCAGGGCGGAAGGACCGGGCGTCACCATCCCGAGAAGAACTCCCCGGACTGCCGCAGCACGCGGCTCGTGGTGCCTTCGATCAGCTCGGTGGGCAGCGTGACCTGCTCGGAGGTGTTCCGGTCGCCGCGTTCGAGCAGCAGCCGTCCGGCCTCGCGGCCCTTGTCCCGGAACGGCTGGCGGACCGTGGTCAGCCCGAGCCGCTCGGCCTCGGGGATCCCGTCGAAACCGGCCACGCTGAGGTCCTCCGGCACGCGCAGCCCACGCCGGCGGGCCTCGTCCAGCGCGCCGATGGCGAGGACGTCCGAGGTGCAGACCAGTGCCGTGAGGTCGGGGCGGGCGTCGAGCAGCATCGCCGCGCCCTTCGCGCCGGCCGCCTCGGAGTGTTCGAACCGCTCGTGCACCGGCACGTCCGCCCAGTCCACGCCGACCTCGGCGAACGCGTCGCGCAGCCCGGCCAGGCGCTCCCGCTGCACGCTGTAGGTGCTGCGCGTCTGCCGGTCGAGGTCGGCCGGGCCGTCCTGTCGCCGGGCGCCCAGGCGCATGCACAGGACCCCGATCCGGCGGTGGCCCAGCCCGCTCAGGTGGCGGCCGAGCGTGAGCATCCCGGCCCGGTCGTCGACGCCGACCCGGTCCACGCCCGGGACCCCGGACGGCTGGTCGCAGACGACGGTGGGCAGCGGGCGCTGCAGCACGGCCTGGAAGTGCGGGTCGTCCTCGCTGACCGAGTAGACGACGAACCCGTCCACGCCGGCCTGGTAGACGGCGTCGACGTCGGAGTGCTCGGGGCTGACCGGGACCAGCAGCAGCCCGGTCCCCGCCTTCTCGCAGGCCAGCGCCAGTCCCTCGAGGAACCCGGTGGCGACCGGGTCGCGGAACGCGAAGCTCAGGGCCTCGGTGAGCAGCAGCCCGACCGCGCCCGCCTTGCGCGTGCGCAGCGACCGCGCGACGGGGTCCGGCCCCGGGTAGCCGAGCCGGCGTGCGGCTTCGAGCACGCGCTCGCGCAGCGGGGCGGAGAGCTGGTCGGGCCGGTTGTAGGCGTTCGAGACGGTGGTCCGGGACACGCCCAGCTCCGCGGCCAGCGACGCCAGCGTCGCCGGTCGTCTGACGTGCGGAGACCCGGTCATCCCCGAACGTTAACGGCCACCGGGCCTCCGGAGGAAGTCGAGCGCGCCGAGGGTGACCGGGTCGCCTCGGACCGGGCGCAGCTCACAGGATCTCCGAGGTCCCGGCCGCCGATCCGGGCGTAGAGTGAACCGACAACGGTTATCAATAAAAACATGTCTACTCGTTGATACGGAGCGCTCCCACCATGTCCCGATCCCCCCGCGCCGATGGTCGTTCCGCGGCCGCCGGCCTCCCCCGCGCGGCCGCCACCGTCGCCGGACTGGCCGCCGTCACGCTCGGCCTGAGCGCCTGCGGCTCGCCCGACGCCGGTTCCGGTTCCGGTTCCGCCGCGCCGAGCGGCGAGGCCCCCGGCCAGGTCCAGGTCGTCGCGTCCACCGACGTGTGGGGTTCGGTGGCGAAGGCCGTCGGCGGCGACCGGGTCGCGGTCACCTCGATCATCGACAGCCCGGAGAAGGACCCGCACGAGTACGAGGCGACCCCCACCGACGCGACCTCGGTGGGCCGGGCCGGGCTCGTCCTGGTCAACGGCGGCGGCTACGACGCGTTCATGTCCGGCCTCGTCGACGCCTCCGGCAACACCGCCCCCGTCGTCGACGCCGTGGCGCTGTCCGGGCTCGAGGGCGCCGGCGAGGCGGCCGGGGCGCACGCGCACGAGGGCGAGGAAGCGGCGCACGAGGGCGAGCAGGCGGGCGGCGAGGCGGGCCACGAGCACGGCGCGTTCAACGAGCACGTCTGGTACAGCCTGCCGACCGTGCAGAAGGTCGCGAACGACGTCGCTGCCCGGCTCGGGACCATCGACCCCGCCGGAGCCGCCGCGTACACCGCGAACGCCCAGCGCTTCGACGCCTCCGTCACCGGCCTGACCCAGAAGGCCGGGGCCATCGGCGCCGCGCACCCGGGCGCGAAGGTCGCCGTCACCGAGCCGGTGCCGGGCTACCTGCTCGAGGCCGCGAAGCTGCAGGACGTCACTCCCGAGGAGTTCTCCGAGTCGGTCGAGGAGGGCAACGACCCGCCCGCCGCCGTCCTGCAGCAGACACTGGCACTGTTCACCGCGCAGCCGCCGGTCTCCGCCCTGGTGCTCAACGGTCAGACGCAGACCCCGACGACCGACCAGGTGAAGGCGGCGGCGACGACCGCGGCCGTGCCCGTCGTCGAGGTCACCGAGACCCTCCCCGAGGGCACGGGCGACTACGCGGCCTGGATGGGCGCGCAGATCGACGCCCTGGCCGGGGCCCTGGACAAGCGGTGAGAGGAGACTCGAGCGGTGACCACCGACTTCGGGAGTGACCTCGCGCGCGCGGCCGACCCGGCGACCGGACGTCCGGCCGCGCTGTCGCTGCGCGGGGCCGGGCTCGCGTTCGGGCAGCGCACGCTGTGGTCCCGGCTCGACCTCGACGTCGACCCGGGCGAGTTCGTGGCCGTGCTCGGGCCCAACGGCTCCGGCAAGACGACGTTGATGCGGGTGCTGCTGGGGCTGCTGCCGCTGTCCGAGGGCGAGGTCCGGGTGGCCGGGCGCGCGCCCCGGCGCGGCAGCCCGGAGATCGGCTACGTGCCGCAGCAGCAGCCGTTGGACGCGGACCTGCCGCTGCGCGGACGGGACCTGGTCGGCCTGGGCCTGGACGGGCACCGGTTCGGTCTCGGGCTGCGCGGGCGCGCCGACCGCCGTCGACGGGTGTCGGCCGCGCTGGAGGCCGTCGGCGGCACGCACTACGCCGACGCCCCGGTCGGGCGCCTGTCCGGCGGCGAGCAGCAGCGGCTGCGGGTGGCGCAGGCACTGGTCGGCGATCCGGCGGTGCTGCTCTGCGACGAGCCGCTGCTCTCGCTGGACCTGTCGCACCAGCGCACGGTGACCCGGCTGATCGACGAGCGCCGCCGCGCGTCCGGCACCGCGGTGCTGTTCGTGACCCACGAGATCAACCCGGTGCTGCCGCTGGTGGACCGGGTGCTCTACCTGGTCGACGGCCGGTTCCGGATCGGGCCGACCGAGGAGGTGATGACCTCCGAGGTGCTCTCCGAGCTCTACCGCACCGACGTCGACGTGCTGCGCGTGCGCGACCGGCTGGTGGTCGTCGGCGCCGAGGACGGGCCGGTGGACACCCACCCCGGCCACGGTTCCTGCGACGGGTCGGCCTCGTGACCGCGCTGTTCAGCTTCGAGGGCCTCGGCGAGCTGCTGGAGCAGCAGTTCGTGATCAACGCGCTGATCGCCTGCGCCGTGCTCGGCCTGGTCGGCGGGCTGCTCACTCCGCTGATCGTCTCCCGGGGCATGTCGTTCGCCGTGCACGGCACCGCCGAGCTGGCGTTCACCGGTGGTGCGGCGGCGCTGCTGCTCGGCGTCGGGGTCGGCCTCGGGTCGGTGGTCGGCGCCGTGGTGGCGGGGTTGGTGTTCGGGCTGCTCGGGCTGCGCCAGCGCGAGCGGGACTCGGTGATCGGCGTCGTGCTGGCGTTCGGGCTCGGGCTCGGCGTGCTGATGCTCTCGCTCTACGACGGGCGGGCGTCGAACAAGTTCGGCCTGCTCGCCGGCTCGATCGTCGCGGTCGACGGGACGAACCTGTGGGTGCTCGCGGTCGTCGCCGTGTTCGTGGTCGGGGTGCTCGCCGTGGTGTTCCGGCCGCTGCTGTTCGCCAGCACCGACCCGGACGTCGCGCTCGCCCGCGGGGTGCCGGTGCGGGCGCTGTCGCTGGTGTTCGCGGTGCTGATCGGGCTCACCACGGCCCTGGCCGTCCCGATCGTCGGCGCGATCCTGGTGCTCTCGGTCATGATCGTCCCGGGCGCGGCGGCGAACCGGGTGACGGCCAACCCCGCACTGGCCACGCTGATCGCGATCGTCATCGCCGAGGTGTCACTGGTCGGGGGGGCGATCCTGTCACTGGCCCCGGGCCTT
Source organism: Pseudonocardia sp. KRD291 (assembly GCF_019263595.1). Classification (GTDB taxonomy): domain Bacteria; phylum Actinomycetota; class Actinomycetes; order Mycobacteriales; family Pseudonocardiaceae; genus Pseudonocardia. The sequence goes on along the minus strand of NZ_JADQDD010000087.1, from coordinate 42 downwards.
CCGGTGTCCGGCTACGTCGCCGCGATCGGCTTCGTGGCCTAC
>NZ_JADQDD010000086.1 GCF_019263595.1 Pseudonocardia sp. KRD291 | reverse complement strand
GGCCTGCACGTCGCCGCGCCCGGGGCCGTGCACCCGCTGCTGCGCCGCCTCGGGGCCGGTGAGGCCGACCGGGCGTCGCTGCGCGCGCATCCTGCGCTGCGCGAGGCCGTCGCCCGCTCGCTGGACGACGCCGAGGCCGGCATGGACACCGAGCCGCTGGTCCGCGCCGTGCTGGGCCTGCTCGACGGGGCCGACCGGGAGGGATGGGCCGGTGCGCTCGCGCTGACCGACGACGAGGGCGTCCCGGCCCGCGCCGACGAGCTCGTCCTGCCCGACGCCGCGATCGGACCGCTGCTCGACCCGGACGCCCCGGTCGGGGTGCTCTCCTCCCACTGGACCGACGTGGACCGTGACGCCCTCGTCGCGGCCGGGGTGCTGGACTCGTTCGCGGTCGTCACCTCCGACGACGGCGCGTCCCTGGACCTGCACGACGCCGACGCCTGGCTCGACGAGCAGGACCCCGACGCCGGGACCGGCCGCGTGGTCGCCGTCCGCGACCTGGACCTGGTCGCCGACGACGCCTGGCCCGCGGCGCTCGCGCTGTTGGCGGCCGACCGCGACACCCGGGCCGCGGTGCTCGTCCCCGGCGGCTACACGGCCTGGTGGCTGGCTCGCCACGCGCGGATCGGCGGGCACCCAACGTCGTACTGGCGGACCGCGGGCGCCACCGACCTGGCCGGGCTCCACGACCCGGCCCCGGTCACCGGGGTGGACGACGCGCTGCTCGCCGCGGCCGGTGTCCGGGACCGGCTGCACGTCGACGGCGCGGACGACGCCGCGGACCTGCTGGACCGCCTCGGCGACGACCGGCGCGACGTCGGGCCCGCGCTCGTCGCCACCGCCCACGCCACACTGGCCGACGCGGTGACCGCACGGCGGGTGGACGTCGCCGACCTCGACCCTCCGGAGCGGGTCCGCACCCTGACCGGCGACGTCGTCGCGGCGCGGGACGCCGTCGTGCTGGACGCGCCGTGGGCGGCGCCGGCGCTGGCGGGCCGCGGCCTGGTCACCGGCGGCGACCCGGACGCACTCGCCGAGCTGCTCGACCTGCCCCTGGCCTCGGAGACCGTGCACGGCGAGCCCGCCGGCCCGAGCGGCGGCACCCCGATGCGCTGGGCCGAGTCGGCCGAGGTGGTGGTGGCCTGCACCACGTTCGGGGTCGACGTCCCGGACGGCGAGCTGGTCCGCCACGACGAGCTGGTCGTCGACCTGACCGCCCCGGAGCAGCGCCGGATCACGGTGGCGGCCTGGCCCGGTGCAGACGGGCGCTGGCACGCCTCGGACCCGTTGCACGCCCTGGTGGGTGAGCTGTCAACGATCTCGCGTGCTAGGAAGTGGACGTGACACGGTCGGAGCTGCCGCAGCGGGTCGCCGTCCTGTCGGTGCACACGTCACCGACCGAACAGCCGGGCACCGGCGACGCGGGCGGCATGAACGTCTACGTCGCCCAGACCGCCATCCGGATGGCGCGCCGCGGCGCCGAGGTCGAGATCTTCACCCGGGCCACGTCCTCGGAGCAGCCGCCGTCGGTGGAGCTGGCGCCGGGCGTGCAGGTCCGCTACGTCGCGGCCGGGCCGTTCGAGGGGCTCGGCAAGGACGACCTGCCCAGCCAGCTGTGCGCGTTCACCGCGGGCGTTTTGCGCGCCGAGGCCCGCCACGAACCCGGCTACTACGACGTCGTGCACTCGCACTACTGGCTCTCCGGGCAGGTCGGCTGGCTGGCCCGGGACCGCTGGGGTGTCCCGCTGGTGCACAGCGCGCACACCCTGGCCCGGGTCAAGAACGCCGCGCTGGCCGCGGGCGACACCCCGGAACCGCGGGTGCGGGTGATCGGCGAGGACCAGGTCGTGTCCGAGGCGGACCGGCTCGTCGCGAACACCGAGATCGAGGCCAAGCAGCTGATCGACCTCTACGACGCGGACCCGCGGCGGACCGTCACCATCCCGCCGGGCGTGGACACCGACCGTTTCCGGCCCGGCGACCGGCGCGCCGCCCGGGCCGGGCTCGACATCGCCGCCGACGCGGTCGTTCTCGCGTTCGTCGGCCGGATCCAGCCGCTCAAGGCGCCGGACGTGCTGCTGCGCGCCGCCGCCGAGCTGCTCGCACGGACCCCGTCGCTGCGCGAGCGCCTCGTCGTACTCGTGGCGGGCGGACCGTCCGGCAGCGGGATGGCCGAGCCGACCGCGCTGCACGAGCTGGGCACCGAGCTCGGCCTGGACGGCGTGGTGCGCTTCCTGCCCCCGCGCGGCGGTGACGAGCTGGTCCAGGTCTACCGGGCGGCCGACGTGGTCGTGGTACCCAGCCACAACGAGTCGTTCGGGCTGGTCGCGCTGGAGGCCCAGGCGTGCGGCACGCCGGTGGTGGCGACCCGCGTCGGCGGCCTCCCGGTCGCGGTCGCCGAAGGCCGTTCCGGGCTGCTGGTCACCGGGCACGACATCGGCGACTGGGCCGACGCGCTCGGCGAGCTGGCGCTGGACCCGGACCGCCGCGAGCGCATGGCCTCGGCCGCGGCGCAGCACGCCCGCCGCTTCTCCTGGGACCGCACGACCGAGGCCCTGCTGGGCGCCTACGACGAGGCCCGCCGCGAGTTCCACGTGCGGGTCGGAGGACGGGCATGAACCCCACCGACACCCTGATCGCCGACGCCCTGGCGGAGATGGACGTCGAGCACGGCCACCGTGGCGAGGGCCAGTTCATCGTCACCCTGCCGGGAACCGCCCGGCTGCAGACCCACTGCTGGCTGCTGGTGCGCGACCAGACGATGTCCGTGCAGGCGTTCGTCTGCCGTCAACCTGATGAGAACCACGTCGGCGTCTACCGGTTCATGCTGATGCGCAACGCGCGGCTCTACGGCGTGCACTACTCCCTCGACCGGGTCGGCGACATCCACCTGCTCGGCCGGGTGCCGCGGCACGCGATCACCGCCGACGAGATCGACCGCGTCCTCGGATCGGTGCTCGAGGCCGCAGACGGGGACTTCAACACGTTCCTCGAACTCGGCTTCGCCTCGTCGATCCGGCGCGAGTACGCGTGGCGCACGCAGAACGGCGAGTCGACGGCAAACCTGGCTGCCTTCGAACACCTCCTCACCTGATCCCTAGGATGGGCGCCATGTCGATGCGCAGCCCGTACCCGGACGTCGAGGTCCCCGACGTCTCGCTGACCGAGTTCCTCTTCGCCGACGGGTTCGGTGAGCGGGCCGACGCCCCCGCGCTGCTCGACGGCGGATCCGGGCGCTCGATCTCCTACACCGAGCTCACCGGAATGATCGACAAGATCGCTGCCGGGCTCGTCGAGCGCGGGATCGGCACCGGCGACGTGGTCGCGCTGTTCGCCCCGAACTCGCCGCAGTGGGCCGCGCTGTTCCACGGCGTCCTGCGCGCCAACGCGATCGTGACCAGCGCGAACTCGATGTACACCGGCGGTGAGCTGGCGCACCAGCTCACCGACTCCGGCGCGAAGATGGTCATCACCGTCTCGCCGTTCCTGGACCGCGCGCTCGACGGTGCCAAGCAGGCCGGTATCGACGCAGGCGGCGTCCTCACGATCGACGCCACAGACGGCCACGAGTCGCTCGCCGACCTGCTGGGTACCTCGTCGCAGCCGCCCGCCCTGACGACCACCGCGACCGACACCGCGGTGCTGCCCTACTCCTCGGGCACCACGGGCCTGGCCAAGGGCGTCATCCTCACCCACCGCAACCTGGTCGCGAACCTGCTCCAGATCGAGGCGATGGGCGACGTCACCTCCGAGACCAAGATCATGGCGTTCCTGCCGTTCTTCCACATCTACGGCATGACCGTGATGATGAACCAGGGTCTGCACGCCCGGGCCACCGTCGTCACGATGAGCAAGTTCGACCTGGCCGAGTTCCTGCGCATCACCGTCGAGTACCAGGTCGACCGGCTCTACATCGCCCCGCCGGTCGCGGTCGCGCTGGCCAAGCACCCCAGCATCGACGAGGTCGACCTGTCCTGCGTCAAGACGATCTTCTCCGGCGCCGCCCCGCTCGACGGCGAGCTGGGCCGGGCCGTCGCGAAGCGCCTGAACTGCACGGTGCTGCAGGGCTACGGCATGACCGAGCTGTCCCCGGTCAGCCACTGCATGCCCGACGACCGCGGCGACCTCGACCTGAACTCCTCGGGCTTCGCGCTGCCGAACATCGAGTGCAAGCTGGTCGACCCGGAGACCGGGCAGGAGGTCGCGGTCGGCGAGCGCGGCGAGCTGTGGGTCAAGGGCCCGAACGTGATGGTCGGCTACCTGAACAACACCGACGCCACCGACGCCACCAAGGACGCCGAGGGCTACCTGCACACCGGTGACATCGCCGTCGTCGACGACGAGGGCGTCTACTCGATCGTCGACCGGGTCAAGGAGCTGATCAAGTACAAGGGCTACCAGGTGCCGCCGGCGGAGCTGGAGGCCCTGCTGCTGACCCACGACAAGGTCGCCGACGCGGCGGTGATCGGGGTCAAGGACGCCGACGGCGAGGAGATCCCGAAGGCCTACGTGGTCAAGCAGGCCGCGGGCGCGGACCTCACCGAGGACGACGTCATGGCGTTCGTCGCGTCGAAGGTCGCGCCGCACAAGAAGGTCCGCGTGGTCGAGTTCATCGACCAGATCCCCAAGTCCGCCGCCGGCAAGATCCTGCGCAAGGACCTGCGCGCGCGCGAGAACGCCTGACACTCCGGGCCGCGGGGCGTCTCACCCCGCGGCCCGCGTGCCCGCGCCGTCGTTCGCCGCGGCGAGCGCCCGGCGCAGCGACCGGCTGTTCAGGCACGGTGCGGCGACGACGGCGGCGAGCACCAGCACCGCCGCGGAGAGCAGGTACGGGACCTGCAGGCCGAGGGCGGTGGCGACGGCCCCCGCGGCGACGGCGCCGAGCGGGGCGATCCCGTAGGCGATCATCCGCATCGAGGCGACCACCCGGCCCGTCAGGCGGTCCGGCACGAGGATCTGGCGCTGCCCGATCTGGGCGATGTTCCAGATGGTGAGCAGCAGGCCCCCGACCGCGAGCAGCCCGGCCACCGCGAACGGGTCGGTGGCGAGCCCGATGCCGGCCAGGACGAGTGCCTGCAGCAGCAGGCCACCGAGCAGCACGACCCCCGGCGGCACCCGTCGGATGACCGCTCCTGCGACGACCGCACCGGGGATCGCGCCGACCGCCGGCGCCGCGAGCAGGGCGCCGAACCACAGCTGCGACACCCCCAGCCGGTCGAGGGCGAACAACACCAGCACCGACTCCGCGCCGACCCAGGCCAGGTTGCTCAGCCCGACCACGATCGCCAGGAAGAGCACGACCCGGTGCCCGCCGAGCCAGCGCATCCCGTCCACGATGTCGGCCCGGATCGAGGCCCGCCCGGCCCGTTCGCGGTGGACGTGCTCGCCGGTCCGGCGGACCGCGCGCAGCAGGGCCGCGCTGGCCAGGAACGACACGGCGTCGAGCAGGAACGGCACGAACGGTCCGAGCACGAACGCCGCGCTCCCGACCGGCGGTCCGGCGAGGTCCTTGCCGGTGGTCTGCGCCGCGGCGATCCGGCTGTTGGCCCGGGACAGCATCGCGGTCTCCCTCCCGACGACGAGCGGGATGACGGCCTGCGCGGCGCTGTCGAACAACGTCTGGGCGGTGCCGAGCGCGAACACGAGGCCGATCAGCAGGCCGATCGTGGCCTGCCCCGTCACGACCAGCACCCCCAGGACGCAGAGCGTCAGGGCGCGCACCAGGTCGGCCCCGATCATGATCCGCAGGCGGTCGCCACGGTCGGCGACCGCCCCGCTGATCGGCCCCAGGACCAGCCAGGGAAGCCACGCCGCGGCGACGACCAGGGACACCGCGGCCGGGTTCCGCGACACGGTCGCCGCGAGCAGCGGCAGTGCGCCCAGGTAGACGCCGTCGCCGAGGTTGGACAGCGCGCCCGCGGCCCACAGGTTCCGGAAGCCGCGGCTCAGCGGGGGCGCGCGACGTCCGGCGGGCCGGGGACGGTCCGGTGTCACGGAAGAACCACAGCACGGATCGACCGATCACGCGACAATGGTGGGTATGTCCACGCCACAGCAGCCCGGTGACGCGTGGGCCTGGCCCGAGAACGCGGGGGAGCAGGCCCAGGGCGATCTCGCCGATCTTCTCGAAGAGGCGGCCCGGGCACTACGTGACGGTCGCGCGGTCGTCCGCCGCAGTGCCACCGGCACGACGTCGGGCGGGCCGAGCCACCTCGACGTCGACCTGACCTGGTCCCCGCGCGGCGCCTGAGGCTCAGGCGCCGACGTAGGCCGCGAGGTGCTCGCCGGTGAGGGTGGAGCGGTCGGCGACGAGCTCGGCGGGCGTGCCCTCGAAGACGATCCGGCCGCCGTCGTGGCCCGCGCCGGGGCCGAGGTCGATGATCCGGTCGGCGTGCGCCATCACGGCCTGGTGGTGCTCGATGACGATCACCGACTTGCCCGAGTCGACGAGGCGGTCGAGCAGCGCGAGGAGGTTCTCGACGTCGGCGAGGTGCAGGCCCGACGTCGGCTCGTCGAGGACGAGGACGCCGCCGTTCTCGCCCATGTGGGTGGCCAGCTTGACCCGCTGACGTTCGCCGCCGGACAGCGTGGTGAGCGGCTGGCCGATGGTGAGATAGCCGAGGCCGACGTCGTCGAGCCGCTCGAGGATCTTGTGCGCGGCCGGCGTCCTCGCCTCGCCGGCACCGAAGAACTCCTCCGCCTGCGCCACGGACATCGCGAGCACCTCGCTGATGTCGCGGCCTCCGAGGCGGTACTCCAGCACCGCGGCGTCGAACCGCCTGCCCTCGCACAGCTCGCAGACGGTGGCGACGCCAGCCATCATCGCCAGGTCGGTGTAGATCACGCCTGCGCCGTTGCAGCTGGGGCACGCGCCCTCGGAGTTGGCGCTGAACAGGGCCGGCTTCACGCCGTTGACCTTGGCGAACGCCTTGCGGATCGGCTCGAGCAGCCCCGTGTAGGTGGCCGGGTTGCTGCGTCGTGAGCCGCGGATCGCGCCCTGGTCGATCGCGACCACGCCGTCCCGTCCGGCCACCGAGCCACTGATCAGCGTGCTCTTTCCCGAGCCCGCCACGCCGGTCACCACGACCAGCACGCCGAGCGGGATGTCGACGTCGACGCTCTTGAGGTTGTGGCCGGCGGCGCCGCGCACCTGCAGCGCACCCGACGGCGTCCGCACCGACGGCTTGAGTCGGGCGCGGTCGTCGAGGTGGTGACCGGTGAGCGTGTCGGCGGCCCGAAGCCCGGCCACGGTGCCTTCGAACACGACCTCGCCGCCCGCGCTGCCGGCACCCGGGCCGATGTCGACGACGTGGTCGGCGATCGCGATCGCCTCCGGCTTGTGCTCCACGACCAGCACGGTGTTGCCCTTGTCGCGCAGCGCGAGCAGCAGGGCGTTCATCCGCGCGATGTCGTGCGGGTGCAGGCCGATCGTGGGCTCGTCGAAGACGTAGGTGACGTCGGTCAGCGACGAGCCGAGGTGGCGGATCATCTTGGTCCGCTGCGCCTCGCCGCCGGACAGGGTGCCCGAGGACCGGTCCAGCGAGAGGTAGCCCAGCCCGATCTCGACGAACGAGTCCAGCGTGTGGCGCAGCGTGGTGAGCAACGGGCCGACCGACGGTGCGTCGAGACCGCGCACCCAGCCCGCGAGGTCGCTGATCTGCATCGCGCAGGCGTCACCGATGTTGATCCCCTCGATCCTCGACGACCGTGCCGCCTCGGACAGCCGGGTGCCGCCGCAGTCCGGGCAGGTGGTGAACGTGACCACCCGTTCCACGAACGCCCGGATGTGCGGCTGCATCGCCTCGACGTCCTTGGACAGGTACGACTTCTGGATCTGCGGGATCAGCCCGACGTAGGTCAGGTTCGTGCCGTCGATCTTGAGCCGGGTCGGCTCCTTGTGCAGCAGGTCGTCGAGCTCGGTGGCCGAGTACTCCCGGATCGGCTTGTCCGGGTCGAGGAACCCGCAGCCGCGGTAGATCCGGCCGTACCAGCCGTCCATGCTGTAGCCGGGGACGGTGAGCGCGCCCTCGTTGAGCGACTTGGAGTCGTCGTAGAGGGCGGTCAGGTCGAAGTCGTTGACCGCGCCCCGGCCCTCGCAGCGCGGGCACATGCCGCCGGTGATGGAGAAGGTGCGCTTCTCCTTCACCGTCTTGCCGCCCTTCTCCAGGGTGACCGCTCCGGCCCCGCTGATCGACGCGACGTTGAACGAGAACGCCTGCGGCGAGCCGATGTGCGGGGTCCCGAGGCGGCTGAACAGGATGCGCAGCATCGCGTTGGCGTCGGTGGCGGTGCCGACCGTGGAGCGCGGGTCGGAGCCCATCCGCTGCTGGTCGACGATGATCGCCGTGGTCAGCCCGTCGAGGACGTCGACGTCGGGGCGGGCCAGGGTCGGCATGAAGCCCTGCACGAACGCGCTGTACGTCTCGTTGATCATCCGCTGCGACTCGGCGGCGATCGTGTGGAACACCAGCGAGCTCTTGCCGGATCCGGAGACGCCGGTGAACACGGTCAGCCGCCGCTTCGGGATCTCGACGTGCACGTCCTTGAGGTTGTTCACCCGCGCTCCGTGCACGCGGATCAGGTCGTGGCGGTCGGCGTCGTGCATCGTCTGCCTCTCAGCGAGCTTCGTTGATGCGGATCAGGTTGCCCGTCGGGTCGCGGAAGGCGCAGTCGCGGACGCCGTAGGGCTGCTCGGTCGGCTCCTGGACGACCTCGGCGTCGCCGGCCTGCAGTTTCTCGAAGAGGCCGTCGAGGTCGTCGGTGGCGAGGGTGAGGGCCCCGTAGCTGCCCTTGGCGATCAGCTCGAGCACGGTGCGGCGCTCCTCGTCGGTGATCCCGGGGTCGGCGGCCGGGGGGTGCAGGACGATCGAGGTGCCCGGCTGGCCTGCGGGGCCGACGGTGAGCCAGCGCATGCCCGCGTACCCGACGTCGTTGCGGAGCTCGAAGCCGAGGGTGTCGCGGTAGAAGGCCAGTGCGGCGTCCGGGTCGGTCTGCGGGAGGAAGGCGTAGTGGATGCTGATGTCCATGCCGGTCACGCTAGGTGCGGCTCCACGACCGGTGCTTCTCGATTCCTGACCGGTCGGGTCACCTGCTTGGCCAGACACGACGGCATCTCCCCGGACGCGCGCGCCGCCTCGGCCCGGTAGGTACTCGGCGGCGTCCCGACCAGCTCGGTGAACCGCGTGCTGAACGTGCCCAGCGACGAGCAGCCCACCGCGAAACAGACCTCGGTGACGCTGAGGTCGCCGCGCCGCAGCAACGCCATCGCGCGCTCGATGCGCCGGGTCATCAGGTAGGAGTAGGGCGACTCGCCGTAGGCGCGCCGGAACTCCCGCGACAGGTGCCCCGCCGACATGTGCGCGCCGCGGGCGAGGGCCTCGACGTCCAGTGGCCGCGCGTACTCGCGGTCGATCCGGTCGCGGACGCGGCGCAGCCGGGCGAGGTCGTGCAGGCGTTGCTCCGCGTCGGGTCTGCCGGTCACCTGCGAGATCGTGCCACGCCCACGCGCTTTCCTCACCGGGTCTCGTCGACCAGCCAGGTCAGGTAGTCGGCGCTGCCGCCCTCGATCGGCGTCGCGATGATCTCGGGCAGGTCGTAGGTGTGCTGACGGCGCAGGTGCTCGGTCAGCTCCGGCACCCGGTCCGCGGCGGTCTTGATCTCGACCCGCCACTCCGGCTCGGTCTGGACCGCGCCCTCCCAGCGGAACACGCTGGTCACCGGCCCGACGATCTGGGCGCAGGCCCCCAGCCGGGCCTCGATCGCTCCGCTCGCGAGCGCGAGGGCGGCCTTCTCGCTGTCCGTGGTCGACGTGACGACGACATGGTCGGCAGGCATGCGCAGGACGGTACGAGGTCTGAGCACGAACTCACGTTGCGGGCGCCGCGTTCCGGGTAGCCACCGGACATGACATCCACCGCGCGCAAGGACACCACGCCTGAGGCCACCGTCGCCGTCGTCACCGGGGCCGGGTCCGGGATCGGCGCCGCCACCGCGCTCCGGCTGGCCACCGACGGGGCCACCGTCGTGCTGACCGGGCGCACCGCGGACAAGCTCGAGTCGATCGTCGCCGGCGCGGGCGACATCGCCGGGAACATGGTCGTCCGCGTCGTCGACTCGTCGGACGAGTCGGCCGTGGCGGAGCTGTTCGCCTCCGTGGTCGCCGAGTTCGGCCGGCTCGACACTCTGGTCAACAACGCCGCCGTGGCCACGCCGGGCGCGGTCACCGAGACCGACACCGCGGACTGGGCACAGGTGATGCGGGTCGACGTGGACGGCGTGTTCTTCGGCTGCCGCGCCGCGGTGCCGCACCTGGTCGAGACGGGCGGCAGCATCGTCAACGTCGCGTCCGTGTCGGGCATGGGAGGCGACTGGAACAACGTCGCCTACAACGCGGCCAAGGGCGCCGTGGTGAACATGACCAGGGCGATGGCGATGGACCACGCCGCGGACGGGGTCCGGGTGAACGCGGTCAGCCCGTCGCTGACGATGACGGACATGACGGCCGGGATGACCGACGACGAGGACCTGATGGCGCGGTTCGCCGACCGGATTCCGATGGGCCGCGCCGGTCAGCCGGAGGAGGTCGCGGACGTCATCGCATTCCTGACCGGCCCGGACGCCCGGTTCGTGACCGGCGTGAACCTGCCCGTCGACGGCGGCCTGAGCGCATCCAACGGGCAGCCGCGGATGTGACGGCGCGGTTCAGCTGAACCGCGGCGGTTCAGCTGAACCGCCTGCCCGTCACCCCGCCAGCTCCGCGACGTCGTCGGCGCAGCCCCAGGACAGGGTGATCCCGGACCCGCCGTGTCCGTAGTCGTGGATCACCCGCGGGGTGTCCGGGCCGGCCGGTTCGGCCTCCAGGCGCACGGTCGGACGGGCCGGTCGCAGGCCCGCGACGTGTTCCAGGACCTCGGCCCCGCGCAGCTCCGGGACGATGTCGGTGCAGCGTTCGACGATCGCGGCGCCGGTGGCGGGATCCGGGGTGGCGTCCCACTCGCCCTCGTCGAGGGTGCCGCCGAGGATCGCGTCGTGGGCGCGGGGATGGACGTAGGCCCGGCCGGCGGGGTGCTGCTCGTCGCGCACCGAGAGCGTCAGGCCCGGGTTGGCGACGCGCACGATCTGCCCGCGTACCGGGACGACACTCGTGTCGCCGACCAGCGTACGGGCGCCGAGCCCGGAGCAGTTCACGACCAGGTCGGCGTCGCGACCGGCGTCGGACAGGGACTCCACGCGGCGCTGCTCCAGTACACCGCCGCGGCGCCGCAGCTCGGTGACCAGCCACGGCAGGTGCACCGGCATCTCGACCAGTGGCACGGCGAAGCGCAGGCCGTGCGGGTAGCCCGGCGGCAGCTCGTCGGCGCGGGCGGGGCGGACCTCGCCGACGGCGTCGGCCCACCACTGCTGCGGCGGCGGCTCCCGGTAGAGGGTCAGGCTCTCGCGCATCACCACGCCCGGAACCCCGGCACGGGCCTGCGCGGCCAGCTCGGTGAACGTGCGGCGGCCCCAGTCCAGGACCTTGTCCCGGGGCCCGGCCCGGGTCGGGAACCAGACGGCGGCGGCCAGGTGCGATGTGGACTCCTCGGGCGGGCGGTCGGCGACGACCCGGACCGTCCAGCCGTTGTCCATCAGCCGGAGTGCGCAGCTCAGACCGGCGATCCCCGCTCCCACCACGACGGCACTGCGATCCCCCGGCACACCGCCATCGTCTCAGCGATGAGTCCCGGGTCCCGAACCGGTCACCACTGGTGGACGCAGAGAACCGACGAGAGGAACAGGCCCGTGACCCTTCCCGACGTGGTGTCCCGTGAACAGTGGCAGGCGGCCCGGGTGGCCCTGTTGACCCGGGAGAAGGAGCTGACCCGCGCCCGCGACGCGCTCAACGCCGACCGGCGAGGGCTGCCGATGGTCGAGGTCACCGAGGACTACGTGCTGACCGGCCCGGACGGTCCGGTCTCGCTGCTCGAGGCGTTCGGTGGGTACCGGCAGCTGATGGTCGGGCACTTCATGTTCGACCCGGAGTGGGAGAAGGGCTGCGGCAGCTGCACCGCCGGCGCGGACGAGTACTCCGACGGTCTGGCCGAGCACCTGCACGCCCGCGACACCCACCTGGTCCACGTCTCCCGCGCGCCGATCGAGAAGATCGAGAAGTACCGGTCGGAGAAGGGCTGGTCCTTTCCCTGGTACTCCTCGCACGGCAGCCGCTTCAACTACGACTTCCACGTGACGCTGGACCCGGCCGTCGCGCCGGTCGAGTACAACTTCCGGACCCCGGACGTGGACCCGTCGCTGACGGTCCCGGACGGTGGGTCGTGGGAGCTGCCGGGCCTGAGCTGCTTCCTGCGCGACGGCGACCGGGTGTTCCACACGTACTCGCAGTACGCCCGCGGCGCGGAGTCCACCGGCGGCTCGTACTACTTCCTCGACCTCACCGCGCTCGGGCGCCAGGAGGACTGGGAGGAGCCGAAGGGCCGGGCGAAGCACGGGGCGGTGCCGGACTTCTCCTGAGTGTCGGACGGTCGTCACCCGCGGGTGCCAGGGTGGCGACCATGACCGCACTCCTGACCGGTGACGACCTCGCGGCCCGCGCCGCACTGGCCCTGCAGGTCCCGTTGCAACGCGAGCTCGGCATCGAGCTGATCGACGCCGCGGCCCCGGAGACCGGCGCCGCGTTCGTCGTCGGTGAGCTGGCGGGCAACGGCGCGGGCGGCACCCACGCCGGGGCGCTGGCCGTCGGGCTCGAGCTGGCGGCGCTGCTCGCGACGTTGCCGCACCTGGCGCCGACCGAACACGCCGTCACGGCCTCGACGTCGACGAACCTGGCCGCGGCGGCGCGCACCGGGCAGCGGGTCGAGTTCCGCGGCTCGGTCGACCGGCGCACCGGCCGGCTGGCGTTCACGACGGTCGTCGCCACCTGCGAGGGCACCGTGCTGGCCCGGGCGAACGTGGTGAAGTCCGTCGTCACACTCCGCTGAGCGGCGCCGGTCCGGCGTAGGCGGCGTCGAAGAACGCCAGCTCCAGGTCGACGGCGCGCACGAACAGGGCGGAGACCTCGTCGCGGCGGTTCGGAGGCAGCGTCTCGCCGACCCGGTCGAGCTCGCTGCGCAAGAACGCCACCCAGGACTCGAAGTCCGGTCCGCGGTGCAGCTCGATCCACTCGGCGTGGATCGGGTCGTCCGGGACATCCGAGCCGGGCCGGGTCGCCCAGTCCAGGTAGAGCCACTCCGCGACGAGCAGCACGGCGAGCGCGTCGGCGTACCGGCCGGCCCGCGCGGAGTCCATCAGCTCCCGGAAGCCGGCGGTCGGCGCCAGCAGCACGGGCGCGGTGCGCTCGGCGTCCGGGACGTCCAGGGCACCGAGCGAGCGGGCGAAGAAATCGTTCTCCGGTCCGGCGACGAGGCCGAGCTGGCGCGCCAGCCGCACCCGCGGCGCCGCGGCGTCCGCCCCGGCGACGGCCGCACCCATCAGCGCCACGAACGCGTCGACGAACTGGTGGTCCTGCACCAGGTAGCGGGTCAGGACCTCGCGGTCCACCGTCCCGGCCCACAGCTCGTCGACGAACCGGTGCCCGACGGCGGCGTCCCAGACCGGCGCGGTGGCCTCGCGCAGCTGCGCACACAACGACATGCGCCCCAGGCTAGGGCGGCCGGGTCTGGCGCTGCGGGGCCGGGACAGTCACGATGCCGCGATGCCCCGTTGCGTTGCGGGGTGACACGGCACGGATCCGGGGGCGGGACATGACGGGCACCGAGGCACGCGCGGGGACGGAACTGCAGGCCGGGCTCCGCGACCGGCACGTCACGATGATCAGTATCGCGGGGGTGATCGGCGCCGGGCTGTTCGTCGGGTCCGGGACCGCGATCTCGACGGCGGGTCCGGCGGTGCTGCTGTCCTACCTGTTCGCCGGCGCGCTGGTCGTGCTCGTGATGCGGATGCTGGGGGAGATGGCCGCCGCCCAGCCGGACTCCGGGTCGTTCTCCACCTACGCCGACCGTTCGATCGGGCCGTGGGCCGGGTTCACCGTCGGCTGGCTGTACTGGTGGTTCTGGGTGCTGGTGATCCCGGTCGAGGCCACCGCCGCGGCGACGATCCTCAACTCGCTGGTCACCTCCGTCCCGCAGTGGACGTGGGCGTTGGTCATCACCGCGCTGCTGACCGTCACGAACCTGTTCAACGTGGCCAACTACGGCGAGTTCGAGTTCTGGTTCGCGCTGCTCAAGGTCGTGGCGATCATCGCCTTCATCGTGTTCGGCGCGCTGGCCGTGCTCGGCCTGCTGCCCGGCGCGGGCGGCGACGTGAGCGGCCTGTCCCGGCTCGTCGACCAGGGCGGGTTCCTGCCCAACGGGTTCGGCGCGGTGATCGCGGCCGTGCTGGTCACCATGTTCAGCTTCATGGGCACCGAGATCGTGACGATCGCCGCGGCCGAGTCGTCGAACCCGGCCGAGCGGATCGGCAAGGCCACCCGCTCGGTGATCTGGCGGATCTCGATCTTCTACCTGGCCTCGATCCTGCTGGTCGTCGCGATCGTCCCGTGGAACGACCCGCGGCTGCCCGAGAACGGCTCCTACCAGGCCGCACTCGAGGTGATCGGCGTGCCGGGGGCGAAGATCATCGTCGACGTGGTGGTGCTGGTCGCCGTGGCCAGCTGCCTGAACTCCGCGCTCTACACGGCGTCGAGGATGATGTTCTCGCTCGGCAAGCGCGGGCAGGCGCCGCCCGCGGTGACCCGGACGACGGCCGCCGGCGTGCCGCGCGTCGCGGTGCTCGCCTCCACCGCGATCGGGTTCGTCACGGTGATCGCGAACTACGCGTTCCCGGAGGAGGTCTTCGCGGCGCTGCTCGCCACCTCCGGCGCCGTGGCGTTGCTGGTCTACCTGGTGATCGCGGTGTCGCAGCTGCGGATGCGCCGGATGCTCGTCCGCGACGGCGTCGCGATGCCGGTCCGGATGTGGGGCTACCCGTACCTGACCTGGGCGGTCGTGGTGGTGATCCCGCTCGTGCTCGGCTACATGGCCTTCTCGCCCGACTCCGAGTCCCGGTTCAACCTGGCCATGACGGCGGCGATCGCGGTCGCGGTGGTCGTCGTCTCGGTCGTGGTCACCCGTCGGCAGCGGGCCCGCGCCCCCTACCGTGGTCCTTCGGCGACGCGGTAGGTGAGGAGTGCGGGTATGGGCGAGCGGACGCTGGTCCGCGGGAACGGGCAGCCGCTGTGGCAGCAGCTGCTCGACGACCTGCGGGCGCGCCTCGACGGAGGCGACTTCGACGCGGCCCTGCCCAGCGAGTTCGCCCTGGCCGCGGAGTACTCGGTCAGCCGGCACACCGTGCGCGAGGCACTGCGCCGGATGCGCGACGACGGCGCCGTGGTCGCCACCCGCGGCCGGGTCGCCCGGCGCGCCGAGCCGACGCCGATCGAGCAGCCGCTGAGCGAGCCCTACAGCCTCTACCGGGCCGTCGAGGCGGCCGGTCGGACCCAGCGCAGCGTCGTGCGCCAGTTCGACGTGCGTGCCGACGGCGTGATCGCCGCCCGGCTGGGGCTGGAGGAGTCGACGCCGCTGGTGCACCTGGAGCGGCTGCGCCTGGCCGACTCCGAACCGCTGGCGGTGGACCGGGTGTGGCTGCCCGAGGAGCTCGCCGCGCCGCTGCTCGACGTCGACTTCAGCCACACCGGCCTCTACGACGAGTACCGGCGCCGCTGCGGGATCCGGGTGACCGGGGGCCGGGAGAACATCCGGGCCGTCGTGCCCGGGGAGGGCGAACGGCAGCTGCTCGGGATCGGCGACGGCGTCGCGGCGCTGGTGATCGAACGCTGTGGGATGGCCGAGGGCCGCGCCGTGGAGTGGCGGCACACCGTCGTGCGCGGCGACCGGTTCACCGTCACCGCGCAGTTCTCCGACCGCACCGGGTACCGGGTGGACCTGGCGGAGTAGGCCGCGGAGCAGGTCGGGGGATCGGCGGTCAGGCCGGGACGGACACCCCGACACCGCCGCGCGTCCGGGCGCCGTAGCGCTCGATCTCGGCCGGCAGGTCCAGCCGCGCGACGCGCATCCCGGTCTCCTCACCCAGCAGCGACGCCGGCACCAGCCAGCTCACCTCGAACTCCAGCCCGTCGGGGTCCTGGGCGTAGAGCGCCTTGGTCGAGCCGTGGTCGGACGCGCCGACCAGTGCCCCGCGACCGCTGAGCACGTCGGAGATCCGGGACAGCTCGGCGAGCGTGTCGACCTCCCAGGCCAGGTGGTAGAGCCCGACCGCACCGCGCCCGGCAGCGGACGGCGCGGCGTCGGCGCCGATCGCGAACAGGCCCAGGTCGTGGTCGTTGGAGGAGCCCTCGGCCTGCAGGAACGCGGCCTTGCCGGGCATCCCGGCGACCTGCCGGAACCCGAGCGCCTCGGTGTAGAAGGCGACGCTGCGGTCCAGGTCACGGACGTAGAGGACGGCGTGGTTGAGGCGCTGGACGGGCACGGCGGTCTCCCTGGTTCGAGGTTGTTGAAAGCTCAACCGTGACGGTACGCGAGAAAGCATGAGAGTTCAAGTACACTGCGGGCGTGGACGAGAGGTGCGGGGGCGAGGTGCGCTGGCTCGACGGGGCCGAGCGGCGGACCTGGATGACCCTGCTCGCCACGACGGCCCGTCTCGACGGTGCGCTGGACCGGCAGATGCAGCGCGACGCCGGGATGCCGCTGGCCTACTACCAGATCCTGGCCATGCTCTCCGAGGCTCCGCGGCACACGCTGCGGATGACCGACCTGGCCGAGATCACCCAGAGCTCGCAGAGCCGGATCTCGCACGCGGTCAAGCGCCTGGAGATGCAGTCCTGGGTGCTGCGCCGCCCGTGTGCCGACGACCGGCGCAGCACGCTGGCCGAGCTCACCGACGCCGGCCACGCCGCGCTCGTCGCCGCGGCACCCGCGCACGTGGCCGCCGTGCGGGCGCACCTGTTCGACGCGTTGAGCACCGAGCAGGTCGGGCAGCTCCGCGAGATCCTGGGTGCGGTCCTGTCCGAGCTCCCGGAGACCTAGCTGGCAGGCTGTGGCCCATGGCGACTCTCGTACTGCTGCGACACGGCCAGAGCGTGTGGAACGCGGAGAACCTGTTCACCGGATGGGTGGACGTCCCGCTGTCGGAGAAGGGCGAGGGCGAGGCCCGCCGGGGCGGCGAGCTGCTCACCGAGAACGGCGTGCTCCCCGACGTCGTGCACACCTCGCTGCTGAGGCGCGCGATCGCCACCGCGAACCTCGCACTCGACGCCGCGGACCGGCACTGGATCCCGGTCGTGCGCGACTGGCGTCTCAACGAGCGCCACTACGGGGCGTTGCAGGGCAAGGACAAGAAGCAGACCCTGGAGACCTACGGCGAGGAGCAGTTCATGCTCTGGCGCCGGTCCTACGACACGCCGCCGCCGCCGATCGAGAAGGGCTCCGAGTTCTCCCAGGACGCCGACCCGCGCTACGCCGGGATCGACGCGCCGCTGACCGAGTGCCTGGCCGACGTCGTCGACCGGTTCCTGCCCTACTGGCACGACGCGGTGGTGCCGGACCTGCGGGACGGGAAGACGGTCCTGCTGGCCGCGCACGGCAACTCGCTGCGCGCACTGGTGAAGTACCTCGACGGGATCTCCGACGCCGACATCGCCGGGCTCAACATCCCGACCGGTATCCCGCTCGTCTACGACCTCGACGAGTCGTTCATGCCCGCGACGCCCGGTGGCCGCTATCTCGACCCGGACGCGGCGGCCGACGCCATCGCCGGAGTGGCCGCCCAGGGTCGGTAGTCGCTCTCCGCGACCGCCAGGCTGAACCGCGGGTGAACGGGACCCGAACACTGGCGCGCCGGAGCGTCGGCCGGGTCACCTTCGGGTGTTCGCGCCTGTGTCCACGGCACCGGGACTGCCTACTATGCGGCCGTGACCACGCTCGCGTGGCTGCTCGTGGCCGTCGCGCTCGGTCTCGGTCTGGTGGCCGGGGCCGTGGCGCACCGCGGCCTCGGCAGCTCCCCCTCCCCGGCGCCCCGCCGCCGGGACCGGGCACATGCCTCCGACCGGGAGGCTCCGGCTCTGGCCGACCTGCTGCACCGCACGTTCCGCCAGTCCGGTTCCGGCCTGGCGGTGGTCGCCGGCAACGGCGACGTGGTGGTGCACAACTCGCGGGCGATGGCGCTGCGCGTCGTCGCCGAGACCCGGCTCGACCCCCGGGCCTGGGCGGCCTGCCAGCGGGTGCTCGCCGGCGGCACCCGGATGGAGGTCGACCTGTCCCCGCTGGAGCGCTCGCCGCGCGGGCCGGTCGCGGTGCAGGCCAGGGTCCGTGCCCTCGGGGACGGATTCACCCTGGTCGAGGCCGTGGACACCTCCGAGGTGTCCCGCCTGGAGGCCACCCGTCGCGACTTCGTCGCGAACGTCTCGCACGAGCTCAAGACCCCGGTCGGGGCGATCGCGCTGCTCGCCGAGGCGCTGCTGGACACCCTGGACGGGCTCGAGCCGACCGAGGACTCGGCCGACGACGCCGTCGAGGTGCGCCGGTTCGGCGACAAGATCCTGCGCGAGGCCAACCGGCTGGGGAACCTGGTCACCGAGCTGATCGCGCTGTCCCGGCTGACCGGGGCCGAGCGGCTGCCCGAGCTCGCCGCCGTGCAGGTCGACGACGTGGTGGCCGAGGCGCTCGCGCGCAGCCGCAGCTCCGCGGAGTCCGGTGCGGTGGAGATCGCCGCGGACCCGGCGTCCGGCCTGGTCGTGGACGGCGACCGGACGTTGCTGGTCACGGCGCTGACGAACCTGGTGGAGAACGCGATCGCCTACTCGTCGGCGGACTCGTCGGTGTCGGTGACCCGGCGCGCGGTGGACGGCTCGGTGGAGATCGCCGTGACCGACCGGGGGATCGGCATCGCACCGGAACACCAGCAGCGGGTGTTCGAACGGTTCTTCCGGGTCGACCCGGCCCGTTCCCGGGCCACCGGGGGCACCGGACTCGGCCTGGCGATCGTCAAGCACGTGTGCGCCAACCACGGAGGAGAGGTGCGGCTGTGGAGCAGCCCCGGCACCGGCTCGACGTTCACCATGCGGCTACCGGCCCATCTCGGGGTCGGCACACCCGCCACGCGTACCGCACTTCCAGCTGGAGGATGAGATGACCAGGGTTCTGATCGTGGAGGACGAGGAGTCCTTCGCCGACCCGATCGCGTTCATGCTGCGCAAGGAGGGGTTCACCACCGCCGTCGCGGCGAACGGCAACGACGCGTTGAGCGAGTTCGACCGCAACGGCGCCGACATCGTCCTGCTCGACCTGATGCTGCCCGGCATGAGCGGCACCGACGTCTGCAAGGCGCTGCGGTCCCGCTCCGCGGTCCCGGTGATCATGGTGACGGCGCGCGACAGCGAGATCGACAAGGTGGTGGGCCTCGAGCTCGGGGCCGACGACTACGTGACCAAGCCGTACTCGGCGCGGGAGCTGATCGCCCGGGTGCGGGCGGTGCTGCGCCGCGGCGGCGAGGGCACGGCCGAGCCCGAGGGCGGCTCCGGGATCCTCGAGGCGGGCCCGGTCCGGATGGACGTCGAGCGCCACGTCGTCTCGGTCGGGGGCAGTGACGTCGCGCTCCCGCTCAAGGAGTTCGACCTGCTGGAGTACCTGCTGCGCAACGTCGGGCGGGTGCTCACCCGGGCGCAGCTGATCGACCGGGTGTGGGGCGCGGACTACGTCGGCGACACGAAGACGCTCGACGTGCACGTCAAGCGCCTGCGGTCCAAGGTGGAGCACGACCCGTCGACGCCGCAGCATCTGGTCACGGTGCGGGGGCTGGGGTACAAGTTCGACGTCTGAGGGTGCGGCGCATAACGGACCGGTAACCTGTGCCCCGTGCGCCTGGCCGTGCTCGACGTCGGATCCAACACCGTCCACCTGCTGATGGTGGACGCCCACAGCGGCGCGCACCCGAAGCCGATGTCGTCGGACAAGGACCAGCTGCGGCTGGCGGAGAACCTGGACTCCCGGGGCGCCCTCACCAAGAGCGGGGTCCGGGCGCTGGTCGAGAGCGTGCACAAGGCGCGCGACTCCGCCCGGGCCGCCGGCTGCGACGACCTGATGGCGTTCGCCACCTCGGCGCTGCGCGACGCCACGAACTCGGCCGAGGTCCTGGCCAGGGTGCACGACGAGACCGGCGTCGCGCTCGAGGTGCTGCACGGCGAGGACGAGGCGCGCTACACCTTCCTCGCCGTCCGCCGCTGGTTCGGCTGGTCGGCCGGACGGCTGCTGGCCCTCGACATCGGCGGCGGCTCGCTGGAGATGGCGGTCGGGCGCGACGAGATGCCCGAGGAGGCGGCGTCGCTGCCGCTGGGTGCCGGCCGGCTGACCCGGGAGTGGTTCCGGGGCGACCCGCCGACCCGGGCCGAGATCGACCGCCTGCGGGAGAAGGTCGAGGCCGACCTGGCCCCGGTCGCCGGGCGGCTGCGGATCGCCGGGGACCCGGACCGCGCCGTCGGCACCTCGAAGACCTTCCGCTCGCTGGCCCGACTGGCCGGCGCCGCACCGTCCAGCGAGGGGCCGCGCGCGCCGCGCACCCTGTCCGCGGTCGGTCTGAGCCAGCTGACGGCGTTCATCAGCCGGATGTCCAGCGGTGACCTCGCCGAGCTGGAGGGGGTCAGTGCGAGCCGGGCGCACCAGCTGGTGGCCGGCGCGGTCGTCGCGCAGGCCGCGATGGGCGCGCTCGGGATCTCGGAGGTCGACATCTGCCCGTGGGCGCTGCGTGAGGGTGTGATCCTCCGGCGGCTCGACATGCTGGACGGAGCGAAGCCTGCGGAGCGAGCCTCCACACCGGCGAAGCCTGCGGAGCAGGCGTCGGTACCGGCGACGGGGGCCGACCGCTCGGCGCAGGAAGCGGGGGGCGGACTTGGACCCTTGACATCGCACAGGGCACGGTGGTCGGAATGAGTGTGGACAGCGGAGAGCCCCGTCAGCGCACGGTCGCGGAGCTGCTCGCCGAGAACAGCGGCTCGCAGACCGGCCGTCGACGGCGCCGGCGCGCGGTCGACGACGAGCCGGCCGACGCCGGCGTCACCGACGCCCCCGCGGACGCGGGTCGCGTCGCGGCGCCGCCTCCCCGTCGGCCGCAGGTCCCGGCCGGGCAGGCGGAGCCGCCCGCGGGCCGTGCGCCGCTGGCCCCCGCCGGCCCACCCCGCGGCGGCGCGAACGGCTACGGCTACGAGGCGAACGGCTACGACGCGCACGGCCCGAACGGCTACCGCGGGAACGGTGTCGACCGGGGGGCCCCCGACCCGGCGGGGTACGGGCGCGGTCGCTACG
>NZ_JADQDD010000085.1 GCF_019263595.1 Pseudonocardia sp. KRD291 | reverse complement strand
CATCTGTTTTGGGGAACCGCCGCTGTTCGGGGGGCCGGCGCCGGGCGGAGCGCTCAGCGGCGCGGGGCGTCCGCGGGCTCGCCGGTGCCGTGGCGGGAGCGGGGACGCCGGTGGAGGTGGTCCTGCTCGTCGGGACGCGGCCGGGCGGCCTGCGCGGTCAGCCGGGTGGTCCGTTCCCCGGGCGCCGGAGCCGGCGCGGTCGGGGCCGCCTCGGCCTGCGCCTGGAGCAGGTCACGGATCTCGGTGAGCAGCTCGATGTCGGTGCTCTCGGCGGGCCCGTCCTCCTCGCCGCGGCGACGGCGCTCCTGCAGCCACTTCATCGGGTAGACCACGAAGAAGTACACGACCGCGGCGGTGATCATGAAGGTGATCGTCGAGTTGATGAACGTCGCGTAGTCGAACTCGACGTCCTTGACGACGATCTTCCCGGCGAACTCGCCGCCGCCGGAGAACAGCTGGATCAGCGGCTTGAGGAACGCGTTCGTGAACGCGGTGACGACGGAGGTGAACGCCGCACCGATGACGACCGCGACCGCGAGGTCGATGACGTTCCCGCGCAGCAGGAAGTCCTTGAAGCCTTTCAGCAATGCTCGCTCCCGTCGGGGTCGGGTAGTCCGCCCGACGACGATAGGCGAGACCGCCGGCCGTCCCGTGAACCCCCCGCCCGGGTGATCGAGAACCCCCGCTCGCGGGGGCGGCCGCCGCTGACCGGTCAGGCCCGGTCGATCAGCCGGGTCAGGAACTCGCCCGCCTCCCGGGCCGCGCGCTCGACGTCGCGGGCCTCGATCGCCTCCACGATGCCGGAGTGCGAGACCTCCTTCTCGGTGCCGATCTCGGGGGGCATCGTCGCCGCGACGCTGCCCGCCACCGCCTCGGCGACCCCGCGGTAGAGCTCGCTGAGCAGGGCGTTGTGCGCGCACCGCACGACGAGCGCGTGGAAGTCGGTGTCGGTGCGGACGGCGTCGGCGACGGCGGCCTGGTTCGCGCCGGGCTCGGCGGTCGCGGCGTCGTGCAGGGCCGCGTCCCGCACGACCATGGCCGCGCGGAGGTCGACGACGTCGTCGTCGGTGCGTCGCACGGCGGCCAGCCGCGCGGCGTCGACCTCCAGGATCCGGCGGACCTCGAGGACCTCGCGCAGCTCGTCGCCGCACAGCTTGCGCAGCGCGCCGGAGAGCTCGCTTGTCGCGCGGACGAACGTGCCGTCGCCCTGCCGGACCTCCAGCAGCCCACCGTGTGCCAGCGCGCGGACGGCCTCGCGGACGGTGTTGCGGCCGACGTCGAGCGAGGTGGCCAGCTCGGCCTCCGGCGGGATCTTCGCCCCGACCGCCCACTCGCCGTCCCGGATCGTCGCGCGCAGCTGCTCGATGACCTGCTCGACCAGGCCGCCACGTCGTGCTGTGACCAGAGGCACCGGGTTATCCTTTCATCGGAACATCCTATGTCTGACAGAGTAGTGGCAATGAGCATCCAGCACGCCGGGGACCGCGCCGAGGAGACGATCGTCACCGGGGCCGCCGAGTCGGTGGACCGCCGACGGCACGCGGCCCTGCTCGGTACCCCGCTGCTCGTCGTCGGGGTGGCGCTGGCGGCGTCGAACCTGCGTCCCGCCGTCACCAGCATGTCCTCGGTGCTCGGCGAGGTCCGCGACGACCTGGGCGCCTCCGCGGTGTGGGCCAGCGTGCTCACCGCGGTGCCGACGATCTGCTTCGGCCTGGCCGCGGTCGCCGCGCCGCTGCTCGGTCGCCGCTTCGGGATGGCCCGCGCGGTGGGGATCTCGCTGGCGGTGCTGACGCTGGGCCTGGTGATGCGGGTCGTCGACGGCCCGTGGGTGGTGCTCGGCGGGACGTTCGTCGCCGCGGCGGGCATCGCGATCGGCAACGTCCTGATCCCGGTCGTGGTCAAGGAGTCGTTCCCGAACGCGGTCGGGCGCGTCACCGGCGTCTACACCGCGGCGCTCGCCGCCGGCGGCGGGATCGGTGCCGCGTTCACGCCGCCGATGGAGGCCCTGTTCGGCGGGTGGCGGGCCTCGGTCGGGGCGTGGGCGGCACTGTCGCTGGCGGCGCTGCTGGTCTGGGGCGTCGGCGCCCGGCACGGGACGGCCGGTGGCGCGACGGTCGACGCCGCGCCGGAGCGGCGGTCGCTGCTGCGCAGCCCGCTGGCCTGGGCGGTCACCGCGTTCTTCGGCCTGCAGGCGCTCGTCGCCTACACCGCGATGGGCTGGCTCTCGGAGCTGTTCGTCAGCGTCGGCATCCCGCGTACCGACGCCGGCTACATGCTCGCGCTGGTCAACCTGATCGGGATCCCGCTGAGCTTCATCGTGCCGCCGATCGCACTGAACCGGCGCTCGCAGTCCGGATGGATCGTCGGGATGGCCTCGGTCGGGCTGGCCTCGGTGATCGGGATGGCGATCGCGCCGGCCGCGGCGCCCTGGCTGTGGACGGTGATGCTCGGGTTCGGGATGGGGGTGTTCCCGCTCGGCCTGGGCGTGATCGCGGTGCGTACCCGCAACGCCGTGGACACCACCAGCCTCTCGGCGATGGCGCAGGGCTTCGGCTACCTGCTCGGCGCGAGCGGCCCGTTCCTGTTCGGGCTGCTGCACGGGCTCACCGGGGGCTGGACGCTGTCGCTGTCGCTGCTCGCCGGGGTGATCGTCGTCGAGATGGTGCTCGGCTGGATCGTCGGCCGCCCGCGCTACGTCTGACCGACGTGGGGCGCCCCCGGAGGCGGATCCGCGTCGCAGGAACGCCGTACCGCGCGCTACCGTCGCGGGCGACCCGATCGGCGCCCGCCGCACGAGCCCGCGAGCGGACGCAGCCAGGTCGGAACCGATGTTCGCCCGCGTGGGCCCGGTGGATCGACGGCCGCGACCGTCCCGAGCCCGCGCACCCGTAGTAGGAGAGGGTCCGACGTGACCGAGACCACCACCCGAGTCGAGGACGCGGCGCGTCTGGTCGACCAGACCGGCCCGTACTTCGGCCGGTTCGGCGGCCGCTACGTGCCGGAGGCGCTGGTCGCCGCCCTCGACGAGCTCGACGCGGCCTACACGGGCGCGCTGGTCGACCCGGAGTTCACCGGGCGCCTCGCCGAGCTGCACCGCACCTACTCCGGGCGCCCGAGCCTGATCACCGAGGTGAGCCGGTTCGCCGAGCACGCCGGCGGCGCCCGGGTGCTGCTCAAGCGCGAGGACCTCAACCACACCGGCTCGCACAAGATCAATAACGTGCTGGGCCAGGCGCTGCTCACCCGCCAGATGGGCAAGACCCGGGTGATCGCCGAGACCGGTGCCGGCCAGCACGGCGTGGCCACCGCCACCGCCGCCGCGCTGCTCGGCCTGGACTGCGTCGTATACATGGGCGAGGTCGACACCGAGCGCCAGGCGCTCAACGTCGCCCGGATGCGGCTGCTCGGCGCGGAGGTCCGGCCCGTCACCTCGGGTTCGCGCACGCTCAAGGACGCGATGAACGAGGCCATGCGGGACTGGGTGACCAACGTCGCCGACACCCACTACCTGATCGGCTCGGTCGCCGGGCCGCACCCGTTCCCGGCGATGGTGCGCGACTTCCAGCGGATCATCGGCGTCGAGGCGCGGGCGCAGATGCTCGACACCGTCGGACGCCTGCCGGACGTCATCTGCGCCTGCGTCGGCGGCGGGTCGAACGCGATGGGGATCTTCCACGCGTTCCTCGACGACACGGGCGTCGAGCTGGTCGGCTTCGAGGCCGGCGGTGACGGCGTCGAGACCCCGCGG
Source organism: Pseudonocardia sp. KRD291 (assembly GCF_019263595.1). GTDB lineage: Bacteria > Actinomycetota > Actinomycetes > Mycobacteriales > Pseudonocardiaceae > Pseudonocardia. The sequence continues at coordinate 17,782 of NZ_JADQDD010000085.1, read as the reverse complement.
CACGCCGCGTCGATCGGCGGCGGCGAGGTCGGGGTGTTGCACGGGTCCCGCAGCTTCATCCTGCAGGACGCCGACGGCCAGACCCGGGAGAGCCACTCGATCTCGGCCGGGCTGGACTACCCGGGCGTCGGGCCGGAGCACTCCTGGCTGCACGAGCTCGGCCGCGCCCGCTACGAGTCGGTCACCGACGACGAGGCCATGCAGGCTTTCAAGCTGCTGTGCCGCACCGAGGGGATCATCCCGGCGATCGAGAGCGCGCATGCGCTGGCCGGGGCCCTGCGCGAGGGCCGGCGCCTCGGGCCCGACGGCGTCGTACTGGTGAACCTGTCCGGGCGCGGGGACAAGGACGTCGACACCGCCGCCCGCTACTTCGACCTCGTGGATGCCGACGGCACCGCGCACACCGACGGAGAGACCCCGTGAGCTCCAGCGCCACCTTCACCGCCGCCCGGGAGCAGGGCCGCGCCGCGCTCGTCGGGTACCTGCCGGTCGGCTTCCCGGACGTGCCCACCTCGGTCGCCGCGATGCAGGCGATGGTCGCCGGCGGCGTCGACGTGGTCGAGGTCGGGCTGCCCTACTCCGACCCGCTGATGGACGGCCCGGTCATCCAGCGCGCCACCCAGGCCGCGCTGGACGGCGGCGCCCGCACTTCGGATGCGTTCACCGCCGTGCGCGGGGTGGCCGACGCCGGCGCCCCGGCGCTGGTCATGACGTACTGGAACCTGATCGACCGCTACGGCGTGCAGCGGTTCGCCGGTGACCTGGCCGAGGCCGGCGGTTCCGGGCTGATCACCCCCGACCTGCTGCCCGACGACGCCGACGACTGGTTCGCCGCCTCCGAGAAGCACGACCTCGACCGCGTCTACCTGGTCGCCCAGACCTCCACCCCGAAACGCCTGGCCATGACGGCCGGCGCGTCGCGCGGGTTCCTCTACGCGGCGTCGCTGATGGGCGTGACCGGGGTCGCCGCGATCGGCGCCGGTGCCGCCGAGCTGGTGGCCCGCTGCCGCGAGGTCACCGACATGCCGGTCTGCGTAGGGCTGGGCGTGCGGACCGCGGAGCAGGCCGCGCAGGTGGCAGGCTACGCCGACGGCGTGATCGTCGGCACGGCGTTCGTGCAGGCCCTGGCCGAGGCCCCGGACCCGGAGTCCGGCGTCGCGGCCGTGCGGGCGCTGGCCGCCGAGCTCGCCGACGGTGTCCGCTCCGGGTCCGCCGTGCGGGCCTGACCCTCCTGTCCGTCACCTTCCGCCGGTCCGGGCGCACCTGAGAGGTCCGGTGTCGTCCGGGCGCGCGGAGTACTCCGAGCGGTCCAACGCGGTCACCGTTCGTCGCGTGGCCGTGCACGGACAGCGGTCACCGCTTTCAGGGACGCGACCCCGAGGGCCGGTGTTCCTAGGCTTCGTCACGTCCTGTTGCGGCACGCTCCCCCTCGCGCCGCAGCCGTGCTGCCGCAGCGCGCGTCCCTCGCGCCGCGGTGCCCCCGACACGGAAGTGACGACCGATGACCCCTCGTGGCACCCGTGTGCCCGCCCGCGGCCACCGTGCCCGCGCGGAACGCCGAGCCGCTGCCGACGCCGTGCCCACGCCGCCCCGCGGGCGCCCGGTCGGGCCCGGCGGCACCGGGCCGTTGATCCCGCACCAGCGCACCGGCGGGACGGGCCCGCCGGCGACGTCGCGACGCGAGACGCCGGCCCGTCGGGTCGGGCCGCCCCGGCCCGCCGTGACCCCGCGTGTCGATCCGGCGCTGGCGGAGCTGATGGAGCTGCCGGGACCGAAGGTCTCCACCGTCGCCGTCCCGGTCGCGCTCGGCACGCTGGTCGCCGTCGCGCTCGGCGTATGGGCCCGCGAGCACGACCCGGCCGGCGTCGCGGTGAACCTCGCCGGGTTCCCCGGCGCGCTCGCGCTGAAGGCGTGGTCGGCCACCGCCGCGGCGGGGCTCGGCCTGGTGCAGCTGTGGTCCGCTCTGGTGCTGGGCGGGCGGATCGGCCGCGGCGCGACCCCGCTCACCCGGGGACTGCACCGCTGGTCCGGACGGGCGGCCGTGCTGATCACGGTGCCGGTCGCGGCCCACTGCCTGGTCACCCTGGGCTGGTCCGGCGCGACGCCGCGGGCGCTCGCGCACTCGCTGCTGGGCTGCCTGCTCTACGGCGCGCTGGCGACCAGGATGCTGCTGCTGCGCCGCCGCGGCGTGCCCGGCTGGGCGATGGCGTGGGCGGGTGGGCTGGTGTTCGCGCTGCTCACCGGCATCTGGCTGACGTCAGCGGGCTGGCTGCTCGGCACCTGGGGCCTCGCGTCCTGACCCGCCCGGCCCGACCCGGCGTCCCCGCTTGACGGGTCGACGCCGGTCGGCGACGCTTGTTCGCACAGCGTGCGGACGTACGCAGAGCGTACAAGCCCGCGGAGGGGCGCGACCGCGCAAGGGGAGCCCCCGCCCACGGGCGCTATCGAGGAGTTGATCGACCAGTGCTGTTCCATGTGCGCATGGACGTGGCCATCCCCCGCGACCTGGACCCGGACGTCCGGGCTGAGACGGTCGCGAAGGAGAAGGCGCGCGCGCTGGAGATCCAGCGCTCCGGCAGGTGGCCGCACATCTGGCGGGTGGTCGGGCAGTACTCGAACATCAGCATCTTCGACGTGGAGTCGGCCGATGACCTGCACGAGCTGCTCTGGTCGCTGCCGCTGTTCCCGTTCATGACGATCACGATCGCGCCGCTGACGACGCACCCGTCCGACCTGGCCGTCCAGTGACCGGGCTGCACCACCGGGTCGACGGCCCGGACGACGCCCCGGTCCTGGTGTTCGGACCGTCCCTCGGTACCGACCTGGGCCTGTTCGACGCCCAGGTCGCCGCGTTCTCCGACCGGTTCCGCACCGTGCGCTTCGACCTGCGCGGGCACGGCGGGTCCCCGGTCCCGTCCGGTGACGCGACGATGGCCGACCTGGCCGGCGACGTCGTCGAGCTGCTGGACCGGATCGGCGTCGGGCGCGCGCACTACGTCGGGGTGTCCATCGGCGGCGCGATCGGCCAGCAGCTGGCCGTGCACACCGACCGGCTGCTCAGCCTGGCCGTGCTGGCCTCGGCCGCGCGTTTCGCCGACCCGGACTCCTGGGCCACCCGCGCGGCGACGGTCCGGGAGAAGGGCACCGACGCGATGGTCGCCTCCCGGGTCGGGACCTGGTTCACCCACGCCTTCCAGGACCGCGACCCGGACGGGGCGCGCCGGCTGCTGGACATGCTGCGCGCGACCTCCGACGAGGGCTACGCGGCCTGCTGCGCCGCGATCGGCGGCTTCGACATCCGCGGTGAGCTGTCCGGCGTCACGGTGCCGACGCTGGCCGTGGCCGGCGCCGAGGACCCGGCGACCCCGCCCGAGTTCCTCCGGCTGATCGCCGACTCCGTCCCCGGAGCCCGCTACGCCGAGGTGCCGGCCACGGCGCACCTGCTCAACGCCGAGGAGCCGGACCAGGTCAACGAGCTGCTGGCCGGTCACCTCGCGCAGGCGGCGGGCCGCTGAGGGCTCAGCCGGCCGCCTGACGCGCGCGGTAGGCCGCGACGTGGGCTCGGTTCGCGCAGTTGCCGGTGTCGCAGAAGCGCTTGGACCGGTTGCGGGACAGGTCCACCAGCACCGCGTCGCAGTCGCTGCCCGCGCACCGGCGCAGCCGGCCCAGGTCGTCGCCGCGCACCAGGTCGGCCGCGGCCATCGCGCTCTCGGCGCCGATCCGGTGCGCCAGCGGCGCCTCCGGCGCGGTGACGTGCAGGTGCCAGTCCCACTCGTCGTGCCGGGTCAGGTACGGCGTGGCCCGGGCGTCGGTGAGCAGGGCGTTCACGAGCGTCACGGTGGCGTCCCGGTCCGGCGCGTCCCACAGGCCGCGCAGGCGCTCGCGCATCGCGCGGACCGAGGCGAGCTCGTCCGCCGTCCCCAGGTACTGCCCGGTGTAGGGGTACTCGAGCAGCCACGCGTCGAACAGCGCCCGGTCGGCCAGCGGGTCGGGGTCGGCGAGCGCGGTGTTGACCAGCGAGGCCGCGGCCACGAGCGCGACCTCGGTGTCATGAGCGAATTCCACGTTGACTCCTGACGTCCCTCGTTCCTACTGTCAGGAGTATATGAACACCATGGTCCTGACATGAACCCGACGGCGCTCACCAGGGGCCTTCCCTGGGCGCTGATCTCCGCGGCGACCTTCGGTTTCTCCGGCCCGCTGGGCTCGTCGCTGCTCGAGGCCGGATGGTCCTCCGGGGCGACGACGCTGCTGCGGATCGCCGGCGCGGCCGTCCTGATGCTGCCGGTCGCGCTGGTGCTCCTGCGCCGGCACGGGATGGCGGTGGACTCGGCCCGCACCGTGCTCGCCTACGGGGTGTTCGCGGTGGCCGGGGCGCAGCTGTGCTTCTTCTACGCGTTGCAGCACCTGTCCGTCGGCGTGGCGCTGCTGCTGGAGTTCCTGGCCCCGGTGCTGCTCGTCGGGTGGACGTGGTTCCGCACGCGGCGCACCCCGTCGGCGACGACGTTCGGCGGTTGCATGCTCGCGCTGGTCGGGCTCGCGTTCGTGGTCGACGTCTTCGGCCCGTCCAGGGTGGACCTCGTCGGCATCGTCTGGGGGCTCGCCGCCGCCGTCTGCGTGTGCGTCTACTTCCTGCTTCCCGGGGGCACGGGCGAGGGCTCGATGCCACCGCTGCTGATGATCTCGGGCGGGATGGTCGTCGGCGCCGTGCTGCTGACGGTCACCGGCCTGACCGGGATCACGCCGCTGCGCGCCGGGGCGGGAACCGGGGTGCTCGGCGGGATCGAGATGAGCTGGGTCCTCATCGGGGCGATGCTGGTGGTGATCTCCACGGTGGTGTCCTACGTCGCCGGGGTCGTGGCGATCCGGCGCCTGGACACGCGCGTCGCGTCGTTCGTGGGGTTGAGCGAGGTGTTGTTCGGGGTGCTCGCGGCGTGGCTGCTGGTCTCGCAGGTCCCGACGCTGACGCAGCTGATCGGCGGGGTCCTGATCCTGGCCGGGATCGTGGTGATCCGGCGGGCCGAGGTGCGCACGGTCGCCCTGGCGGAGATCGTGCCGTCGCCCTGAGACGGCAGAGTCCGAAATGGATGGTCGGAGTCGGTGACGGCCCGCCCGCGACGGGCGACGTCACGGTCAGGTGATGCCCGCACCCTGACACGGGCGCAGGCGTTATGCGGATCAGAACCTGCTCGCAGGTGTTCCCCGACATCTTGCGGCGTCGACCGTTCCCGGAGGCCTCGCCTGCGGGGCCGAAGAGAACGCGAGCTCCCCGTTGTCGCAGCCGGCCACTTTCAGGATCAGTTCGTTCTGCCTCGACGGCAGCTGTGTCGCCGTCGCCGGTGATCCGGGAGGCGGCGTACTCCTGAAGTCGACGGCGACGCCGGAGGCGGGCGTCCTGTCCTTCACCGCGGAGGAATGGCAGGCCTTCGTGGCCGGAGTGCGTAACGGCGAGTTCGATCTGGACGCCCTCACCGCCTGAGTGCGGTGATCAGGTGTCGACCAGTGTCTCGATGAAGCGCCTGGACTGCTCGGGGTCGAGGGCTCTCGACACGATCCCCTTCCAGATCGACCGGTAGTTCGACACCTCGGCGGCGGTGTCGAAGTACGCATCACTTCCGGTGCTCTCGACGTTGACGACAGGCCAGTCGGTTCCGGCCTCTCGCGGTTCGAAGATCGAGAACGTACTGGTTGCCCTGGTGTAGCCGGCGGAGAACGGCAGGATCTGCAGACACACGTTGGGTTGGTGGGACCGCTCGGCGAGTCGCCTCATCTGCTCGGCCATCACCGATGGCTCCGCATTCGAGCGGCGGAGGGCGCTTTCGTCCAGCACCGCGTGCAGCTCGAGGGCAGGGGCGTCGGCGCGATCGAGGTCGATCACCGCCTGTCGGCCGATCCGGATCTCGACGAGCCTGTCCATCTCCCGCTCCGACGCTTCCGGAAAGGCCTCGGACAGAATCGACCGTGCGTAGGCCTCGGTCTGCAGCAGTCCGGTCACGGGCGTGCTGAACATCTGCTCGGACCTGGCCTCGGCCTCGAGGGAGATGTACATGTCGAGGTCGGCGACCGCGACGGTCGAGGTGAACGGCTGCCACCACCCCGGGGACTTCGCGTTGCTCGCCCATTCCATGACCTGGTGACGGGTCCCGACATCGGCCTCGTAGATCGCGAGGAGGTCGCGGACGTCGCGGATCTTCGGCTCGACCTGCCCGGTCTCGATCCTGCTGAGCTTGGAGGGCGAGATCTCCAGCTGCCTCGCGACGACGTCGAGATGTAGTCCCAGGTCTCCGCGTAAGCGCTTGAGAACGAATCCGAGACGACGCCTGATCACGACAGGACCGTGCGTCATCGTCATGGGATCTCCCACCACCGGATCGTGCCCCCGTGACGGCGAGTATGACCTCTCGAGGGCGTGGGAGGCAACGATCGTCTGCAATTGCAGATGCGAGATTCCCTATCATCAAATTTCGGCCAAGCTTTGTACTTCCGTCTGGTGTACCGGCGTCGGCGGGGGTGATACTTCGTTCCCACCTGTTGAGTGGCCTCCGGTCACTCGAAGAACGGGGGTGCGAGATGACCGCACGACACGCAGTGCCTGTCAGCACCGTCCGGCCGCACGGCGGGAGGTGGTCGCGATGACCACCGTTCTGATCGCCCTGGCCGGGATCGCCCTTCTCGTCTTCTTCGCCGTCCTGGTCGGGACGTCGATGGACACCGAGGGCCAGCGCAGGGAGTGGAGGCGGCTCGCCGACGAGCGGCGGCTGCTCCGGGAGCAGCGTCCGGGCGCCGGTTTCGTCGCCCGGCGCTGTGATCCGGACTCGCTCTGCGAAGGATGTCCGTTCCGCTAGGCCGTCCAGCTGAACAGCGGCCGGCCGGCCCGTACCGGACCGGATGCGCGATCGGTGGCGCTGTCCGGTTCGGCTTCCATCAGCACGACGGGGCAGACCGCGGACAGGTCGCGTGAGCGCACCAGGTCCGGGTCGAACGTGACGACCGGTGCCCCGGCGGAGATCTCGTCGCCCTCGGCGGCGTGCACCGTGAACCCCTCGCCCTCGAGGCCCACGGTGTCGATGCCGAGGTGCACGAGTACGCCGACTCCCTCGTCGGTCACGACGACGAACGCGTGCGGGTGCACCTTGGCCAGCGTGCCGCTCACCGGCGCGAGGACCTCGGTGGGGCCGGAGCCGGGTTCGATCGCCAGCCCGGCGCCGAGCATCTGCGCCGAGAACACGGCGTCCGGCACGTCGGTGAGGTCGACGACGTCGCCGGTCAGCGGCGCCGCGACCCGCACCGGCTCCCCGGCGGGGACCGTCACAGCAGGTCCGCGATGTCGTCGGCGATCATGTCCGCCTCCGGGCCGACGACGACCTGCACCGCCGTCCCGGACACGACCACGCCGTGCGCGAGCCTGCGCAGCGCGGCCTGGTCGACCTTCGTCGGGTCGGTCACCTCGGTGCGCAGCCGCGTGATGCAGCCCTCGACCTCGACGACGTTGGCCGCGCCGCCCAGACCGGCCAGGATGTCCGCGGCCCGCGTGTCGTCCGCCATCGCGATCTCCCTCGTCCGACGATCTCATCGTTGACACGGCCACCGGGCGCACTAGATCGTCAGCGCACCCCCGGCCGATGTGATCGGAAGGTTAGCCATGACGAGCAGTACCGCGCCGACGACGCCCCGCCGTGGGCTCTCCGGTTTACAACGGCTCGGGCGCAGCCTGATGCTGCCGATCGCGGCGCTGCCGGCGGCCGGGCTGCTCAACCGGCTCGGCCAGGACGACCTGCTGGGCGGGGTGCCCGGGCTGTCCGGGGTGGCGACGGTGATCGGAGCCGCCGGGTCGGCCCTGTTCGACAACCTGCCGCTGATCTTCGCGGTGGGCATCGCGATCGGGTGGGCGCGCAAGGCGGACGGGTCCACGGCGCTGGCCGCGGTCGTCGGCTACCTGGTGCTCGACGGCGTGTTCGAGGCCATGAGCCCGCTCGTGCTGCCCGGGCTGACCGACTCCGACGGGGCGCAGGAACTGATCGACTACGGGGTGCTGGGCGGCATCCTGGTCGGACTGATCAGCGCCGTCCTGTGGCAGCGGTTCTACCGCACGAAGCTGCCCACCTACCTGGCGTTCTTCGGCGGACGACGGTTGGTCCCGATCCTGACCGCCGTCGTGGTGATGGTGCTGGCGGCCGGGCTGGGGCTGCTCTACCCGCTGTTCAACGCCGGCCTGACGGCGCTGGGCCAGGCCGTCACGGCGAACCCGGTCCTCGGCGGCGGGGTCTACGGGTTCGCGAACCGGATGCTCATCCCGCTCGGGCTGCACCACATCCTGAACTCGGTGGTCTGGTTCGTGATCGGCGACTTCAACGGCGCGCAGGGCGACCTCAACCGCTTCTTCGCCGGGGACCCGTCGGCGGGGATCTTCATGACGGGCTTCTTCCCGATCATGATGTTCGCGCTGCCCGCTGCGGCGCTCGCGATCTGGCACGAGGCCCGCCCGGAGCAGCGCAAGGTCACCGGCGGGGTCATGCTGTCGGTCGCGCTGACGGCGTTCGTCACCGGCATCACCGAGCCGCTGGAGTTCGCGTTCCTGTTCGTGGCCTGGCCGCTCTACATCGTGCACGCGGTGCTGACCGGGACCTCGCACGCGCTGGTCAACGCGCTGGGCATCCACGACGGGTTCACGTTCTCGGCCGGCGCGATCGACTATCTGCTCAACTTCGGGCAGGCGCAGAAACCGCTGCTGCTGATCCCGATCGGGCTCGGCTACGCGCTGGTCTACTACGTGCTGTTCCGGTTCGTGATCCGCCGCTGGAACCTGCGGACACCCGGACGCGAGGAGGAACCGGCGGTGGCGGACGGTCCCGGTTCCGGTGGCCTCGGCCCCGGTGACCCCGAACCCGGCGGCGCAGCACTGCCGGCCGTCGACGGTGACCCGCCGCCGGGCCGTCCGGGCTCCGGGTCGGGGGGCTGACCGCGATGGCCACCCGCACCGCGACCGTCGCCTCCGGGGTCGGTCTGCACGCCCGCCCGGCCGCGCTGTTCAGCCGCGCCGCGAAGGAGACCGGCCTGGCCGTCACCATCGCCGTCGACGGCGGGGACCCGGTGGACGCGACGAGCGTCCTGAACGTCCTCACCCTGGGCGTCGGCCCCGGCCAGCAGGTCACCCTGACCGCCGAGGGCGACGCCGCGGACGAAGCCCTGACCCACCTGGCCGCCCTCCTCGAGTCCCCCTGAACCGGATCGGGTGCGCCGGGGTCAGTCCCGGGTTGTGGAGCGGATCCGCTCCACGATCTCGGCAGCGTGCCAGTGACGCGGGTGGACCAGGTAGCCGAGGTCGTTGACGTGCGCGGACGGTGACCCGCACCAACCACAGCCGCCGACGGCGTTGACCGAGGCGAGGCTCTCGACCTCCTGCCGGATCGCGTGGTGCCTGGACGCGGCCGCGGAGAGGGGCGCAGTGGCCATCTGGCCGACGTTGACGACGACCGGCGGCCCCCGGTGCCCGCCGGAGGAGACGATCACGATCATCCAGATGGTGATCCCGATGCCGAACAGGATGCCCAGCGGCACGAACGCGAACAGCAGGATCCAGGAGAGGGGCCATCCAACGAAGATCCACAGCAGGACGGCGGCTCCGGGCGAGAGCCCCGGGCGTGCTGCGGGGACTCCCGCTCCCGTGTACTGCGTGTCCATGTCCCGCCCCCGCTCTCGACCGGGCATCGACGCCCGCCGCTGTGGTGACGATCGCACGGGCCGTGCACGGCGTTACCGTCCCCCGCACGGTGCCGGGGATCAGGCCTGGGCTGCGGAGACGGCGGCGCGGAGGGCGTCCGGGGTCGGGTTCTGGACCTGCTGGCCGTTCACCTTCACCGTCGGGGTGGCGGCCAGGCCGTCCTTGGACGCCTGGTCGGTGAGAGACGCCGTCCAGCCGGCGTAGCGGTCACTGCTCACGCACTCCGCGAAGCCCGGACCGGCGCCCGCCTGCTGCCCCAGTGAGGTCAGCTGCTCCGGGGTCAGGCCGGGGTCGCCCTCGGTGGGCTGGTTCGCGTAGAGCAGCTTGAGGTACTGCGGGAACACGTTGTCCGCGGCGGCGCACGCCGAGGCCGCGGACGAGCGGCTGGAGTACCGGTCCGGTGACGTGCGGTCGAGGATGGCGACCGGGTGGTAGACGACCTTCGCCTGCCTGCCCGCGACGAGCTGGTCGACGGTCTGTCCGCTCATGTCCTCGAACTGCTTGCAGGCCGGGCACTGGAAGTCCTGGTAGATGTCGATCGTCGCCTTCGCCGCCGGGTTGCCGACGGGGACGCCGGCGGCGGTCGCGTTCGGCGGGACGACGACGTCGGCCGGTTTCTGGGCCTGGTAGACGCCGAAGCCGACCAGCCCGGCGAACAGCACGACCGCGACGATGCCGATCACCGTCCCGCGGGCCGGGCCGGACCTGGCGGTCAGCGGGTTCGGTGACTTCTTGGTGCCGGATGCCATCAGTGTCCCTTCGGGGTCCCGAGACGGTCGTCGAGCGCGAGGCGCCCGCTCGGTCGCCAGGCGACCAGTACCGCGACGACGAGCAGGGCGCCGTCCCGTGCGAGTTCGAGTCCGTAGGTGGGTGACTCACCGGGGGCCAGCGCGCCGCCGGAGCCGAAGCAGCCGCAGTCGATCTGCAGGCCGCGTGCCCAGGCCGAGGCGATCCCGACCACGAACGCGCCCATCAGCAGCACCGACAGCGCGCCCGCGACCCGGACGCCGAGGCCCACCACGAGCAGCACGCCGAGCACGATCTCGACGACCGGGAGCCCGGCGCCGAGGACCTGGGCCGCCACGTCGGGGAGCAGGCGGTAGGCGCGGACGGCGCGCACGGACGCGTCGAGGTCGGTCACCTTCAGCGCGCCGGCGACGATCCACACCCCGCCCAGCACGAGCCGCCCGGCCAGCACGAGCAGGCTCAGGGCGCCCGCGCGTGTGCGCGGCGGCGCGGTGTCGACGTCGGTGGTCACCCCAGAGGGGTCGCCCCGCGGCGCCGGGTGGTTCCCGGCGTCCCGCGATCGTGTCTGTTCCGCAGGTCACCGGCCCCGCGGGTGAAACCGTCGGTGGAGTGCGGAACCATCGGTGTCGTGACACGCGAGAGCCCGGCCACCGCCACCACCACCGCGACGCCCTCCGGCGCCGACGGTGAGGTGCGGCTGTCCGAGCTGCGGATCGAGGGCATGACCTGCGCGGCGTGCGTCGGACGGGTCGAGCGCAAGCTCGGCAAGCTCGACGGCGTCCGGGCCGCGGTCAACCTGGCCACCGCGCGGGCGCTGGTCGAGCACCCCGCCGGGGTGCAGGTCGACACGCTGGTGGCGACGGTCGAGAAGGCCGGCTACGGCGCGTCCGAGGTCGTGCCCGACCCGGACGGCGAGGACGCCGCCGACCTGGCCACACGGGACGACGCGGCGCTGCGCTCGCTGCGGCTGCGGATGACCGTCGCGCTGCTGCTGTTCGTCCCGCTGGCCGACCTGTCGCTGGCCATGTCGCTGGTCCCGTCGCTGCGGTTCCCGTTCTGGCAGGCCGTCGTGGCCGTGCTCGCGCTGCCGGTGGTGGTCTGGGCGGCGTGGCCGTTCCACCGCACCGCCGCGGCGAACCTGCGCCACGGCACCACCTCGATGGACACGCTCGTCTCGCTCGGGGTCATCGCGGCGTCGGGCTGGTCGCTGGGCGCGCTGGTGTTCACCGACGGCGCCCCGGACACGGCCACCGGCTGGCAGGCCGTGCTGCACCCGTCCGGGCCGCTGTACCTGGAGGTCGCGGCCGGGGTCACGACGTTCGTCCTGGCCGGGCGCTACTTCGAGGCCCGGGCCCGGCGCAGTGCCGGTGAGGTGATGCGCTCGCTCGCCGCGCTGGAGTCCGACGACGTCGCGGTGCTCGACGCCGACGGCACCGAGCGCCGGATCGTGGTGCCGCGCCTGCGCGCCGGGGACCGGTTCGTGGTCCGGCCCGGCGAGCGGATCGCCGCCGACGGCGCCGTGGTCGAGGGTGTCGCGGCGGTGGACACGAGCGCGATGACCGGCGAGCCGGTACCGGTCGAGGTCGCGCCCGGCGACCTGGTCGTCGGCGGCACGATCGCCACCGGCGGGCGGCTGGTGGTGCGCGCCGAGCAGGTCGGCGCCGACACCCGGCTCGCCCGGATGCTCGCCGCGGTGGAGCGCGCGCAGACCGAGAAGTCCGCGGTGCAGCGCCTGGTCGACCGGGTGTCGTCGGTGTTCGTGCCGGTGATCCTCGTGATCGCGCTGCTCACCCTGCTCGGCTGGCTGCTGGCCGGGGCGGGCTGGGCCGGTGCGTTCGCGCCCGCGGTCGCCGTCGTGATCATCGCCTGCCCCTGCGCGCTCGGGCTGGCGACGCCGACGGCGCTGATGGTGGCGACCGGGCGCGGCGCCGAGCTGGGCATCTTCGTCAAGGGCTACCAGGCGCTGGAGACCACCCGCGCGGTGGACACCGTCGTGATGGACAAGACCGGCACGCTGACCACGGGCCGGATGACCGTGGCCGACCTGGCCTGCGCCGAGGGTACCGACCCCGGCGAGATGCTGGCCCGCGCCGCCGCCGTCGAGTCCGGGTCGGAGCACGCGATCGCCGCGGCGGTGTGCGCGCACGCCGAGCAGTCACACGTGGTGGTCCCGGCGGTGACGGACTTCGTGCCGATGCCCGGCCTGGGTGCCCGCGGCGTCGTCGACGGGCACGAGGTGACGGTCGGGCGGCCGTCGCTGGCCGGCGAGCTCGGTCCGCTCGCCGCCCGGGTCGGCGAGTGGGACGCGGCCGGGCGCACCACCGTCGCGGTGACCGTCGACGGCGCCGTCGCCGGGGTGGTCGCGCTGGCCGACCCGGTGAAGGACTCCGCCGTCGCCGCTGTCGCCGAGCTGCTCGAGATGGGCCTGCGGCCGGTGCTGCTGACCGGGGACTCCCCGGCCGCCGCGCAGGCCGTCGCGACCGCCGTCGGCATCTCCGAGGTGCACGCCGGGGTGCTGCCGGACGAGAAGGTGGACCTGGTCCGCAAGCTCCAGGACGGGGGCGCGACGGTGGCGATGGTGGGCGACGGTGTGAACGACGCCGCCGCGCTGGCCGTCGCGGACCTGGGGATCGCCGTCGGGTCCGGCACCGACGTCGCGCTCGAGGCCGCCGACGTCGTGCTCGTGCGCGACGACCTGCGGGTGCTGCCGACGACCGTCGAGCTGGCCCGGGCCACGATGCGCACGATCCGCGGGAACCTGTGGTGGGCGTTCGGCTACAACGTCGCCGCCGTGCCGGTGGCGGCCGCCGGGTTCCTCAACCCCCTGCTCGCGGGAGCCGCGATGGCCGTGTCGTCGCTGCTGGTCGTCACGAACAGCCTGCGGTTGCGCCACGCGGGCGGGACGTTCGCCCCGACGTCGGCGGAGATCACCGCGGAGCGCGACGACGAGGCCGCGCCGGGCCGCTGAGGCAGCTCAGCCCTTGAGGAAGTACAGGACGGTCATCGTCGCCGCGGTCGTCAGCACGAGGGCACGCAGGACGCGGGCGGACAGGTGCCGGGCCAGGCGTGCACCGGCGAACCCGCCGACGGCCGCTCCGACGAGCACCGCGAGCAGCGGGACCGGGTGCGACAGCACGTCCGCGGCCACCAGGAAGATCCCGGCCGCGATCGCGTTGACGGCCGTGAGCTGCGCGACCCGCATCGGGTTGCCGGCCGCCGTGTCGAGCCCGAGGCCGGCGCTCCACAGCGCGAGCATCAGGATGCCGACGGCACCGCCGAAGTAGCCGCCGTAGATCGCCAGCAGGAACTGCCCGACCAGCACCGAGCGCGGGCCCATGTCGATCGTGCGGCGCAGCGCGGCGTTGAGCAGCCGCGACAGCGAGCGCCCGAACGCCAGCACCAGCGTGGCGAAGGCGAGCAGCCACGGCACGGCCGCGTCGAACGAGGACGCGGGCAGCGCGAGCAGCAGCGCGGCCCCGCAGCCGCCGCCGAGCAGGCTCGCGATGCTCAGCGACCGGGTCGTCGTGGCCCCGACCGGCCGGATCTGGGACCGGTAGGCCCAGGTGCCGGTGACGGCGCCGGGCAGCAGCGCCACGGTCGTCGACGCGTTCGCGGTGACCGGCGGCAGCCCGGCCGCGACCAGCGCGGGGAGCGCGACGAACGTGCCCCCTCCGCCGACGGCGTTCAGGGCCCCGGCGGCGACCCCGACCAGCAGCAGTGCGACGGCCTCGATCACCGGTCCAGCATCGGCGCGCGTCGCGGGAGGGGGCAATGCGTGATCGACACATCCAGGGTCAGGCACAGCCTTAGGCTGACGTGGTGCGCTACGACCTGGTCGACCTGCGGCTGTTCCTCGACGTCCTGGCCGGGGGGTCGATCACGGCCGGAGCGGTGCGGATGCATCTGAGCCTGCCTTCGGCCAGCGCCCGGATCCGTGCGCTGGAGCGGCAGGCAGGGGTGGAGCTGCTGGTCCGCGGGCGTCGCGGGGTGCGGCCGACCCCCGCCGGGACGTCGCTGGCGCGCCACGCCCGGGACGTCCTCACGCACACGGCCCGGCTGGAGAGCGCGGTCGCCGGCTACGCGCGCTCCCCGACGGCGCCGCTGGTCCTGCTGGCCGGCACCTCGGCGACGCACCGGCTCGTCCCGCACGCACTGGCCTCGTTCCTCGCCGAGCACCCCGACCTCGACGTCACGGCCTCCGAGCGGCCGACCCCGGAGACCCTGCGGCTGCTCGCCGACGGCGAGGCGGACCTGGGCGTGGTCGTGGACGACGGCTCGGGGGCACCCGGCCCGGACACCGAGCCGCTCGGTGACGACTCGCTCGTCGTGATCGGCCGCTCCGGTGGGGTCCTGGCCGACCGCGACGAGCTCACCTACCGGGAGGTCGCCGAGCACCCGCTGGTCGGCCTGCAGTCGACGGCGCCGCTGCAGCGCTGGATCGAGGGCAAGCTCGGCCCGGACGCGCCGGTGGCGCGCTTCCGCACCCGCGCGTCGTCGATCGGGACGGTCGTCTCGCTGGCCGCGGCCGGGGTCGGGCTCGCGGTGCTGCCGCGCCGGGCCGTCGACCCGGCGGTGCCCCTGGACGTCCGCGAGCTGCGCGACCCCTGGTCGCGGCGACACCTGGCACTGGCCCGCGGGACGACCGCCCGACGGGACTCGACGGCGGTCGAGGCGCTCGCGGACCACGTCCGGCGCGCCGCCGCCGGCGACGGCCCGACCCCGTGAGCGGGGCCGGCCCGGTCGCTCACCTGCCGGAGCGCAGCCGGGCGAGCATCTCGTTGTAGGCGTGCAGGTCGGCGTCGCCGTCCCGGTCGGCCTGGCGGTCGCTGCGCACCGCGGTGCGCGCGTCGTCCCGCGACCACTGCACGATCAGCGCGACGACCACCAGCAGCATCGGGACCTCCCCGGTGGCCCAGGCGATCCCGCCGCCGACGTGCTGGTCCTCCAGCAGGCTGGAGATCCACGGCAGCCCGACCGAGCGGTAGAAGTTCTCGCCGAGCACGGTGTCCGAGCTCATCACGGCGATCCCGAAGAACGCGTGGAACGGCATCGTCGCCAGCAGTACGGCCAGCCGGCCCAGGTGCGGCAGCTTGTTCGGTGCGGTGTCCACGCCGATCAGCGGCCAGAAGAACAGGTACCCGACGAGGACGAAGTGCAGGTTCATCAGCTGGTGCGACCAGTGGAACCGCAGCGCGCCGTCGAACAGCGGGGTGAAGTACAGGACGTAGAACGAGCCGACGAACAGGATCGCGGCGACCGCGGGGTTCGTCAGCACCTTGGCCGCACCCGAGTGCACCGCGGCCAGGATCCACTCGCGGGGGCCGGGCGGGTTGCTCCGGCCGGCCGCGGGGAGCGCCCGCAGCGCCAGCGTCACCGGCCCGCCCAGGCACAGCAGCACCGGCGCGAGCATGTTCAGCGACATGTGGCTGATCATGTGCACGCTGAACATCGAGGGCGAGTAGAAGCCGAGCCCGGACGACGTCGCCACGAGCACGACCGCGCAGCCGGCCAACCAGGCCGCGGTCCGCCCGGTCGACCAGGTGATCCCGCGCGCCTGCACGCGGCGCACACCGAGCAGGTACACACCCGCGGCGAGCAGGACGCCCGTGCCGAAGATGATGTTGAAGCGCCAGTCGACGAGCAGCGGGACCGCGCCGAAGGGCCGGTCCACGTCCCACCCGATCAGCGTCTCCAGGTCGGAGTCGGTGTGGACCAGGAACCGCGGCGGGACCATGTGGCTCATCGCGACCCCGAGGACGGCGACGAGCGCGCCACCGAGCACGAGCGGGACCAGCGTGCGCCGGTGCGCGGCGCCCGGGCCGCGGCGCAGCAGAAGGGCCGTCGCCACCGCCAGCACCAGCACCAGCGGGGCCTCCACCAGCAGCAGCCGGCCGTAGGCGGTCCCGGTCAGCGACCCGCCCCCGACGACCACGACCTGGAACACCAGCTCACCGACGACGAACAGTGCGCCGCTGCCGAGCACCAGCCACCGGAACCGCCGCCACACGACGTCGGTGACCTCGCCGCCGTGCACCCGGTACGCGGCCAGGGCGGCGACCGCGCCCAGCCACACGATCCCGCCGACGGTGCGCACCATGCCGCCGTCGCCGCTCCAGTCGTGGTTCGCGCCGGTGGCCGCCGGGCTCACCGCGGCCGGGAACACCCAGCACGCCGCCGCGGCCAGCCCCATCGCGCCCGCGGCACGCCAGCTCAGGAACCACGTGCACCCGGCCGCCACCACGAGCAGCGTCACTCCGGTCAGCAGCCAGCCCATCGGCTCCTCGAGCGTGGCGAACACCGAGAACCAGCCGGTGAGCCCGCCCTGCGCGGGGGCCAGCAGCGCCGAGCCGGTCAGGTCCGACGTGGTGGTCCAGGCGGCGCCCAGCGCGGCGAGCCCGGCGACGGCGGAGGCGACCCCGGCCCGGCGCAGCGCCCGGTAGCCCTGGACCCCGACGGTGCCGGAGGCCTGCGGGGGCGCCTGGAACGCGGCGAACAGCAGCGCCCCGGCCGACAGGGCGCCGGTGAGCAGCGCGACCGTCCGCAGCACCGGGCCGAGGATCCGCACGTCCAGCGGCGGGGCCGGGACGCCGACCCGGGCGTACACGCCGACGTCGGTGAGCACGACCGCGGTCGCGGCAAGCGCGCACACGACGACGCCGAGAACGGTCAGCCCGGTCGCGACCGCCCCCGGCCGGAGCCCGCCCGGACGCGGCTCGGACGCGTCACCACGACGCGCGGGGGTCCCCGCACCGGTCACGGTCTCTGTCGCGCCGCTCAACGTCGGTCCTCCCGGATCGCCTGCACCTGCGCGCCGGTCCGGCCGTCCGCGGAGGGCCGCGGGAACCGGGCGCACCCCGAATGGTCCCCGACCGGGTGCCCGGTCCGCCCGTCCGGGTGCGTCATTGCCGCGCACGACACACGCCGCGCGTCTCGACCGGCTCAGAACAGCCGCGACCACCAGTCGCCGACCTGGTCCCAGAAGCCCTGCGCGTCCTGCCCGAGCTGGCCCGGGTCCGGAAGGTTCGAGGGCAGGCTCGGCAGGTTCGAGGGCAGGTCGGGCAGGCCGGTCGGGATGTTCGAGGGCAGCTCGGTCGGCAGGCCGGGGATCCTGGTCGGGATCTCGAAACCGGAGGTGCCGTCGTCGGTGCTCGGTGTCTCGGTCGTGGTCTCCTGCGCGCTCGGCGACGTGCTGGGCGCCTCGGTCGTCGACGACTCGGTGCTGCGCGGCGGCGTCGTCTCCTCGGAGCTGTTGTTGTAGACCAGCAGCCCGATCAGCAGGACGAGCAGGACCACCACGAACGCGCCGATCGCGAT
>NZ_JADQDD010000084.1 GCF_019263595.1 Pseudonocardia sp. KRD291 | reverse complement strand
GGACGTACGGGACGACCTTGAACTCGGTGGTCAGGCGGTCCGGCTCGAAGCGGGTCGAGACGTAGCCGCGGCGGTTGTTGTAGAAGCGGATGTGCGGGTTCTCGGCGAGCGTGGTGTCGGTGCCCGCCTGCTTCTCGGAGCCGTCCCCGCCGGAGGTGATCGAGCTCGACACCAGCTCCGTGCCGATCACCGGCGAGGCCGGGTCGTCGAAGCGGGACCGGATGTCCGCGCCCCAGTGCGCGTGCACGTCGCCGGTCAGCACGACGAGGTTGCGCGCCCGGCCACGGGCCGTCGCGTCGACCCAGGAGTCGACGACCCGGTCGCGCGAGCCGGGGTAGCCGTCCCAGGCGTCCGGGTTGAACCCGCGTCCGGTGCCGGGGGCGAAGTCGACCTGCGAGAAGAACACCTGCTGGCCCAGCACGTCCCAGCGGGCGCGGGAGCGGGCGAACCCGTCGGCGATCCACTGCTCCTGGGCCGAGCCGGGCAGCGAGCGGGCCGGGTCGGTGCGTTCGGCGCAGTCGCTGCCGAACTCGTCGCCGCAGGGCTGGTCGCCGCGGTACTGGCGGGTGTCGAGCATGTGGAACGTGACCAGCCCGCCGAAGCCGGCCCGGCGGAACAGCTGCATGTCCGGGCCCTTCGGACGCTGCGCGGCGCGCAGCGGCATGTTCTCCCAGTAGGCGCGCAGCGCGGCGGTGCGCCGGGCGGTGAAGTCGCCGGGCGGGTCGAGCGGGACCTCGCGGACGTCGTCGGCCCAGTTGTTCTCGACCTCGTGGTCGTCGAACACGACCAGCCACGGCGCGGACGCGTGCGCGGCCTGCAGGTCGGGGTCGGCGTGGTACTGCGCGTGCCGCTGCCGGTAGCCGGCCAGCGTCGTGGTCTCCGGGCCCGCGTGGTCGCGGACGTTGCCGCCGGGGGCCTCGTAGCCGCCCGCCTCGTACTCGTAGATGTAGTCGCCCAGGTGCAGCACGACGTCCGGGTGCTCCTCGGCGAGGTGCCGGTAAGCGGTGAAGAAGCCGTGCTCGAACTGCGAGCACGAGGTGAAGCACATGGCCAGCGGGGCCATCGAGCCCGGCACAGGCGCGGTGCGGGTGCGACCCACCGGCGACAGCGCCCGGCCGGCGCGGAACCGGTACCAGAAGTCGCGGCCCGGGGGCAGCCCGCCGACCTCGACGTGCACGCTGTGGCCCAGGTCGGGGCCGGTGCGGGTGCGGCCGCGGCGCAGCACCCGGGTGAAGCGCTCGTCGAGGGCGAGCTCCCACTCGACGTCGGTGGCCCGGCCGCCCAGCCCGCCGAGGCCGTCCTCGGCGACGGGGTCGGTGGCCAGCCGGGTCCAGAGCACGACGCCGGTCGGCGCCGGCTCCCCGGACGCCACGCCGAGGGTGAACACCTCCCCGGGCGCGGCCGGACGCGGCCGGGTGGGTGCGGCCGCGGATGCGGTACCGCCGAGGGCGGTCCCGCCGAGCGCTCCGGCGGCGGTCAGGGTCGCGCCGGCGGTCAGTCCGGCGCGCAGTACGTCACGGCGTGTGGTGGGCACCTGCAGAGCGAAGATCGCCCGGACGTGTCACCGGTGGCCGTGAGCGGGCGCCGGGGTGAACTCCCGTCGACGATCGCCCTCGGACGGGCGGTCCCCCGGGGGTTTCCGGTGATCTCGGACGGGTGCCGGCGACGCGCCGGGGGACCTGTGGTTGTGGCCACGCGCAGGCTCTGGCACTCTCGTGAGTAGAGTGCCAGACGCAGCCGGCGACCGGCGGCCCCGACACCCGCGACGGCGGGGACACGGTCGAGGCGGCTGCGGACACTTGGATCCAGTGACACACCGAGATTCACCCCAGGAAGGGGAGGTCATCGTGGCGAACATCAAGCCGCTCGAGGACAAGATCGTCGTCCAGGCCAGCGAGGCCGAGACCACCACGGCCTCCGGCATCGTGATTCCGGACACCGCCAAGGAGAAGCCCCAGGAGGGCAAGGTCCTGGCTGTGGGCCCGGGTCGCGTCGACGACAACGGCAACCGCGTCCCGCTCGACGTGGCCGTGGGCGACGTCGTCATCTACTCGAAGTACGGCGGCACCGAGGTCAAGTACAACGGCGAGGAGTACCTGATCCTCTCCGCGCGCGACGTGCTCGCGGTCGTCAACTGACCCAGCAGCACCCCGTGTAACAGCGACCGCCCCGGTGGTCCGTCGACTCCGGCGGCCCCCGGGGCGTTCGCGTCTCACCCCGTACCGAGAGAACCAGCACCGAAAGACGAGAGGCTCAGATGGCGAAGCAGATCAGCTTCGACGAGGACACCCGGCGCGCGCTCGAGCGCGGCGTCAACCAGCTCGCCGACGCGGTGAAGGTGACGCTCGGCCCGCGCGGCCGGCACGTGGTCCTGGACAAGAAGTTCGGTGGCCCGACCGTCACCAACGACGGCGTGACCATCGCCCGCGAGATCGACCTCGAGGACCCCTACGAGAACCTCGGGGCCCAGCTGGCGAAGGCCGTCGCGACCAAGACGAACGACGTCGCGGGCGACGGCACCACCACCGCGACCGTGCTGGCCCAGGCACTGGTCAAGGAGGGCCTGCGCAACGTGGCCGCCGGAGCCGGCCCGGCCGCGCTCGGCGAGGGCATCGCCGCGGCCGCGCAGAAGGTCTCCGAGATCCTGCTGGCCAGGGCCACCCCGGTCAACGGCAAGCAGAACATCGCCCAGGTCGGTGCGATCGCCTCGCGCGAGCAGGAGATCGGCGACCTGATCGCCCAGGCGATCGAGACCGTCGGCAACGACGGCGTGATCACGATCGAGGAGGGCTCCACGCTCGCCACCGAGCTGGAGATCACCGAGGGCCTGCAGTTCGACAAGGGCTACCTCTCGCCGTACTTCGTCACCGACACCGAGTCGATGGAGTCCGTGCTCGAGGACGCCTACATCCTGCTGCACCGGGACAAGATCTCGAACATCCAGGACCTGCTCCCGCTGCTGGAGAAGGTGCTCGGCGAGGGCAAGCCGCTGCTGATCATCGCCGAGGACGTCGAGGGCGAGGCCCTGTCGACCCTGGTCGTCAACTCGATCCGCAAGACCGTCAAGGTCGCCGCGATCAAGTCGCCGTTCTTCGGTGACCGTCGCAAGTGGTTCATGGAGGACCTGGCGATCGCCACCGGCGGCCAGGTCATCAACGCCGAGGTCGGGCTGAAGCTCTCCGAGGCCGGCCTGGAGCTGCTGGGCAAGGCGCGGCGGATCGTCGTCACCAAGGACGCCACCACGATCGTCGAGGGCGCAGGCACCAAGGACGCCACCGACGCCCGCGTCGCGCAGCTCAAGCGCGAGATCGACGAGGCCGACTCCGACTGGGACAAGGAGAAGCTGCAGGAGCGCCTCGCGAAGCTCTCCGGCGGCGTCGCCGTGATCCGTGCCGGTGCGGCCACCGAGACCGCGCTCAAGGAGCGCAAGCACCGCATCGAGGACGCGGTGGCGGCCACCCGGGCCGCGGTCGAGGAGGGCATCGTGCCCGGCGGCGGGTCCGCCCTGGTGCACGCGGCCGCCGAGCTCAAGGACGGCCTCGGTCTGACCGGGGACGCCGCGACCGGCGTCGAGATCGTGCGCAAGGCACTGTCCGCCCCGCTGTTCTGGATCGCCGCGAACGGCGGCGACGAGGGCGCGATCGTGATCTCCCGCGTCGCCGAGAAGGGCTGGGGGACCGGCTACAACGCCGCCACCCAGACCTACTCCGACCTGATCGCCGACGGGGTCATCGACCCGGTCAAGGTGACCCGGTCGGCGGTGGAGAACGCCGCGTCCATCGCACGCATGGTGCTCACGACCGAGAGCGCCGTGGTGGACAAGCCGGAGCGCGAGGAGTCCGCGCCCGCCGGTGGCCACGGCGGCCACGGGCACGGGCACTGATCCGGTCCTGACACAGAACAACGGGCGGGTGGCCGATGGCCACCCGCCCGTTGCCGTGTGCGGGCCGGTTCGTGCGCCGTATCAGTTGCGCGCGCTTCTCTCGGTGTCGTTCTTCGTTGCGCACGCTTCTCTCAGGGCCGTCTCTTCGTTGCGCAGGCTTCTCTCAGGCCGAGTCGAGCTTCGCCGCTCCCCGGTCACCGACCTTGAGCGTGCGCCGCGGGCCGCGGATGATCGTGTCCCGCTCGGACTCGGACAGCCCGCCCCAGATGCCGTACGGCTCGTGCACCTCGAGCGCGTGCTGACGGCACTGGGTCAGTACCGGGCACTCGTTGCAGACCTGCTTCGCGCGGGCCTCGCGACGCGCCCGCGCCGGGCCGCGCTCGCCCTCGGGATGGAAGAAGAACGCGCTGTCCATCCCGCGGCAGGCACCATCTATCTGCCAGTCGTAGATGTCGGCGACCGGGCCGGGAAGCCTCCGGATGTCCGCCATGTCTGTCACCTGCCCTCACGTACTTGCCACGTCGATGAACCCGAGATTCCCCCGGGCCGCGTGCGGCAAACCTCGCCCGCCCCGGGAACCGGCCCGCTGCGATGATGGGCACGTGCGGGACGACGCGGATCCGGTCGTGTGGGGTGCCCCCGGTACCGGTGCCGAGCAGCGACCCGGCGACCCGTTGACGCGCTGGGCGCGCGGCGTCGTACTCGGCGGCGAGGGCCACTACGCCGCCGCGGCGGCGGTGCTGGACCGGCTGCGGGCCGGCCCCGGCGTGCCGGACGCCGTGCGGGCCCATGCCGCGGTCACCCGGGCCGCGCACCTGCGCCAGCTCGGCGGGCACCGGCTCGCTGCGGCGCTGGACGGTCAGGGACTGCGCCTGGCACGCGCCGCCCCCGGTTGCGGACCGGGCGCCACGGGCGTCGCGGCGGCCGCGGTGGCCGATGCGCTCGTCGGGCTGGCGGCCGACGCCGTCGGGCGGTGGGACGCGCCGTCGGCGGCCCGGCTGCTGGCCCGTGCGGAGCCGTGGTGCGCCCCCGGTGGCCGCCCCGGCGTGCGGTGGCACTGGGTGCGGGCCGAGACGGCGCTGCTGCGCGGCGACCCGGCGGCAGCGGTCGCGGCGGCCGGCGACGCCGTGCGGGCCGCCGATGCCCTGGGCTCGGTGCGGCACCTGCTCAAGTCGCGGCTGGTCGCCGCGGTGGCCCGCTCGGTCGCCGGGGACGAGCAGGACCCGCTGCCGGAGCTGGACCGGATCGCGGCACAGAGCTCCGCGGCCGGTCTGCTCCCGCTGCACCGGGCGGCCCTGCTCGCCGCGGCCGACGCGGCGGACGCGGTCGGCGGCGGGCCGCCCCGGGAGGCCGGGGCCGGCGCGACCGCGGCCGAACGGGGTGGCACGGTGAGACGAGACGGTCACCCGACCCGGACGGGTGCCCCGGTGCCGCCGAACGAGCGACACGCCCGGATGTCACGATTGAATACTCTTAGTCGTCAAACGGGTGCACAGCGTCGCCGACATGCGGCAGCGGTCACGTTGAACGTGCTCTACCTGCGAACAGACCCCCTCGGACGGCGATCGATCCGGGAGTCGGCGTGGATCCCTGACTCGATCGCGGTACCGTACGGACTACTCCATTCGGCGACGTGTCACCCACATGTCGCTCAGTCTTCGGGCGACGCGTTCCCGGATGGAGGGCACAAATTCGCCCCGACCGTGTCAAGGTGAGAGTGTCACCCGCCGATTCGGAGGGTGAATATCACCCGGCTGCAGGAAGCTGCAGGAAGGAATCGTCGTGACGACGGTACTCATTTGCGACGATCGTCGCAGCGTCCGCGAGGGTCTGACCCGTGTCATGTCGGCAGTGGCGGGGGTCCAGCGCATCGACTGCGTGGCCCACGGGGACGAACTCCTCGCCCGGTACGCGCGGCAGTCCGTGGACGTCGTCCTGGTGGGAACGCAGCGTGCGGTTCCGACCGGTGTCGAGGCCACCCGGCGCCTCGTCGCCGCCCACCCCCAGGCCAACGTGATCGTGTTCGGCGCCCCGGACGACGCGGGCAGCATCGCCGCCGCGATCGCCGGCGGTGCCCGTGGCTACCTCCGCTGGGACGCCTCGCGCCCCGAGCTGGTGGCGGCACTGGCGCACACGCTGGCCAGCACCTCGGTCCCCACCCCGCGGGTCCCGACCGACCCCGGTGTCCAGCTCACCGAGCGCGAGCTGCAGGTGCTGCGCGGGATGAGCCAGGGCAAGAGCAACGGCCAGATCGGCCGTGAGCTCTACCTGTCCGAGGACACGGTCAAGACCCACGCCCGGCGGCTGTTCCGCAAGCTGGGTGTGCGCGACCGCGCCCAGGCCGTCGCGCACGGTTTCCGTCGCGGCCTGGTGTCCTGACCCGACCTCCGGGTCTTCCACCGGACCGGTTCCCCGACCCCGGTCCGTGAGACGAGTCCGTAGCCACGCGCGGCTCCGCAGGCTGCGCGCTCAGTGTTGATGCGCGGCTCCGCAGGCTGCGCGCTCAGTGTTGATGCGCGGCTCCGCAGGCTGTGCGCTCAGTGTTGATGCGCGGCTCCGCAGGCTGTGCGCTCAGCCCGGTGCCGGCCGTGCTCCCCGCGGCCGGGACCGACCGTTCCCCTGTGTGCGTGGCCGTGCCCCCGCGGCCGCGCAGACCTCCCGGTGCGCCGGTTCCCCCGGCCGGTGTGCCCGGCGAACCGAGTCGTCGCGTCGCCGGACGGTCGCCGAGCCCGTGAAGATCGAACCGGTGCTCCGCCTACCGCTCGCCGCCCGTGGTCGTCTGGTGACCGCGCGCGTCCGCCTCCGTGCGCAACCTCTCGCCCGACCCGATCGTCTGGTTCCTCGTGGAGCAGATCCCGGACCCGCCCGGTCCTTCGATACGGTGTGCCGTGCACCTCCCGGGCCGGGTTGCGTCGGCCCGGTTCCACGATCGGATGATGCCCACACAGCCTCGTAACGCCTTGGCGGTCCTGCGCGATGAGTGAATCAAGAGACGTTCCCGACGAGTGGATCGCGGCCGCCATGGCCGGCGACCGCACCGCCGTCGAGCGCGTTCTCGGAATCATCCGACCGCTCGTCGTGCGCTACTGCCGCGCCCGGCTGGGTTCCGACCGGTCGTCCGTCTCGGCGGACGACGTGGCGCAGGAGGTGTGTATTGCCGTGCTGACGGCGTTACCGGGGTATCGCGTCCAGGGACGCCCGTTCCTCGCTTTCGTCTACGGCATCGCGTCGCACAAGGTGATCGACGCGCACCGGGCCGCCTCCCGGAACCGTTCCGAGCCCGTCGCGGACGTCCCCGACCGCGTGGCGCTCACCGACGGACCGGAAGCGAAGGCGTTGCAGGTCGAGCTGTCCGAGGAGATGTCCAGGCTCCTGGAGATCCTGCCCGAGAAGCATCGGGAGATCATCACGCTCCGCGTGGTGGTCGGGCTCTCCGCCGAGGAGACGGCCGAGGCCGTCGGATCCACACCCGGTGCCGTCCGGGTCGCCCAGCACCGGGCTCTGACCCGGCTCCGCAAGTCCATGAGTCCCGAGGAGGTGGTCTGAGATGCGTGATCTCGGAAATCACGGTTCCGATCGACGGCCACCCCGCCCGGGTGGGCAGGAGCCGTTCGGCAACGTACGGCAGGGCCGCTTCGGCACCAACGGGCACGCGCAGAACCCGCCGCCCGGGCAGCGCTTCGACCCGTACGCCGCGGACGAGGACGGCCCCGTCGACCTGGTCGAGCTGCAGGCCGACGAGGAGCTGATCAACGCGCTGTCGTCCGGCCTGGGCGTCTCCGGCCCCGGACGGGGCGGCTACGACTCCGACGACCGGCTGGTCGCGATGCTCGCGTCCTGGAAGGCCGACGTCGACTCCGAACCCATCCCGGAGCTGGTCGAGCCGGACGTCGCCGCACGCATGCTGGCGCCGGCCCGGCCGAGGCGACGTGGCGGGTTCCTGCGGCCGCTGGCCGCCGCCGCGTCGATCGCGGCCGTCGCGCTGGCCGCGGTGTCGATCGGGGCGCACGAGGCCGTCCCCGGCGACACGTTGTGGGGCGTGTCCAAGGTGCTCTACACCGAGCGGGCCGGGCAGGTGCAGGCCGCGAGCGACCTGCGCACCGGGATCGAGCGGGTCAACGCCAAGCTCGCCACCGGTGACACGGCCGGCGCGCAGCAGGACCTCGCCGCCCTGGGGCCGCTGCTGGGCCGGGTGGAGCCGGGGCAGCAGCAGGCCTACTTCAACCAGCAGTCGGACTTCCTCGCCGCGAAGGTCGCCGAGACCCCGCCGGGGCAGCCGACGGATCCGGCCGCGCCGTTGCGGAACGGGACGGCGGCCCCGAAGCCGCCGGCCACCGAGGGCGAGGCGGACCCGGCACCGGTGCGGTCGCCGCGACCCGGGACGTCCCCGGCCGCGCCGAGCGGTCCGTCGTCCGGGTCCGGGACCGAGTCCCCGGGTAACGGCTCCGGCACCGAGTCCCCCAGCCGGGAGGGCACCGACCCGCGGTCGCTGCGCGACCCGGGCCCGGGTGCCGCAGGGCAGAGCGACCCGTCGACGAGCCCGACCACGTCGCCGACCTCGGAGCCGGCACCGTCCACCGAGGGCTCGCAGGACCCGACGGCGACCGGCCCCACCACCCGGCCCACCGCCTCCGGTGAGGGGTCGCAGGACTCGGACGCCCCGCCGTCGAGCTCGGGTGCGGTGAGCAGCACGCCGAACTGACGCCGCACGCGTCACCCGCTACGACGAAGGCCCCGGAGTCGATCTCCGGGGCCTTCGTCGTGTCGCAGTCGTCGCCGGGATCAGTCGTCGCTCAGCGTCGCGTCCGCGTAGCCGCGGCAGTACTCCCAGGTGACGTAGTGCGCCGGGTCCGGGTCGTAGGCGGGCTCGTGCGGGCGCATCTGCCCCTCGTCGAGGAGCTGCTGCAGGCTGGCCCGCAGCAGGCTCCACTCGTGGAAGTGCTGCTCGCCGCAGTCGGCGCAGTCGACGATGATGCCGCGGACCCCGCGACCGGAGAGCAGTGCCTGGTAGACGGCCAGGTCGGCCAGGTCGGCCAGGTCGGCCAGGATCTCGCTGCGGTCGGAATCGGTCAACGTCTGCTGCCCGTCCTCGTCGCCGTCCTCGTCCGCGTCCATACAGAGAGCGGGGTCGTCCGGATCTCCGGCAAACGGGTCCGGTGGAAGCGCCTCTGGTGACACGCCGTACACGGTACTCGGCCGGACGGTCGCCGTGGCGCGACCCCGCTCGCCGGCGTCGGGGGCGTCCCGGCGCAGGGGGTTTCCGCAGGGGGTTCCCGCAGTGGTTCCTGCAGGGGTTTCCGTAGGGGCCCGCACCGGACGCCCGTGAGCCGTGCCACCCCGGGCGGGGACGTACGATGAGAGCCTGCGGCGCCGACCCGCCGCGGCGCCGAGTGCGAAGGGGTGCGTGTCCACCAATGACGAGCGAGATCGGCGGCCTGCCGTCCAAGTTCGCGATGCTCGGCCTGACCTTCGACGATGTGCTCCTGCTACCCGCGGAGTCCGACATCGTCCCCAGCGCGGCCGACACCTCCTCCCAGGTGACCCGCCGGGTCCGGGTCCAGGTGCCACTGGTGTCGTCACCGATGGACACGGTGACCGAGTCGCGGATGGCGATCGCGATGGCCCGCGCCGGTGGCCTGGGCGTGCTGCACCGCAACCTCTCCGCCGAGGCGCAGGCCGCGCAGGCCGAGGTGGTCAAGCGGTCCGAGGCCGGGATGGTCACCGACCCGGTCACCTGCACGCCCGAGGCGACGCTGGCCGACGTCGACGCGCTGTGCGCCAAGTTCCGGATCTCCGGGGTCCCGGTGACCGATGACAGCGGGCGCCTGGTCGGCATCATCACCAACCGGGACATGCGCTTCGAGCTGGACTTCGACCGCCCGGTCGCCGAGGTGATGACGCGGGCGCCGTTGGTCACCGCCCGCGTCGGGGTCACCGCCGAGGCCGCGCTGGGCCTGCTGCGCCGGCACAAGCTGGAGAAGCTGCCGATCATCGACGGCGACGACATCCTGCGCGGCCTGATCACGATCAAGGACTTCAACAAGACCGAGAAGTACCCGCTGGCCACCAAGGACCCGGACGGGCGACTCGTCGTCGCGGCCGCGGTCGGGGTCGGCCAGGACGCGCACGCCCGGGCCATGCTCCTGGTCGAGGCCGGCGTGGACGTGCTGATGGTCGACACCGCGCACGGGCACTCCCGCCGGGTGCTGGAGACGGTCGCGAAGCTGCGCGCCGAGGTCGGCGACCACGTCGACGTCGTCGGCGGGAACATCGCGACCTACGAGGGTGCGCTGGCGCTGGTCGAGGCCGGCGCGGACGCGGTCAAGGTCGGCGTCGGGCCGGGCTCGATCTGCACCACCCGGGTCGTGGCAGGCGTCGGCGCCCCGCAGATCACCGCGATCTACGAGGCGACCCGGGCGTGTGCCCCGCACGGCGTCCCGGTGATCGGCGACGGCGGCATCCAGTACTCCGGCGACGTGGCGAAGGCGATCGCGTCCGGCGCGTCCACGGTGATGCTGGGCAGCCTGCTGGCCGGCACCGCGGAGTCCCCGGGCGAGGTCGTGCTCGTCGGCGGCAAGCAGTTCAAGACCTACCGCGGGATGGGCTCGCTGGGCGCCATGCAGGGCCGGGGGAGCACGGTCGGCAGCCCGCCCACCCAGTCCTACTCCAAGGACCGCTACGCCCAGGACGACGTGCTCTCCGAGGACAAGCTCGTCCCCGAGGGCATCGAGGGCCGGATCCCGTTCCGCGGGCCACTGTCCTCGGTCGTGCACCAGCTCGGCGGCGGTCTGCGCTCGGGCATGGGCTACGTCGGCGCGCAGACGATCCCCGAGCTGCAGCAGGCGCAGCTGGTCCGGATCACCGCGGCCGGGCTCAAGGAGAGCCACCCGCACGACATCACGATGACCGTCGAGGCACCGAACTACGCCGCTCGCTGAGTCCTCGTGTGGCGGGCCGAGAACCGCCGACCCCGCACTCGGGTCCGTGCCCGACCGGCGGTTAGGGTTGGCCCGTGCGTGACCTCGTGGAGATCGGGATGGGCCGGGAGGCCCGTCGTGCCTACGACCTCGACCAGCTCGAGATCGTCCCGTCCCGTCGGACCCGGAGCTCGAAGGCGGTGTCGACGGCCTGGCAGCTCGACGCCTACCGCTTCGACATCCCGCTGCTGACGCACCCGACCGACGCGGTGGTCTCCCCGGCCGCCGCCGTCGCGCTGGGGAAGCTCGGCGGGCTCGGAGTGCTCAACGCCGAGGGGCTGTGGGCCCGGCACGCCGACCCGGAGGGCGCGCTGGCGAAGGTCGTCGCGGCCGCAGGCGGGGACGACCCGGACAGCGCCCAGGCCGTCCTGCAGGAGCTGCACCGCGCCCCGATCCAGGCGGACCTGATCGCCGAGGCGCTTCGCCCGCTGCGCGACGCCGGGACCCCGGTCGCGGCTCGGGTCAGCCCGCAGCGGGCCCGCGAGCTCACCCCGGCGCTGCTCAAGGCCGGCGTGGAGATCCTCGTCGTGCAGGGCACGATCATCTCCGCCGAGCACGTCTCGGACGACGAGCCGCTCAATCTCAAGGACTTCATCGCCGACCTCGACGTCCCGGTCGTCGCGGGCGGGGTGGGTGACTACCGCACGGCGCTGCACCTGATGCGCACCGGCGCGGCGGGCGTCATCGTCGGGTACGGGCAGTCCAGCGCCACGACGACCGACGAGGTGCTCGGCGTCGGCGTCCCGATGGCCACCGCGATCGTCGACGCCGCGGCCGCACGCCGCGACTACCTGGACGAGACCGGCGGGCGCTACGTGCACGTGATCGCCGACGGCGGCATCGGCACGTCCGGCGACATCGCCCGGGCGATCGCCTGCGGTGCCGACGCGGTGATGCTCGGCGAGCAGCTCGCCGATGCCGAGGAGGCTCCGGCCGGGGGTCTGTACTGGACCTCGACGGCGGCGCACCCGTCGCTGCCGCGCTCCGAGGTGACCGGCCTCGCCGGGTCCGGGCGCCCGCTCGAGCAGGTGCTCTTCGGCCCGACCGAGAGCCCGTACGGCACCACGAACCTGTTCGGCGCCCTGCGCCGGGCGATGGCCAAGACCGGCTACTCCGACCTCAAGGAGTTCCAGCGGGTGGGTCTGACCATCCGCGGCTGAGGACATCGGCCGCCACCGGTGCGATAGTGGCTGCGGCCCGCGCCGATCCCGCCGCCGAGGAGAAAGGGGCCGTCGATGAACCCGTCCGATCCCCGCGCCCGGGTCACCGCCGCCGCCGCGATGGGTGGTGGACGCCCGTTCGTCGACGCGACCGGCACCTCGGTCCCGCTGGGCGGCCCGGTCCGCACGGTCGTGGCCACCGACGAGTCGGTCGGGACACTCCTGGTCGAGCTGGGCGCCGACGTCGTCGGCTGCGCCGGGACGCTGGACGGGGTCGCGTCGGTCGGCGGGACGCGCGCACCCGACCCGCAGGCCGTCGCCGCACTGCGTCCGAGCGTGATCGTCACCGGCGCGGTGGGCAGGACGCACGACCTCGCCGACCCGGCCGTGGTGACGGCACTGCGCAAGGTCGCCCCGGTCGTCGCCGTCGACCTCGGACGTCCCACCTCGGCCGCTGCCGACCTGCGGGCCCTGCTCGGCCCCGTCCAGCCGCCCGGAAGCCGATCCCCGGGCCGTCACGAGAACCCGCTCTCCGGGTGAAGCCCGCGACGGGTGCCGCGAAATGCCTCAGCCCGTCGGTGTTCCGGTCCTCGGCAAGGCTGACGACATGGACCGGTCAGCCGAGTGGATGCCGCGTCGTCAGACCCGGGTACCGAGCGAAACCCCGGTCGGCGGTGTACCAGGTACATCCGTGCTCGATCGCCAACGCGGCCAGGTAGGCGTCGGGGACCGCGTTGCCGCGCGCCGACACGGTGCGGCACAGATCGGTGAAGACCGTCCAATGCCGGCGACCCGGTTCGAGCGGAACCACTGCGGGGGCGGCTCGCAGCGTGTCGAGATGGTCCAGCGCCGCGTCGATGTCGAGGGGACGGTTCAGGACCTTCGGATGTGTGGCGATGCGCAGGAAGCCGCTACCGACGATCGACGGCAGTCCGAACGGCTCGGTCCCGTTCGCGGCGGTCTGCAGCCATTCCCGGTACTCCTCGTTCCGGGGGGCGTCGGAGTCGAAGGCGTACAGCAGGACGTCGACGTCACAGGCGATCACCGATCGTCGCCCATGAGGTCGAGCAGGGCGGCGTTGTCGTTCAGATCGACCCCCGGCTGCGTGCCTCCTCCGCTGAAGGTGTGGACACGGAACGGCGGCCGACCGGCGTCGTCGTGGCGTAGCAGCGACTCCCGCACGCCGTCCTCGATCACCTGGCTCACCGTGCGGCCCACTTCGGCCGCGCGGCGTCGCACCTGGTCGAGGAGATGGTCGTCGATGGTGATGGTGGTCCGCATGCATCTCAAAATACGGTGCCTGCATCATGATGCACAGCTCTATCCGTGATCGACGGTTCGAGCCACACGGCGTCGCCACTCCGCACATGCCGTACGACGCGTGAGACGAGTAGGGATCCGTGTGAGGTGCGCCGGGGAGAGGCGGGCCGGTGCCGTCGGACACGCAGCGGCGGGGTGGGTCCCGAGGCTCGTTACCCTGGTCGGGTGCAGACGCCGACCGTCCTTGTCGTGGACTACGGAGCCCAGTACGCGCAGCTGATCGCCCGCCGCGTGCGGGAGGCCGACGTGTACTCCGAGGTCGTGCCGGCGAGCATGCCGGTCTCCGAGATCGTGGCGCGGCGACCGGCCGCGGTGATCCTCTCCGGCGGCCCGGCCAGCGTCTACGCCGCCGACGCCCCCGCCGTCGACGGCGCGTTGTTCGAGACCGGGATCCCGGTGCTCGGGCTCTGCTACGGCTTCCAGGCGATGGCCCGCGCGCTCGGCGGCGAGGTCGCGCCCGACGGCACCCGCGAGTACGGGCGCACCGAGCTGTGCCTGACCGACACCACCGGCACGCTGCACGGCGGGCTGCCCGCGCGGCACCCGGTGTGGATGAGCCACGGCGACTCGGTCGTCTCCGCGCCGGAGGGTTTCACCGTCACCGCGTCCTCGGACCGGGTCGCGGTGGCGGCGTTCGAGGACACCGAGCGGCGCCTGGCCGGGGTGCAGTACCACCCGGAGGTCGGGCACTCCCCGCACGGGCAGGAGGTGCTGCGCCGGTTCCTGCACGACGTCGCCGGCATCACCCCGAGCTGGACCACCGCCTCGATCATCGACGACACGGTCGCCGCGGTCCGCGAGCAGATCGGCGACGGACGGGCGATCTGCGGGCTGTCCGGCGGGGTCGACTCCGCGGTCGCCGCCGCTCTCGTCCAGCGGGCCATCGGGGACCGTCTGACGTGCGTGTTCGTCGACCTCGGGCTGTTGCGCTCCGGGGAGCGCGAGCAGGTGGAGAAGGACTTCGTGGCCGCGACGGGGGCGAACCTGCACGTCGTCGACGCCCGCGACCGGTTCCTGTCCGCGCTGGCCGGGGTGACCGACCCGGAGGAGAAGCGCAAGATCATCGGTCGGGAGTTCATCCGGGTGTTCGAGGCCGCCACGGCCGAGGTGGCCGCGTCCGAGCACGTCGGGTTCCTGGTGCAGGGCACGCTCTACCCGGACGTCGTCGAGAGCGGCGGCGCGTCCGGCCCCGGCGACACCGTCACGGCGACGATCAAGAGCCACCACAACGTCGGCGGGCTGCCCGACGACATCGAGTTCGCCCTGGTCGAGCCGCTGCGGGCGTTGTTCAAGGACGAGGTCCGCACGGTCGGGGCCGAGCTCGGGCTGCCCGAGGAGATCGTGTCCCGCCAGCCGTTCCCCGGGCCGGGGCTGGGTATCCGGATCATCGGGGAGGTCACCGCGGAGCGGCTGGAGACGTTGCGTGCGGCGGACGCGATCGCGCGCGAGGAGCTCACCGCAGCCGGCCTGGACGCCGAGATCTGGCAGTGCCCGGTGGTGCTGCTGGCGGAGGTCCGCAGCGTCGGGGTGCAGGGCGACGGCCGCACCTACGGGCACCCGATCGTGCTGCGCCCGGTCAGCTCGGAGGACGCGATGACCGCGGACTGGACCCGCCTGCCCTACGACGTGCTGGAGCGGATCTCCACCCGGATCACGAACGAGGTGGCCGAGGTGAACCGGGTGGTGCTCGACGTGACGAGCAAGCCCCCGGGCACCATCGAGTGGGAGTAGTCACGGGTCCGACGTGAACGGGGCGGGGCCGGTGGAACCGGCCCCGCCCCGGGCCGCTCACGTCCACAGACGACCCGACCCCCGTCGGGCCCGCGACTGCGCGAGCGGTGCGGTCTCCGGCAATGCTCCCCAGCTTGCCGGTGACCGATGCCTGTTAGTCGTCCGGAGTGGTCCGCGAGTTACGCAGACTCATCAGAATGAACGATGAGCCGGTCACGACGGCCACCACGGCGAGGATCCAGCGCAGGTCGACACCGGATCCGGGGGCCAGCCCGGTGAAGCCGTAGCCGGCCACGACCAGCGCGAGCAGCCCGAAGAGCAGCGCCAGCGGATCCGGCGCGCGGCGGGTACGGGCAGCGGCGGAGCGGGAGTCGTCAGCCACGGGTCACCTCCAGGGAGCCCGCACCGGTGTGCAGGTCGAGTTCGATCGGCCGGCCGCCGGGGCCGTCCGGCCCGGGGTCGGTCGCGTTCATCGTGGCGGGCGTCCCGTCGACGGACCGGCCGTCCAGCGTGACGTCGCCGATCCCGGCGTCGGCGCGGGCCACCAGGTCGGCGTTGCGCGGGATCAGCACGGTCACCGTGCCGACGCCGAGCTGTGCCGAGGTCCGCACCGGCGTCACCGGGACGCCGGGGGCGGCGGTGAGGTCCATGCCTCGCAGGTCGAGGGTGATGGTGCCGGCACCGCGCCGGTACTCGGGCGCCAGCGCGGCGGCCGTCCGCGGTGCGGCGCTGATGTCACCGACGCCGTCGCGCACCTGCGACCACGGGACCGCGGTGGACACCCAGGTCGCCGCGGCGAGGACGAGCGCGAACGGGATCAGCCACCGTCCGGCGTGCCGGAACGCCCCGATCACCAGGCCTGCGCCGACGACGGCGAGCGCGGTCGCCGGGACCGCGGCCACCCCGAGCGAGCCGGGCGCGGTCAGCGCCAGCACCGCGGCGATGCCGGCGGCGACCAGGGCGATGCCGAGCGTGACCAGCGTGATCCGGGACCGCGGTGCCGGCGGCGGGCCCGGCTCGGGCCCGAGGTCGGGCAGGTCCCAGGCGAACGGGGCCGCTCCGAGCGGGTCCCAGGACGGGGGGACGGGCGGCGGCGTGCTCTGCTCGGTGGGTACCGCGGCGGTCGCGCCGGCGGCGGTGTCCGCACCCGGCTGACCCGCCGCCTGCGTGGCCGCCGCATGCGGAACGGCCTGCGGGACGGTCGGGGTGCCGTCCTCGGCCGCGAGGTCGACGGACGCGGGAGCGGAACCGGCCGTCGGCACCGGGTGTCCGGACCCACCGCCGGGCACGGTGGTGGCCGGGCCGACGACGGCGGTCGGCGCGTCCGCACCGGTCGTCGCAGGCTCTGCGGCGGGACTGCCTGCGGGACTGCCTGCGGGACCGGCGGCGGGGCGCTCGAGCGGGCCGCGGCGTCCGCGCGTCAGGTGCAGCCCGCCCAGCAGGGCCATGCAGGCCAGCAGCGGCACGAACCATCGGCCGTCGGCGCCGAGCATCACCAGCGCCGAGACGACGGCGGCCGTCGCGACCAGGACGGTCGCGCCGAGCGCCGCTCCCTGCGCGCGTCCGGCCCGGTGCGCCGAGCCGGCGTCGGGCAGCGCGGCGCACCCGGCGAGGTAGAGCGGGATCCCCGGGCCGTAGAGGGAGGCGACGACGAAGCCGATCCGCACCAGCACCGGGTCGATGTCGTAGCGCTGCCCGATGGCGGCGGCCACCCCGGCGACCTTGCGGTCCTCGCGCGGACGGGCCGGGCGGGTCTGCCACATGTCGTGCAGCTCGGCCCGTATCCGGGCCCGCCCCGCCGGGGTCCGCACGTCCGTGCCGGTCCCGCCTCGCCGACCGGCGTCATCCGTCTCGTCCATGGTGATCGATCCTGACCTGCGCGGCGGCCCAGCGGCTCAGGGACGTCCCGGAGCCGACCCTGAACCCGATCCGGATGGAACGCGCCCGCTCGCGTGTGACGATGGTCCCGTGAGCGTTCCGCAGACACAACGGCCTCCGCAGCCGGAGCACCCCGGGCCGGGGCCCGGGCAGCCGGCGCGGCCCTCGCTGGCCCGGCGCCGCTCCGGCCGGATCGTGGCCGGCGTCGCCGGGGGTGTGGCCGACCACCTGGGCGTGGACGTGCGCTGGGTCCGTGCCGGCTTCGTGGTGCTGGCGGTCGTCGCCTGGGCCGGCGTGCTCGCCTACGCCCTGCTGTGGATCTTCGTGCGGCAGGAGATCACCCCAGTCGAGCGGGCGGTCGGGCGGGCCG
The DNA here is from genome assembly GCF_019263595.1 of Pseudonocardia sp. KRD291. Classification (GTDB taxonomy): domain Bacteria; phylum Actinomycetota; class Actinomycetes; order Mycobacteriales; family Pseudonocardiaceae; genus Pseudonocardia. Next base: position 4,239 of record NZ_JADQDD010000084.1, on the reverse strand, counting down.
AGCGTCAGCAGGCGGTCGGGCTGGCCGCGCTCGGGCTCGGGGTGGGCCTCGCCGCCGCCGCCGCCGGCAGCGGGTTGATCAGCTGGATCGCCGTGCCGCTCGGCGTGGCCGCGGTCGGTGCGGCCGTCGTCTGGCGCGAGGCCGACGAGGCCCAGCGACGCCGGTGGGCGCACGGTGCCCGCGGGGTGACCGCGGGCGGGCGGACCGCGCTGGCCCGCACGCTGATCGGGGCGGTGCTGGTGGCCGTCGGCCTCGGGGTGTTCCTGCTCGGCAACCTCAACCTCGACCAGGTCCGGTTCGGCCTGCTCGCCGCGGTCGCGACGCTGCTCGGGGTCGCCGTGCTGACCGTGCCGTGGTGGGTGCGCCTGGTCCGCGACCTCGGTGAGGAGCGGCGGGCGCGGATCGTCACCGCCGAGCGCGCCGAGATCGCGGCGCACCTGCACGACTCGGTGCTGCAGACACTCGCGCTGATCCAGCGCCAGGCCGCATCCCCGCGCGAGGTGCAGCGGCTGGCGCGCGGCCAGGAGCGGGAGCTGCGCGCCTGGCTCTACGGCCCGAACGGCTACGGCCGGGCCCCGGCCGAGCGCGACCCGCACGCCTCCGGGCGCCTGTCCGCCGCGCTGGCCGAGGCGGCCGCCGAGGTGGAGGACACCTACGCGGTGACCGTGAACCCGGTCGTGGTCGGTGACGCCACGATGGACCCGGACGTGCGCGCCCTGGTGCTGGCGGCCCGGGAGGCGATGGTGAACGCGGCCAAGCACGCCGGGGTGGACGAGGTCAGCGTCTACGCCGAGGTGGAACGCGACGAGGGCACCGACGAGGTCAACCTGTTCGTCCGGGACCGCGGCGCGGGCTTCGACCCGGACGCGGTGGCCGGGGACCGGCACGGGCTGGCCGACTCGGTGCACACCAGGATGCGCCGCCACGGCGGTACGGTCCGGCTGCGCAGCGCGCCGGGCGAGGGGACCGAGGTGCGGTTGACGATGCCGCTGGACGTGCCTGCCCCGGCCGGTGCGGACGCGCAGGAGGGCACGAGATGAGCGACGACGAGACCGCAGCACGTCCGCCGGGGACCGAGGCGTCGCCGGACGCCCCGATCCGGGTGTACCTGGTCGACGACCACGCCCTGTTCCGCTCGGGCGTGCGCGCCGAGCTGGACCGCGGCGCCGGGGGCGAGCCGGAGGTGGTGGTGGCCGGCGAGGCCGGGTCGGTGGACGAGGCGGTGGCCGGGATCGGGCACCTGCGCCCGGACGTCGTGCTGCTCGACGTGCACATGCCCGACGGCGGCGGGGCCGAGGTCCTGCGCCGCGTGCGCGGCGCAAAGGGCCCGGGCCCAGCGCAGGCGGAGGGAGCGTCGGCGCAGCCGGTGTTCCTGGCGTTGAGCGTCTCCGACGCCGCCGAGGACGTGATCACCGTGATCCGGGCGGGCGCCCGCGGCTACGTCACGAAGACGATCTCGGCCCAGGATCTGGCGGACGCGGTGCGCCGGGTGCGGGCCGGGGACGCGGTGTTCTCCCCGCGGCTGGCCGGGTTCGTGCTGGACGCGTTCTCCGACCGGCCCGGCGCGGCGCCACCGATCGACCCCGAGCTGGACCAGCTGACCCGCCGCGAGCGCGACGTGCTGCGCCTGCTGGCCCGCGGCTACTCCTACAAGGAGATCGGCGGCGAGCTGTTCATCTCGGTGAAGACCGTCGAGACGCACGTGTCGAGCGTGCTGCGCAAGACGCAGACGTCGAACCGGTACGAGCTGTCCCGGTGGGCGACCGACCGCCGCCTGGTGTAGCCGCGCCGCCCGGCGGCGGGGCTACCTGCCGCCGGCGAGACCGCCGACGAGGCCACCTGCCGTCTCGGTGACGCCGGAGACGGTGTCGGTCACGACGCTGCCGCCGGACCCGCTCGAGGACTTCGAGCCGCCGGAGTCGGCCTCGGTGGAGCCCGAGCCCGAGTCGGAGGTGCTCTTCTTCGGCGCGACGAGGCCCGTCACCGAGTCCACGGTCCCGGTGAGCAGACCGGTGGCCGGCTTCGCGGCGCCGTCGCCGCTCTCGGCCGCGCGGTGCTTGCCCCCGGTGCTCTTCTTCGTGTCGGCCGCCGGGGTGTCCAGCAGCCCGGTGACCGGCGCCAGCGACTCGAGGATCGGCCCGGTGGTGGGCTCGGTCGCCTCGAGCAGCGGCCCCGTCACGGGCTGCAGGGCGCCCAGGACGGGCGTCGTGACCGGCTCCAGGGCGCCGGTGACCGGCTTGGTGACCGTCGACAGCGTGCGGGTCAGTGGCGTGGTGGCGTCGGTGACGGGGGTGAGCACCCCGCCGACGGTCTCGCCGACCGGGGCGGTCGCCCGGGCCACCGGACGGACGACGCCGCCGACCGCGGCGCCGACCGGCCGCACCGTCTCGGTGACGTCCTGCAGCGGGCCGGTGCTGACGCCGGCCCCGGAGCCGCCGGACCCGGACCCGCCGGAGGAGTTGCCGCCGGACGAGCCGCCACCGGTGAGCGGGTCGAGCAGGTTGGCCTCGGTGGGCCGGTCCGGGTTGTTCAGGATCGGCAGGGCCCCGCCCCCGGCGGTGCCGCCGCCGGCCGCGTCGTCGGCGCCCGGCGCGGTGCTCCCGCCGGAGCCACCCGGGGTGGCGCCGGGGCCTGCGGCGGCCGGGGTGTTCTGCACGGCGGTACCGGCCGCCGGGATCGCCGTGCCGAGTGCGGCCGGCATCGTGGTCGCGGTACCGAGCATCCCGGTCGCCGCGGAGTTCGGGGCGGCCGTGTTCTGCGGGAACGCGACGCGCATCCAGTCGGTGGATCCGGGCGCCAGCACCGAGGTGGCCGCCAGCGGGCGGCTCAGGGCGACCGTGGCGGGCAGGTAGGTCGGGGGCAGCGTCGACGGGGCGGCCGAGCCGGACGGCAGGCCCAGGCCCGGGAACATGCCGTCGGAGGCGGCCTGGGCGTCGGAGCTGTGCGAGGCGGCGCCGTTGTACATGGCGGCGCCGAGGACCGAGCCCGCGGCGACCAGGGCACCCGCGACGGCGGCGGCGCGACGGCGGCCGGAGGCGGGCCGGGCCGGCCAGACCGGGGCCATCTCGGCCTGGCGCACCGCGCGCGGCTGCATCGGACGGTCCAGCGCGTGCGGGGCGCGGCCCTCCCGCCGGAGCAGGGACCCGACGGAGACGATCTCGACGGCGGGGTGCGACCCGGTCTCGCGGGCCACCGGGGTGTGCACGGTGGCGGCGGACGCGGCACCGGCCGACTGACGGGCGACGAGCTGCGCGACGGTCAGCGGCTCGGGTCGACCGGGTCCGGCGACACCGGGGAGCGGGGATCCGGCGGGAAACTCGGTCACGACCGCTGCTCCTCCTTCGGGTGAACTGGACCCGAGAAGGTCTACCGGACCCGCCGACGATCACCAAGCGGAGGTGTTCCGCTCGGCGCGCGTCACCCGAGAGGGTGAATCCCGTTCATCGGCCGTATCCGACCGCTGATCGCTCGCGTTGACCCTGCAGGCAACCCGTGTCGACCGATGCCCGGTGTGAATCCCCAGGTCGTGTCTGCGTGGCCGGAGCGACGTCCGCTCCGTTGCGCGCCCGGAGCCAATCGGTGAGCGGTCGTACCTTTTCCGGTGCGGACCCGGTTGCGTACGGATGCTCCGAGTGGGTGGCCGGCTACGCAGCGCGACCGGTGCTCAGGTGCTGGGGTACCGGTTGCGCTCGGTCTGCAGGCCCCGGTAGCCGACGACACCACCGCCGACGGCGAGCAGCAGCCCGATCAGGTCCCCGCCGAGGGAACCACTGCCCGTGACGATCAGCAGCCCGATCAGCGAGACCCCGGCGGCGCCACCGGCGACCGGCCACCGGCTCTTCGTGTAGGTGGCGACCTCGCCGCCCGAGGCGCCCCGCTTGCTGGCCGCGTTCTGCAGCATGGCGAGGTAGCCGACGTGTCCGAGCGCGGCCAGCAGTCCGGCCAGCGCGATCAGTGCCGTGATGAGTCCCATACGGCAAGAGTGCCACGCCCGGGCCCCGGAGGTCGGGATGTCGATCACCGGCCGCCGAGCCGCCCCCGGCCCAGGCGCAGCAGCATCATCGCCAGCTCGCGGCCCTCCGGCCCGAGATCGGCGAAGCGGTCCAGTACCGCCATCTCGCGGCTGTAGACGATCCGCGGCCCGCCGGAGGCCATCCGGGTCGCGCCGATCCGCTTCGAGACCTCGGTGCGGCGCTGGATGGCCTGCAGGATCTCGGTGTCCAGGCGGTCGATCTCCCG
>NZ_JADQDD010000083.1 GCF_019263595.1 Pseudonocardia sp. KRD291 | reverse complement strand
CTGGGCGGCCATCTCCTCGCGCGCGGTCAGCAACCGGCGCTCGCGCTGGGCGGGGGACTCGGTCCCGCGGTCGGTGAGACGGCGTTCGAGCTCCGCGATCGACGGCGGGGCGATGAACACCGTCAGCGCCTCCGGCAGCGCCGCCTTCACCGCGCGCGCCCCCTGCAGGTCCACCTCGACGAGCACCGGACTGCCGGCGTCCAGGGCCCGCTCGACGGGCTCGCGCAGCGTGCCCGAGCGCTGCAGGCCGCCGTGCACCTCGGCCCACTCGAGCAGGTTCCCGTCGGCGACCAGCGCGTCGAAACCGGCCCCGTCGACGAAGTGGTAGTCCCGCCCGGCGACCTCACCCGCCCGCGGCGCCCGGGTGGTGGCGGAGACGCTGAACACCAGGCCGGGAACGGCCTCCCGGAGCCCGGCGACCAGCTTGCTCTTGCCCACCCCGGACGGTCCGGCCAGCACGAGCAGCCGGCCGGAGCTCCGACCGGGCGTACGCGGGCTGGTTCCGGACACGGGCGGGGCGCTCAGTCCGAGAACTCGGCCAGCAGCGCCTTGCGCTGGCGCTCGCCGAGGCCGCGCAGCCGACGGCTGGGGGCGATCTCGAGACGCTCCATCATCGAGGCGGCACGGACCTTGCCGACGCCGGGCATCGCCTCGAGCAGCGCCGAGACCTTCATCTTGCCGAGGACCTCGTCGGAGTCGGACTGGGTCAGCACCTCGCCGAGCGTCGTCCCCCCGCGCTTGAGGCGGTCCTTCAGCTCGGCCCGGGCGCGACGGGCGGCCGCGGCCTTCTCCAGCGCGGCAGCGCGCTGTTCCTCGGTCAGCTGGGGAAGGGCCACGGTTCTCCTCCGATGTGTGCGGTGTCTTCTCGACGTGGGTGGTGCTCGGGTCCGCGGGGGGCGACCGACGCCGGGCACGCCCCCGGCTCCGTGAGCGAACGTACCCACGACCTCCCGGGCAGCGCCAATGGGGGTCCCACCACCGGGTTTGCCGGACCGTGAGTGATCATGCGCACTTGCGGCGACGCGTACCCGCCGCCGCCACTGGGCTCGCCGATCCGGCCCGTCGTCGCATCGGGCGCGCCGTGGGCGGGCACGCCCGTGCCGCCGGGCGTCGCGGTGGGGTGTGAATCGCCGCCCGGCTCCTGTCGCCGACCTCGCGGCGCGTGCTCTCAGCCCGTGATCCGACCCACGGTGGCGATCTCGTCACTCAACGCCAGCGCCGCGCCACGCAGCGCCGACGGGTCCGGGCCCGCCCCGAGCACCGACCTCGCCGCCGCCGGCAGCACGGCCCCGCCGACGCCCCGGAACCGGGCCGCGACGTCGGCCGGGCCCGCGCCCTGCGCGCCCAGGCCGGGCACCAGCACCGGCCCGTTCAGCGCGGACAGGTCGAGCCCGTGCTCGGCGGTGGCACCGACGACGACCCCGACCTCACCCAACGGTGAGGTTCCGGCGTTCGCGGCGGCCGCGGCGTCGACCATCGCCTGCGCGACGGTGCCCTCCCCGGGGCCCGCACCGGGGGACTCACCGGTGCGGGCGAGCTGCACCTGCGCACCCTCCGGGTTCGACGTCCTGGCGAGTACGAACACCCCGCGCCCGGCCTCGGCGGCGGCAGCGAGGCCCGGGGCCAGCGAGCCGAAGCCCAGGTAGGGCGAGAGCGTGACGGCGTCCGCGCCGAGCGGTGCACCCACCCGCAGGTAGGCGTCGGCGTAGCCGTCCATCGTCGACCCGATGTCGCCGCGCTTGACGTCGAGCACGCTGAGCGTGCCGGTCCCGGCCAGGCCGGCCAGCAGCCGCTCCAGGACGGCGATCCCGCGCGAGCCGTGCCGTTCGAAGAACGCCGACTGCGGCTTGACCGACGACACGTGCCCGGCCAGCGCGGACAGGCAGGTGTCGGCGAAGGCGGCCAGGCCGTCCGGGTCGTCGGCCAGGCCCCACGCCGCCAGCAGCGACGGGTGCGGGTCGATCCCGACGCACAACGGCCCGTGCCGGTCGAGCGCCTCGACCAGCCGCCGCCCGAACGGGGCGTGGGCGTTCACGGCGTGCCTGCGGCGGCCCGCTGCTCGCGCAGGGCGGCGTGCGCCTGCTGCAGCGACCGCACGCCCAGCCCGCCGGAGATCAGCGCCTCGATCCCCTGCACCGCGGCCGCGGCGCCCTGCACCGTGGTGATGCACGGGATCCCGCGGGACACCGCGGCGGCGCGGATCTCGTAGCCGTCCACCCGGGGGCCCGGGTTGCCGACCGGCGTGTTCAGGATCAGGTCGACGTCCCCGGCGATGATCGTGTCCACGATGGTCGGAGCCTCCGCGCTGGAGCCCTCGCTGTGCTTGCGCGCGACGGTGACTTCGATCCCGTTGCGGCGCAGAACCTCCGCCGTGCCCTCGGTGGCCAGGATCTGGAAGCCGATGTCGGCCAGGCGGCGCACCGGGAACATCATCGCCCGCTTGTCCCGGTCGGCGATCGAGACGAACACGGTCCCGGAGACCGGCAGCGAGCCGTAGGCCGCGGCCTGCGACTTCGCGAACGCCGGGCCGAACGCGCGGTCGAAGCCCATCACCTCGCCGGTGGACTTCATCTCCGGCCCGAGCAGCGGGTCGACGCCGTGCCCGTCGCGGGTGCGGAACCGGTTGAACGGCAGCACCGCCTCCTTCACCGCGACCGGGGCGTCGCGGCCGGGGTCGCCGCCGTCGCCGACGGCCGGGAGCAGCCCCTCGGTGCGCAGCTGCGCGATCGTGGCGCCCAGCATGATCCGGGCGGCGGCCTTGGCCAGCGGCACCGACGTCGCCTTGGACACGAACGGCACCGTGCGGCTCGCGCGTGGGTTGGCCTCGATCACGTAGAGCGTGTCGCCGTGCAGCGCGTACTGCACGTTGAGCAGCCCGCGCACCCCGACGCCGTGCGCGATCGCCTCGGTCGAGCGCCGTACCTGCTCGATCACGCTGCGTCCCAGCGTGATCGGCGGCAGCGTGCAGGACGAGTCGCCGGAGTGCACGCCGGCCTCCTCGATGTGCTCCATCACCCCGCCGAGGAAGACCTCGTCGCCGTCGCACAGGGCGTCCACGTCGATCTCGATCGAGTCGTCGAGGAACTTGTCCACCATCACCGGACGGTCCTGGCTCACGGTCGTGGCGCGGGCGATGTAGCCGGCCAGCGTCGCGTCGTCGTAGACGATCTCCATGCCGCGCCCGCCGAGCACGTAGGACGGGCGCACCAGGACCGGGTAGCCGATCCGGGCGGCGATCTCGCGGGCCTGCGCGAACGAGGTGGCCATCCCGAAGTCCGGCGCCGGCAGCCCGGCCTTGGCCAGGACCTCGCCGAACGCGCCGCGGTCCTCGGCCAGGTCGATCGCGGCCGCGCTCGTCCCGACCACCGGGACGCCGGCCTCGGTGAGCCGCTGCGCCAGCCCCAGCGGGGTCTGCCCGCCGAGCTGCACGATCACCCCGGCCACCGTGCCGGAGGCCTGCTCGGCGTGCACGACCTCGAGCACGTCCTCGAACGTGAGCGGCTCGAAGTAGAGACGGTCCGCGGTGTCGTAGTCGGTGGACACCGTCTCCGGGTTGCAGTTGACCATCACGGTCTCGAACCCGGCCGCCCGCAGCGCCATCACCGCGTGCACGCAGGAGTAGTCGAACTCGATGCCCTGCCCGATCCGGTTCGGCCCCGACCCGAGGATCAGCACCTTGTCCTTCTCGGTCTGCGGGGCGATCTCCGACTCGGCGCTCGGATCGGTCTCGTAGGCGCTGTAGTGGTACGGCGTCTTCGCCGCGAACTCGGCGGCGCAGGTGTCGACGGTCTTGTAGACCGGCCGGATGCCCAGGCGGTGGCGCAGCGCCCGCACCCCGTCCTCGCCCGCGAACTCCGAGCGGACGACGGCGAGCTGGCGGTCCGAGAGGCCGTGGCGCTTGGCCCGGCGCAGCAGGTCCGCGTCGAGCACCGGAGCGGCCTCGAGCTCGGCGCGCAGCTCGCCGAGCAGCGCGATCTGGTCGACGAACCACGGGTCCACACCTGAGGACTTGGCCACGTCGGCGACGCTCGAGCCCCCGGCCCCGTTGACACCGCGCAGGGCCCGCTCGATGTCGTAGATCCGCCCGTCCACCGGGGTGGCGACGTCCGGCTCGGTCTCCGGGTCGGGCTGGGTCCAGAACCCGGCGAGGCTCGTCTCCATCGAGCGCATGGCCTTGCCGAGCGCCTCCGGGAACGAGCGGCCCAGGGCCATCGCCTCGCCGACCGACTTCATCGTGGTGGTCAGGCGGGGGTCCGCGCCGGGGAACTTCTCGAACGCGAACCGCGGGATCTTGACCACGACGTAGTCCAGCGTCGGCTCGAACGCGGCCGGGGTCTCGCCGGTGATGTCGTTGCGGATCTCGTCGAGGGTGTAACCGACGGCGAGGCGCGCGGCGATCTTCGCGATCGGGAAGCCGGTGGCCTTGGACGCCAGCGCACTCGACCGGGACACCCGCGGGTTCATCTCGATCACGACCAGGCGCCCGGTCTCCGGGTGGATCGCGAACTGGATGTTGCAGCCGCCGGTCTCCACGCCGACCGCGCGCAGCACGTCGATCCCGACGTCGCGCATGTGCTGGTACTCGCGGTCGGTCAGGGTCATCGCCGGGGCGACGGTGATCGAGTCGCCGGTGTGCACGCCCATCGGGTCGAGGTTCTCGATCGAGCAGACGACGACCACGTTGTCGTGGTGGTCGCGCATCAGCTCGAGCTCGTACTCCTTCCACCCGAGCACCGACTCCTCGATCAGCACCTCGGTCACCGGCGAGGCCGCCAGGCCCTGGCCGGCCAGGCGCTCCAGCTCGGCCTCGTCGTAGGCCAGGCCGGACCCGAGCCCGCCCATGGTGAAGCTCGGGCGGATCACGACGGGTAGCCCCAGCTCGCCGACGGCGGCGCGCACCTCGGCCATGGAGTGGCAGACCTGCGAGCGCGGGACGTCACCGCCGACCGCGGTGACGATGTCCTTGAACTTGAGCCGGTCCTCGCCCTTCTGGATCGCCTCCACGTCGGCGCCGATCAGCTCGACGCCGTAGCGCTCCAGCACCCCGTTGTCGTGCAGGGCGATCGCGGTGTTCAGCGCGGTCTGCCCGCCGAGGGTGGCGAGGATCGCGGTGACCGGCGTGCCGTTGTCGCGCTCGGCGGCGATCACCTTCTCCACGAACTCCGGGGTGATCGGCTCGACGTAGGTGGCGTCGGCGAACTCCGGGTCGGTCATGATCGTCGCCGGGTTGGAGTTGACCAGCGAGACGCGGATGCCCTCGGCCTGCAGCACCCGGCAGGCCTGGGTCCCGGAGTAGTCGAACTCGCACGCCTGGCCGATCACGATCGGACCGGAGCCGATCACCATCACGTGCTTGATGTCGTCGCGGCGGGGCATCAGCGGTCCTCCTGCCGGGGCTGCGTGGTCGGGTCGGCGTGCTCGTCACCGGGTCGCGGTGGTGGCCACGGCCGGTCGGTGACCGGGCCGGAACGCCCGGGGCCGCCGTCGTCGGACGCAACGGCGGACGGGTCGACGGCGGACGGGTCGGTCGCGACGTCGTCGTCACCGGGGCGGCGGACGAGTGAGTCCTCGACGTCGGAGAACGGCGCGGTCAGCGGGTCCGGCTCGGCGCCCGGCGGGGCGACGACCGGGAACGGCCCGGTGGGGGCCTCGGCGTCCGGGTCGGCCGGGCCCGGCAACGGGCTCCCGTCGTTCGTCACCGCCGGGGTGTGGTCGGGAGCGGTCCGGTCCGCCTCGCGCAGGGGCTGGTCCACCCCGGGCAGGGGCAGGCCCGCGGCGCCTGCGTAGCCGACCGGGTGCTCGGCCATCAGCGTGACGAACCGGTCGAACAGGTCCGCGGCGTCGTGCGGGCCGGCCGCGGCCTCCGGGTGGTACTGCACGCTGAACGCCGGGAAGTCGGTCCCGGCCATGCCCTCGACGCAGCCGTCGTTCGGGCAGGTGTGGGTGATCTGCGCGGTGCCGAACGGGGTGCGGAACGTCTCGCCCGCCTCGCCCTGCACGGCGAAGCCGTGGTTCTGCGAGGTGATCGCGACCCGCCCGGTGGCGTGCTCGATCACCGGGATGTTGATGCCGCGGTGGCCGTAGCGCAGCTTGTAGGTGCCGCGCCCCAGCGCGCGGCCGAAGATCTGGTTGCCGAAGCAGATCCCGAACAGCGGGATCCGGCGCTCGAGCACCTGCCTGGTCAGCGCGACCGGCCCGTCCGCGGTGGCCGGGTCACCCGGGCCGTTGGCCAGGAAGAACCCGTCCGGGCGCAGCTCGTCGATCGCCTCGATCGCGGTGTCGGCGGGCAGCACGTGCACCTCGACGCCGCGCGCGGCCAGCATCCGCGGGGTGTTGGACTTGATCCCGACGTCCAGGGCGGCGACGACGAAGCGCCGCTCCCCCACCGCCGGGACGACGTAGGGCTCGGCCGTGGTGACCGCGCCGTAGAGGTCCGCGCCCTCCATCTGCGGGCTCTGCCGGACCCGCTCCACCAGGGTCTCGTCCGAGGCCAGCGCCGGCCCGGAGAACACCCCGGCCCGCATCGCTCCGCGCTCGCGCAGGTGGCGCACCGCGGCCCGGGTGTCGATCCCGGCGACCCCGACGACGCCCTGGTCGCGCAGCGCGTCGGACAGCGACCCGGTGGAGCGCCAGTTCGAGGCCCGCCGCGACGGGTCGCGCACGACGTAGCCCGCGACCTGGATCCGGGCGGACTCGTCGTCCTCGGCGTTCCAGCCGGTGTTGCCGATCTGCGGTGCGGTCTGCAGCACGATCTGGCGGTGGTAGGACGGGTCGGTCAGCGTCTCCTGGTAGCCGGTCATGCCGGTGGTGAACACCGCCTCGCCGAGCGACTCCCCGACGGCCCCGAAGGACTCGCCGCGAAAGATCCGCCCGTCCTCCAGGACGAGTAGTGCCGTGTTGCTGCCGGTCATGCCTGCACCTTTCCGTCCCGCACCGTGATCCGGCCACGCAGGATCGTCGCGACCACCGACCCGGGCAGCCGCATTCCCTCGTACGGCGTGTTCGCCGCCCTGCTCGCCAGCGCCGCCCCGCGCACCGTCCACTGGGCGTCCGGGTCGACGAGGGCGAACGTCGCCGGCTCGCCCTCGGCGATCGGGCGGCCCTGGTCGGGCAGCCCGCCGATCTCGGCCGGGCGCTCGGAGAGCACCCGCGCCACACCGTGCCAGTCCAGCAGGCCCGGCTCCACCATCGTCTCCACCAGCACCGACAGCGCCGTCTGCAGCCCGAGCATGCCGGGCTTGGCCGCGGACCACTCGGTGTCCTTGTACTGCGCGGCGTGCGGGGCGTGGTCGGTCGCGACGACGTCGATCACGCCCTCGGCCAGCGCCTCGCGCATCGCGCGGGTGTCCTCGGCCGTGCGCAGCGGCGGGTTGACCTTGTTCACCGGGTCGTAGCCGGTCAGCCGGCCGTCGGTGAGCAGCAGGTGGTGCGGGGTGACCTCGGCGGAGACCCGGACCCCGGCCGCCTTCGCGGTGCGCAGCACGTCGATCGTGCGCGCCGAGGAGATGTGGCAGACGTGCAGCGCGGCCTTCGCGTCGCGGGCCAGCGCGCAGTCCCGGGCGACGATCGTCTCCTCGGCGCTGGCCGGCCACCCGGACAGCCCCAGCCGCGAGGCGACCGCACCCTCGTGCGCCTGCGCCCCACCGGTGAGCCGGTGGTCCTCGGCGTGCTGGGCGATCACCACACCGAGCGAGGAGGCGTACTCCAGTGCTCGGCGCATGATCAGCGGGTCGTTCACGCACCGACCGTCGTCGGAGAACAGCCGGACCTGTGCCCGGGACGCGGCCATCGTGCCCATCTCGGCGAGGCGCTCCCCGCCGAGGCCGACGGTGACCGCACCGACCGGGTGCACGTCGACGAGCCCGATCTCCTCGCCGCGGCGGCGGACGTGCTCGACGACGACGGCCGAGTCGGCCACCGGGTCGGTGTTCGGCATCGCGAAGACGGCGGTGAACCCGCCCAACGCCGCGGCGTGGCTACCGGTCTCGATCGTCTCGGACTCCTCGCCGCCGGGCTCGCGCAGGTGCACGTGCAGGTCGACGAAGCCGGGCAGCAGCACCGCGCCGCCGGCGTCGAGGGTGTCGGCGTCGGACGGGGCGTCCAGACCGGTCCCGATCGAGGTGACGACGCCGTCGGTGACCAGCACGTCGACCGGGTCCTCCCCGTACGGCCGCGCGTTCGTGATCAGAAGGCTGCTCATGCTGTCCCGACTCATTCCGGTGCTCCCGCGAGAAGGTGGTAGAGGACGGCCATCCGCACGTGCACGCCGTTGCGCACCTGTTGCAGGACAGCGGAGCTGGGGGCGTCGGCGACCGCGGGGGCGATCTCCATGCCGCGCACCATCGGGCCGGGGTGCAGGATCGGCGCGTCGTCGGGCAGCAGCGCGGCGCGGGCCTCGGACAGGCCGTAGCCGATCGCGTACTCGCGCGCCGACGGGAAGAAGCCGCCGTGCATCCGCTCGGCCTGTACCCGCAGCATCATCACCGCGTCCAGGGCGGGCAGCTCCGGGTCGAGCTCGTGACCGACCCGGCACGGCCACTGCTCGACCCCGACCGGGAGCAGCGTCGGCGGCGCGATCAGCACCACCTCGGCCCCGAGGGTGGCCAGCAGCAGCACGTTGGACCGGGCGACCCGGCTGTGCAGCACGTCGCCGACGATCCCGATCCGGCGCCCGGCGATCCCGCCGAGCCGCTCGCGCAGCGTCGCGGCGTCGAGCAGGGCCTGCGTGGGGTGCTCGTGGGTGCCGTCGCCGGCGTTGACGATGCTGGTGTGGGTGCCGGTGGTCTCGTTGCCCCGGTCCATCCAACCGGCCAACCGGTGCGCCGCCCCCGACGCCGGGTGCCGCACGACCACGCAGTCGGCGCCCATCGAGGACAGGGTCAGTGCGGTGTCGCGCAAGGACTCCCCCTTCGACACCGAGGAGCCGGACGCGCTGACGTTGACGGTGTCGGCGCTCATCCACTTGCCCGCGATCTCGAACGAGACCCGGGTCCGGGTGGAGTTCTCGTAGAACATCGTGATCACGGTGCGGCCGCGCAGCGTGGGCAGCTTGCGCACCTCGCGTCCGAGCAGCGCCTGGCGCAGCCGGTCGGAGGTGTCGAGCAGCGCCGTGGCCGCGGTCGCGTCCAGGTCGGCGACCGAGAGCAGATGCCTCACGCCTCTCCCTCCGGGTCGGTCGCCACGGTTCCTGCGGTCTCTGCAGCGGCCGGGGCGTCGTCGTCGCCGCCGGTCCGTCCGGCCTGGCCGATGGCGACGCCGTCACGGCCGTCGGACTCGGTGAGCAGCACCAGGATCTGCTCGGTGCGCGCGGTGGGGACGTTCTTGCCCACGTAGTCGGCCCGGATCGGCAGCTCCCGGTGCCCGCGGTCGACCAGCACCGCGAGCTGCACGGCGCGCGGGCGGCCCTCGTCGCGCAGCGCGTCGAGTGCGGCGCGGGTGGTGCGCCCGGACATCAGGACGTCGTCGACGAGCACGATCAGCCTGCCGTCCACGCCGCCCTCGGGCATGGCCGTGTCCTCCAGCGCGCGGGCCGGGCCGCGGCGCAGGTCGTCGCGGTAGAGGGTGGCGTCGACCGAGCCGACGGCCGGGGACGCCCCGGTGAACTCGGTGATCGCGGCGGCCAGGCGGTGCGCGAGGTGCACCCCGCGGGTCGGCACGCCGATCAGCACGACGTCGTCGGCGGAGTCCGGCGAGAACGCGGTCTTCTCGATGATCTGGTGCGCGATGCGCGCGACGGTGCGGGTGACGTCGGCGGCGCTGAGCAGTTCCCGCGTGGGGTCCTGCCCGGCATCGACGTCCCCGCGGCGGAGGTTCGCCACGAGGTGCTCCTTCCCCGCCTCACCGGACGGGCTTAAAGGACGATGGTGCGGTGTCAACCTAGCAACTCCGGGCGCCCCGACAGGCCCCGGACGGGGCGGACGCGACGAACGCCACGCCCGCGGCCGTCACCGGCGCGGTGTGACTGCGCGGTCCCTGCGCGGTGTCACGGTCCGGTCACGACGACCCGCCGTGGTGCCGGACGGTCGGAGTTCGCGTTAGCCGGTTCCGGGCGGCGTCGGTGTCACGGGCCGTCGCCCGCTCGGCCCTCGACGCCCGCTACGGCACCGTCTGCTACCGCTGTCGGGGGGCGGCGACTGACCCGAACGTGTGGGAATTGGCTCGTCAATGCCCCGAGAAGGGGAGCGAGCTTGACCGCGCCGGACAGGACCCGGAGGATTACTCTCCGTATCAATTGATGAACGTGAGGGTGTGCGACGACGGGCTCGCCCGCACGGCGCCACCTCTTTCGACCCGGATGAATCGCCGCAGTGCGCGACTCGCCCCGTCCGGGTCGACACGAACGCAGAGCACCGGAATGAGGGGATCGCCAGATGGGCGACTACGCCAAGGCCCTCGGAGGAAAACTCCGGGCCATCCGACAGCAGCAGGGGCTGTCGCTGCACGGCGTCGAGCAGAAGTCGGGGGGACGATGGAAGGCCGTCGTCGTCGGCTCCTACGAGCGAGGCGACCGCGCGGTGACCGTGCAGAAGCTGGCCGAGCTGGCCGACTTCTACGGGGTCCCGGTGGCCGAGCTCCTGCCCGAGGGGCGCATCCCCTCCGGTAGCGAGCCCGCCACCAAGATCGTGATCAACCTGGAGCGGCTGCAGCAGCTGCCCGCGGACAAGGTGGGCCCGCTGGCCCGCTACGCCGCGGCCATCCAGAGCCAGCGCGGCGACTACAACGGCAAGGTGCTCTCGATCCGCGCCGAGGACCTGCGCTCGCTGGCGATCATCTACGACATGTCGCCCGGCGAGCTCACCGAGCAGCTCATCGACTGGGGTGTGCTTCCGCAGGACGCCCGCCCGGCCAGCCGGGAGTAGCGCCCGGCGGGGCCACGGACGGGCCGGGCACGGGTACCTGGGGAAGGGCTACCCGGCCCGCTGCCCGCGCGGGTTTACAGAGTGGCGCGCAGGCGTTCGGCGATGTCGGAGATCTGGCCGAGCACGCCGTTGACGTAGCGCGGGCTGTCGTCGGTGGACAGCGTCCGGGCCAGCTCGACGGCCTCGGTGATGGCGACCGGATCGTCGATCTCGTCGACCCACAGCAGCTCGAAGACCCCGATCCGCAGCAGCGTGCGGTCCACCGCGGGCATCCGGTCCACCGTCCAGTCGCCCTCGGCGTGCTCGGTGATCAGCTGGTCGATCCGGGCCAGGTGCGCCGTCACGCCCTCGACGATCAGCGCGGCGTAGTCCGAGACCGGAGGGGCGTCGTCGGTCTCCCGGCGCTGGGCCAGTACCACGGCAGGGGCATCCCCGCGGGCCTCGGACTCGAACAGGATGTCCAGTGCGCGCTTGCGTGCCTTCGTTCGTGCGCGCACGTCAGACGCGGCCGAGGTACCGGCCGTCGCGCGTGTCCACCTTGACCCGGGTACCGGTCTCGAGGAACAGCGGGACCTGGATCTCGGCGCCGGTCTCCAGGGTGGCCGGCTTGGTGCCGCCGGTGGAGCGGTCGCCCTGCAGGCCCGGGTCGGTGTGCGAGATGACCAGCTCGACCGAGGTGGGCAGCTCGATGAACAGCGGCGCGTCCTCGTGGAACGAGATCTGCGCGACCTGGTTCTCCAGCAGGTAGTCGGCGCTGCTGCCGACGGTCTTCTCCGGGATCGGGAGCTGGTCGAACGTGTCGCCGTCCATGAAGACGAAGTCGCCGCCGTCGCGGTAGAGGAAGGTCATGTCGCGGCGGTCCACCGTCGCGGTCTCGACCTTGCTGCCGGCGTTGAACGTCTTGTCGACGACCTTGCCGGTCATCACGTTCTTCAGGGTGGTGCGCACGAACGCACCGCCCTTGCCCGGCTTGACGTGCTGGAACGCCGTGACCGACCACAGCTGGCCGTCCAGGTTCAGCACCAGGCCGTTCTTCAGGTCGTTCGTCGAAGCCACGTGCGCGTTCTCCTGCTCGGGTCGGGGTGCTGCGTCGTCGTCGTGGCCGGTCCCTCTCCGCGGTGGCCGGTCCCCCGGGTGACCCCCGGCGGGGACGGCTCCGGTCGCGGCCGGACCGGGTGCGCCGCCGCCACGGGCGGTGCGCACGAGTACGCCCAGCGTACCGGTGCGGTCTGCGGGCCCGACGTGAACCCGTCCGGCCGGCCGGATCACGCGACGCCACGCACGCCACCGCGCCCGCCGCACGGCGGTCGCGGTGGGGCCCTGGCTACCCGGTACCGCCCGCGGCGGCGGCCCGGCGGTACCGGTCGGCGAGCGCGGCGAACGCGAGCTTCGGCTCCCACGCCATGTCCGGGTAGGTCCGCCCGCGGCCGTCCTCGAACACGGTGACGATCCCGAGTGCGGCCATGTCGAGGTCCTCGCGGGAGTCCGGCCGGTGCGGCAGGTGGTAGTTCGCGAACGTGTAGACGAAGGCGGCGTACACGCCCTCCTGGTCGAACACGTCGCACTGCTCGCGCAGGTAGCCGGCCTGCTCGCGCTCGTCGCGGACGTAGTCGCCGTCGAGCCGGGTGACCCGGCCACCTTCGCTCTCGACGATCTCCGTGCCGCGTCCGCCCTTGCGCGCGGCACCCACGTGCGTCGCGCAGCCGAACTCGGTGATCGCGACCGGCTTGCCCTGCGCGGTCAGGGCACGGATCCCGGCCCGGAACTCGTCCTCGCTCTCGGTGGAGCGGTAGCCGGCGTCGGTCGAGACGATGTCGAAGAGCGCCCAGTCGACCCGTTCGAACGGCAGCGAGGCGTAGCTGATCGGTCCGCCGAAGCGCTCCCGGGCCAGTGCCGCGGCCCGGCCGAGGAAGGCGTTGAACCGCTCCGGGAGCGTCGCGAAGCACTCCCGGAGCCGGGCCGCATCCGGGGCGCGCAGCAGCGCCGCGCGGTCGAGGAACGTGTCGCCGGGCAGGAACCCGCCGACGAACAGGCTCAGCTCGGAGCCGGTGAGGAACACGACGTCGGCTCCCCCGGCCCGCAGCCGCTCGGCGCGACCGGCGCAGTCCGCGACGAGAGCGAGCGTCTCCTCGGCGGTCAGGTCGCAGACGAACGGGCAGAACCACACCTGCAGGCCGGCGTCCGCGGCGCAGACCGCGGCGGCCTCGAGGCGGTCCGGGTCACCTCCGGTGATCCGTACGGCCGTGCAGTGCAGGTCCTGCCGGATGATGCGCATCTCGCGGGCCACGACGGCCGGGTCGAAGTGCTCGTGGGTGCTCACCCCCCGGTGGACGAAACCCGCGTCGTAGTTGATCCCGTTCACCCTCATCGACCCGTCGCCTCCCACCGGAGCAATACGGTACTTTATGTACCTTAAATCAGAAGCTAGGCTACTCGACGGATCTTCGCAACGGTACGATCCGTTCCTCACGACGAGGAGGTCGGCATGGCCACCGAGGACCCCGCGGGCACCCGGACGCGGCGGCGCGGGCCGGACCTGGAGCACGCCATCCTGCGCGCCGCCGCCGACGAGCTCACCGAGTCCGGCTACCCCGGGCTGACGATGGACCGGGTGGCGCAGCGGGCCGGCACGAACAAGAACTCGATCTACCGGAGGTGGCCGAACCGCGCCGCGCTCGGCATCGAGGCCTACCGCCTGCTGGCCACGTCGGTGGAGCCGCCGGACACCGGAGACCTGCGCGAGGACGTGCTGGAGCTGCTGCGCCGCGCGAACCGGCACTGGAGCTCACCGCTCGGCGCCATCCTGCGCGACCTGCTCGCCGCCGTCGGAGGAGCCCCGGAGCTGCTCGCCCGGCTGCGCGAGGATCCGCGCGACGACGGTGCCGCGCAGTGGCTGACCGTCCTGGGCCGCGCCGTGGCCCGCGGAGAGGTGCGCCCGGAGTCCCTGCACCCGCGCGTGGCCACCGTGGCGATCGTGCTGGTGCGCAACGAGTTCGTCATGCGCGGCGTCCCGGTCGTCCCGGACGACGTCCTGGTCGAGATCCTCGACCAGGTGTACCTGCCCCTGGTCCGTGCCCGCGGCTAGAGCTCGACGAGCTCGCGGGCCGTCGCCGTCAGCGGCCGCGCCCCGTCCGCACCGACGACGAGGGTGTCCTCGATCCGGACGCCTCCGCGACCCTCCAGGTACACCCCGGGCTCGACGGTGAGGACCTGGCCGGCGGCGACCGTCTCGTTGCTGCGCGCGGACAGCCAGGGCGGCTCGTGGATCTGCAGCCCGACCCCGTGGCCCAGCCCGTGCACGAACTGTTCGCCGAACCCGGCCTCGACGATCACGTCCCGGGACGCGGCGTCCACGGCGCGGGTCTCGACGTCCGGGGCCAGCGCGTCGCAGCCGGCCCGG
The DNA here is from genome assembly GCF_019263595.1 of Pseudonocardia sp. KRD291. Lineage (GTDB taxonomy): Bacteria > Actinomycetota > Actinomycetes > Mycobacteriales > Pseudonocardiaceae > Pseudonocardia. Next base: position 7,472 of record NZ_JADQDD010000083.1, on the reverse strand, counting down.
TGCGCGGCCGCGACCAGGTCGTAGAGCTCACGCTGCCAGTCCGCGGGCGGGCCGAGCACGAACGTGCGGGTCATGTCCGAGTGGTAGCCGCGCACCAGCGCGCCGAAGTCCAACTTCACCAGGTCACCGCGGCGCAGCTCGGTACCGGTCGGCCGGTGGTGCGGGATCGCCGAGTGCGCCCCGGCCGCGAGGATGGTGTCGAACGCCGGCCCGGCGGCGCCGAGGCGCCGCATCCGGGTCTCCAGGTCCAGTGCCACCTCCAGCTCGCTGCGCCCGGCCGCGAGACCGCCGTCGGCGAGCAGCCCGGCCAGCGCCTCGTCGGCGACCGCGCACGCCGCGCCGACGGCCTCGACCTCGTCGGCGTCCTTGACCGTCCGCAGCCGGGCGACCAGACCGGGGGCGGGGCGCAGATGCCGTCCGGGTGCGGCCGCGACCAGGGCGGCGTGCGCGTCCACGGTCAGGTCGTCGGACTCGAATCCGAGCACGGTGCCGGGCGCCACGGCGCGCGCCGTCTCCGCGGCGCAGGCGCGCGCGACCACCGTGCGGACGTCGCCGACCTCGGCCGCGGCCTGGGTGGTGTAGCGGCCGTCGGTGCAGAACACGTCGCCGTCCGGGCCCGCCGCGGACACCACGAGCGCGGCGTTCGAGCCGGTGAACCCGCTCAGGTACCGGACACCGACCAGGTCGGTGACCAGCACCGCGTCGAGTCCGTCGGCGCGCAGGAGCACGCGCAGGGCATCTCGTCGCTCGGGTGCCGCCATGCCGTGGACACTAGGCGACCGGCCCGGGCACCGGCGGCGTCCCATTAGGCTGCCCGCATGAGCGAGGGCCTGTACTTCCGTCAGCTGCTGTCCGGGAAGGACTACGCGGTCGGCGACCCGGTGGCCACCCAGATGGTCAACTTCTCGTACCTGATCGGCGACCGCGCCACCGGCGAGGCGGTCGTGGTCGATCCCGCCTACTCCCCGGACGACCTGCTGGCCACCCTGGACGCCGACGGCATGCGCCTGACCGGCGTGCTGGCCACCCACCACCACCCCGACCACGTCGGCGGCTCGATGATGGGCTTCGACCTGGTCGGTCTGGCCGAGCTGCTCGGGAAGTCGCCGGTGCCGGTGCACGTGCAGCGGGACGAGTCGGACTGGGTGACGCGGGTGACCGGCCTGTCCGCGACCGACCTCACCCCGCACGACCACGACGACGTCGTCCAGGTCGGCTCGGTGCCGATCCGGCTGCTGCACACCCCCGGACACACACCGGGCAGCCAGTGCTTCCTGCTCGACGCGCCGGACGGCCCGCGCCTGGTCGCCGGGGACACGCTGTTCCTGCAGGGGTGCGGGCGCACCGACTTCCCCGGCGGCGACGTGGACGCGATGTACCGCAGCCTGCAGCACCTGGCCGGGCTGTCCGGCAACCCGACGGTCTACCCCGGGCACCGCTACTCCGACGCCCCCAGCGCCCCGCTGGACGACGTGCAGCGCAGCAACATGGTCTACCGCGCCACCTCGGCCGAGCAGTTCCGCGCCGCGTTCGGCAACTGAGCAGCCGGGTTCGGTAACCGAGCGGGCCGCGTTAGGGAAGTGAGCGGGCCGGTCTCAGTGCCCGACCGGCGCCTGCCGGCGCAGGACCGTGTCGGGTACCGCCGTCGCCGCCGACGACGGGTCGAGGGTCACCCGGCGTCCCTCCGGATGGCAGCCGGACGCGCCGATGACGAGCTGGTGGCTCGTGCCCGACGCCGCGACGAGGTCGTAGTGGCCGTCCGGTCCGCACCGGGCCCGGCCCACCTGGCGCCCCTGGGTGTCGATCAGTGTGGCGACCGCGCCGGGCAGCGGTGCGCCCCGGTCGTCGAGGACGCGCCCCCGCACGGCGCGGGCGGTGGGCCCGCCCGAGGACTGCCCGGCCGGGTACTGCCCGGACGGTTCCGCGGCATCGGTGCCGGCGCCGTCACCCGACGACTGCCCGGCGCCGCCGGCGCCGCCCCTGCGCGCCCCCGGGTCGCCGCCGGACGGGCGGCGCCCCGCGACCAGGTCCGCCACACCCACCAGCAGGGCCAGGACGACCAGACCCACGGTGACGACGAGTCCGGTCGAGATCGCGCTGGTCCAGTCGCCCCGGTCGGCGGCCAACCGGCCGAAGAACACCGCTCCGACCGCCGAGATCCCGACCGCCGAGCCGATCCGCTGGCCGGTCTGCAGCACACCGGCGGCCGTCCCGCCCTCGCGCGCCGGCACGTCCTGCAGGGCCAGCGTCTGGTTCGGCGCGATCACCAGCCCGCTGCCCAGGCCGGCCACCAGCAGCGGCCCCGCGATCGCCCAGCCGACCTGCTCCGGCCCGGTGCGCAGCACCAGGTCGGTCGCCACCAGCCCGGCGGCGACCACCACCAGACCGCCGACGACGAGCGGCTGGCCGAACCGCGCCACCACGCGGCCCCCGACCGCGGAGGAGACGGCGGAGCCGACCGCGAACGGCGTCAGCGCCAGGCCCGCCTGCAGCGGCGTGTAGTCCAGGCCCTGCTGCAGGTACAGCGTGAGCACGAAGAAGATCGACGTGAAGCCGGCGAAGTAGAGCAGGCCCACCGAGGTGCCCATCGCGTAGCTGCGGGTACGCAGCAGACCGAAGTCCACCAGCGGGTGCCCGTGCGTCGCCCGTGCCCGCCGCTCCCACACCACGAACGCCACCATCAGGACCGCGGCCACGCCGAGCAGCCACCAGGGCGCCGCCGCGGGGTCCCGTTCGGAGAGCACCAGCGGCAACATCAACGCCACCACGGCCAGGCCGAGCAGCAGCGCGCCGACCGCGTCGAGCGGACGCGAGGCGCCGCGGGCCTCGTCGCGGGGCAGCAACCGGGCCCCGAGCACGAGACCGGCGACGCCGATCGGCACGTTGACGTAGAACACCCAGCGCCAGCCGTCGTCGGTGCCGGCCCACTGCAGCAACAGCCCGCCGAGCAGCGGCCCGACGGCGGTGGACACCCCGATCACGGCGCCGAAGAGCCCGAAGGCGCGGCCGCGCTCGGGACCCTGGAACAGCTGCTGGATGAACCCGATCACCTGTGGGTTGAGCATCCCGCCCGCGGCCCCCTGCAGCAGCCGCGCGACGACCAGCCAGGTGGGGTCGGTCGCCAGCCCGGCCAGTGCGCTGGTCAGGGTGAACAGGGCCAGCGAGATCAGGAACATCCGGCGACGGCCGCGGTCGTCGCCGAGCCGGCCCGAGGACACCAGCACCAGGCCGAACGTCAGCGCGTAGCCCGACACGACCCAGGACAGCTCGGCCGCCGACGCGCCGAGTCCGGACTGCATCGCCGGCAGCGCGACGTTGACGATGCTCACGTCGAGCAGGGTCATGAACCCGGCGATCAGGCAGACGGCCAGGGCGCTCCAGCGGCGCGGGTCGGGTGTGGTGGAGGACGTCACCGGCGCATCGTCGCCCGTCCGCCGCCCGCGGGCACGTCGACGCCCCCCGGTCACCGGCCGGATCGGTACGAAACGCTCAGACGATCGCCGAGTAGGCCCGTTCGAGCAGCTCCGCGGACGGGTCCTCCAGCCGGCCGGGCCGCGCCAGGCCGTCGAGGACGACGAAGCGCAGCATCCCGGCCCGGGACTTCTTGTCCCCCTTCATCGTCTCCACCAGCTCCGGGAGCACACCGGGGACGTAGGACACGGGCAGGCCCACCGAGTCCAGGACGGCGCGGTGCCGGTCGCTGGTGGCGTCGTCGAGGCGTCCCGCGGCGCGGGCGAGCTCGGCGGCGAACACCAGTCCGACGCTGACCGCGCTGCCGTGGCGCCAGCGGTAGCCCTCCCGGCGCTCGACGGCGTGCCCGAGCGTGTGGCCGTAGTTGAGGATCTCGCGCAGGTGCGACTCGCGCAGGTCCGCGCCGACGACCTCGGCTTTGACCCGGATCGACCGCTGCACCAGCTCGGCCAGCACCGGGCCGGACGCGTCCAGCGCGGCGACCGGGTCGGCCTCGACCAGGTCCAGGATCACCGGGTCGGCGATGAACCCGGTCTTGAGGATCTCCGCGGACCCGGCGACGAGCTCGGCCTCGGGCAGGGTGCGCAGCGTGTCCAGGTCGACCAGCACCGCCGACGGCTCGTGGAACGCCCCGACCAGGTTCTTCCCGGCCGCGGTGTTGATCCCGGTCTTGCCGCCGACCGCGGCGTCGACCATCGCCAGCAACGTGGTCGGCACGTGCACCACCGCCACCCCGCGCATCCAGGTGGCGGCCACGAACCCGGCGAGGTCGGTGACCGCTCCCCCGCCGAAACCGACGACGACGTCGGAGCGGGTGAGCCCGGCGTCGGCGCACGCCTGCCAGCACTGGGCGAGTCCGTCGAGGGACTTGCCCTCCTCGGCGTCGGCGACCTGCACGCGGTGCGCGGCCACCCCGGCCGCGGCCAGCTCGGCCCGCGCGGCCTCCGCACGCCCGAGCAGCGTCGGCGGGTGCACGAGCAGCGCCGACCGGGCCCCGAGGCCGGTGACGGTCCCGCCCAGCCGGTCCGCGACGCCGTGCCCGACCCACACCGGGTAGGGCCGCTCGGCGGCGACGTCGATCCGGGTCGCCCCGGCGGCCGTCCCCGGCCCCTGCCCCGCGGCGGGGCCGGCTGCGGCGCTCACGAGGCCTCCGACGGGCCGGGCGCGCCGATGCCGGGATGCGGCAGTGGGGCGTCGTCGCGGACGGTGGGCCGGTCCAGCGGGTCGGGCGCGTCCGGCGAGGCGGGCGGCTCCCCGGCCGGGGCCTCCCCGAGCGCGGCCAGCACCGAAGCCACGACCTGGTTCGGGCTCCGGCGCGACGTGTCGACCTGCACGGTGGCGACCTCGCGGTAGAGCGCGGCGCGGGCGTCGAGCAGCGTGCGGAACGTCGCCCGCGGGTTGACCCCGGCCAGCAACGGCCGCGCGGTCGACATCCCGGTGCGGCGCATGCCGTCGGCCACGTTGACGTCCAGGGCCAGTACCCGGTGCTCCCGCAGGATCTCCCGGGTCGCGTCGGCGAGCACGGATCCGCCACCGAGTGCGAGCACACCGTGTCCCGCGCGCAGCGCCTCGGCGACGACCTCGCGCTCCAGCGCCCGGAACGCGTCCTCGCCGTCGGTGGTGAACATGTCGGCGATCGGGCGCCCGATCCGCTCCACGATCACCGCGTCGGTGTCGGCGAAGCTCAGCCCGAGCCGCCGGGCAAGCAGCTTGCCGATCGTCGACTTGCCGGACCCGGGCGGCCCGACGACGACCACGAACGGCCGGCCGTCGGGGTCCGGGCCCCGGCCGGTGGCGCCGTCCTGCGCGGCGGCGTTCACGGCGCCACCCGCGTCCCGGCGGAGGCCTCGAGGTAGCTCGCGAGGTTGCGCCGGGTCTCGGCGATCGAGTCGCCGCCGAACTTCTCCAGGGCCGCCTGGGCCAGTACGAGCGCCGTCACCGACTCCACGACGACGCCGGCCCGCGGCACCGCGCACGCATCCGAGCGCTGGTGGATCGCGACCGCCTCCTCGCCGGTGGCGGTGTCGATCGTGCGCAGCGCCCTGGGCACCGTCGAGATCGGCTTCATCGCGATCCGGACCCGGACCGGCTCGCCGTTGGTCATGCCGCCCTCGATCCCCCCGGCCCGGTTGGACAGCCGCTGCACCGGATCACCGGGCACCATCTCGTCGTGCGCCGCGCTGCCGCGGCGGTGCGCGGTGCGGAACCCGTCGCCGATCTCGACGCCCTTCATCGCCTGCACGCCCATCAGCGCACCGGCCAGGCGGGCGTCGAGGCGCCGGTCGGCCTGGACGTAGGAGCCGACACCGACCGGCATCCCGTAGGCGATCACCTCGATCACCCCGCCCAGGGTGTCGCCGTCGTCGTGCGCGGCGTCGATCTCGGCCATCATCGCGGCGGACGCGTCTTCGGTGAACGCCCGCACCGGGCTCGCGTCGACCCGCTCGGAGTCACCGGGGCCGGGCACCGGGCCGTCGTCGGGCGCGTCGACGGCGCCGATCGCCACCACGTGCGACACGACGTCGACGCCGAAGGCCTGCTTGAGGAAGGCCTTGGCCACCGTCCCCAACACCACCCGCGAGGCCGTCTCCCGGGCGCTGGCGCGCTCCAGGACCGGTCGGGCGTCGTCGAAGCCGTACTTGGTCATCCCGGCCAGGTCGGCGTGCCCGGGCCGCGGTCGGGTCAGCGGGGCGTTGCGTGCCCGGTTGGCGATCAGCTCGTCGTCGACCGGGTCGGCGGCCATCACCGTCTCCCACTTGGGCCACTCGGTGTTGCCGATCCGCACCGCGAACGGCCCGCCCTGGGTGATCCCGTGTCGCAGGCCGCCGATCACCTCGAGCTCGTCGGCCTCGAACGACATCCGCGGGCTGCGGCCGTGGCCGAGCTTGCGGCGCTCGAGCTCGGCGTTGAGCTCCTTCGTGGTGATCTCGACACCGGCGACCATGCCCTCCAGCACGGCCACCAGCGCGGGACCGTGGGACTCCCCGGCAGTGATCCATCGCAGCACGGCGTCCATCCTCTCACCCGGTACCGGCCAGGCCTGCCGAACCCGCCGCGAACAAGACCACGGCCCAGGCCGCGGCCAGCATCGACGGCCCGTGCGGCACCGACGCGCAGCGATCCCACCGCCGCCCGGCCAGACCGGCCGCCGCCAGCAGGCCGGTCAGGACGAGCGCGAGCGCCGCCCCGGCCGGGAGCGCGGCCCAGGACGGCCCGGCCAGGGCCGCGCCCACCGGCGCCGCGAGCTTCACGTCACCGGCCCCCATCGCGGCCGGTGCCACCAGGTGCACGACCGCGTGCGCCGCCGCGAGCAGCGCCGCCCCGGCGACCCCGCGCAGCACCGCGTCCGCGCCGAGCGGCACGAGCAGGGCCAGCACCAGCGGCAACGCGGGCAGGGTCAGGGCGTTCGGCAGCCGGCGGTGGCGCAGATCCACCGCGGACCCGGCCACGCCCAGCCATCCCAGGCCGAGCAGCAACGGCACCAGGACACCCGGGAGCGCGCCGAGCGACCACCACAGCACGGGCACCGACCAGAGCAGCGCCGTCGCCAGCTCGCACCACGGTGACGGCACGTCGGCACCGCGCCGCAACCCGGCCAGCCATCGCCGGGTCAGCGCCCCGGCAGCGGCACCGGCCGCCGCGGCCGCGACGGTCAGCACGACGACTGTTCCGAACGGCGCGCCCGACCCGAGCGGCGCGGCCAGACCGAACGGCGTGGCCGGCCCGAACGGCGCAGGGGACCCGAGCGGCGTAGCGGCGGTGAGCACGGAGACCAGGTGTCGTTCCATGCGCCGATCCTCCGGCCCCCGCGGGGTGCCGCAGGGCCGATCCGAGATCTGGGGACGGACGCGCCGGGTTGTGGACCGAGCCCGCGCGAACGGCGCAGCCCACTGTGGCGAACGGTCCTACGAGGCGCACCGCTACCCCGCCCCCCAGCCACGACCGGCGCTCTCGTCGGAAAGGTTCCGACGACCGTGCCGCTCGTCGGGCGGAGCAGCGGG
>NZ_JADQDD010000082.1 GCF_019263595.1 Pseudonocardia sp. KRD291 | reverse complement strand
CGACGACGCGCCGGAGCCGGTCGAGCCCCCGGTGCGCCGTGATCCCGCGGTGACCGCGCTGTCCCCGTCCGACCTGGTGCCGGACCCGGCGTCGCTGCGGCCCGCCCCGGGCCGTTCGGCCGGCTCGCGTTCGACCGGCTCACGTTCGACCACCGCCCGTTCGAGCACCTCGCGACCGGCGACCGCCCGCACGACCCCGGACGGCGGCCGGTCCGACGAGCAGCCGCCCCGCAGGCGCCGTGCCGACCGCCCTCGGGACGGCCGGGACACGACCCCCGCCACCGACCTGCTCCGTGGCGCCGACGACGACCGCCGACCCGAGCCGTGGTCCGGGTCCCGGTCCGATTCCGTCGACCCCGTCGAACCGGCGGCGGTGAGCCGGATGGCGATCGAGGACATCCCGCTGTCCGACGTGCCGCTGCTCGAGGCCGAGCTGGACGCCGTGCCGGCCCCGGAGCCGATCCCCGAGCCGGCCCCCGGGTGGGGCGCGGAGACCGTGGCGGACCCGGTCTCCGACGCCCTTCCCCGGCGGCGGCCCCGGGCCGGGGCCAACGGCGCGTCCCGGCCGTCCACGGCCGATCCCGGGCCCGGTCGCCGCCGGCGCCGCGGGGAGGTCGAGACCGATGACCGCACCACCGGCGCGTCGTCCTGGATGTCGGCCGAGATCGCGGCGCGCCCGGGCGGGCGTCACGCACGCCCCGGCGGCCACCGGGACCCGGACACGGGGGCGTCGCGCACGCCGCTGGACCCGGACGCCGGAGCGTCGCGCACGCCGCTGGACCCGGAGCCGCAGCGCAACGGCTCCCGCGGCCCGCTGACCGACTGGCGCGACACGACGCACCGCGAGTACGGCCACACGGGCGGCGACGACCTGTTCAACTCCCCGGCGGACGCGGGGGAGCGGTACCGGCGCAACGGCACCAACGGCCGTCACCCGGGCGGCGACGGCCCGGAACCCGGGACGGACGAGGACCCGGTGACGTTGTTCACCGACGTCGCCGACCCGGGCCGCCACCGCCACCGCCGCCCCTGACCACCGATTCCGCCACCCGACCGGCCGAGCGGCCGACCGCCCACCAACGGAGGGCGACCGCTCGGCGTGGACGCCCGGGTGGTCCACGGCGCGTGGGGAGCGGGCACATCGGCGGCACTGCGAGCGTTACCCTGGTAGCGCGAGAGCACGACACGAGTCGGATCGCGACACGAGCGAGGGGACTCCGACCGGGTCGGGGTCCGCGCCTGGCCGAGGAGAGACATGGGCAGCACGGATGGCGGGACGTTCCGCCGGATGCTCCGCAAGCTCACCAGTGACGTCGACGAGCTCGACGCCCGGGACCTCGCGGAGGACGCCGAGGACTCCGGCGCCCGCGCCGCGAAGGACTGCGCGTGCGGCGAGGAGGTCGTCATGCTCGGCCGTATCCGCAGCGTGGAGCTGTGCCCGCAGAGCGCCGAGGCGACCCTGCGGGCCGAGCTGTTCGACGGCACCGACGGGGTGACGCTGGTCTGGATGGGCCGCCGCCGGATCCCCGGCATCGAGGCCGGCCGCACGATGCGCGTCCGCGGGCGCATGTCGGTCCGGGACGGCCACAAGGTGCTCTACAACCCGTACTACGAGATCTGCCAGGCACAGTGAGCGAACGGCACCCGGACAGCACCCCGACCACCCGCCTGCCGCGGATCGATCCCGCGGGCCCGCCGCCCCACGGGCGCCCCCGCGACGACGGCCCCGAGGGCAGCGGCACCGGCGACGGCACCGGCGGCGCAGGGGACGGCACAGGGGACGGCACCACCCACCCGGCGCGCACCGGTCCGACGATGATGGACCAGATGGGCGGCATCCCCGGGATCGTCGCCTCCACCGTCCCGGTGGCGGTGTTCGTCGTGGTCAACGTCATCACGTCGCTGCGCCCGGCCCTCTACGCCGCGATCGCCGCCGGCGTGCTGGTCCTGCTGTGGCGCCTCGTGCGCCGCGACCCGATCCAGCCGGCGATCTCCGGGCTGATCGGGGTCGGGGTCTGCGCCCTGGTGGCGAACCAGACCGGCGAGGCCCGCGGCTTCTACCTGCCGGGGCTGCTCTACAGCGGGTTCCTCGCGCTGGTCGCGCTCATCTCGGTGATCGTGCGCCGGCCGCTGGCCGGGGTGATCTGGCACGGCATCAACGGGCACGGACAGGAGTGGCGCTCCGACCGGCGGCTGCTGCGGGCCTACACCTGGGCCACCGGTATCTGGGCGATCGTGTTCGCCCTGCGTGTGGTCGTGCAGGGCCTGCTCTACGACGCCAACGCCGAGAACGCGCTGGGCATCGCGCGGCTGGCGATGGGCTACCCGCTGTTCGGCGCCGCCATCCTGGCCACGATCCTGATCGTCCGCCGCGCCGAGCGGGCGGCAGCGCCCGCCTAGCTCAGACGTCGAGGGCGGAGCGGATCTCCCCCTCGACCGCGGCGGTGGCCACGAACAGCAGCTCGTCGCCGGCCTCGATCGCGTCGTCGGGCTGCGGGACGATCACCCGTCCGCCGCGCAGGATCACCACCAGCGCCGAGTCCGGCGGCAGCGCCAGCGAGCGCACCGGGCGGCCGGAGAGCGGCGTCGGGTCCGGGAGCGTGACCTCCATCAGGTTCGCCTGACCCTGGCGCAGCGTGAGCAGACGCACCAGGTCCCCGACGGCCACCGCCTCCTCGACCAGCGCCGCCAGCAGGCGCGGGGTCGACACCGCGACGTCGACGCCCCAGTTCTCGCTGAACAGCCACTCGTTGCGGGGGTCGTTCACCCGGGCCACCACCCGGCGCACCCCGAACTCGGTCTTGGCCAGCAGCGACACCACGAGGTTGACCTTGTCGTCGCCGGTCGCGGCGATGACCACGTCGCAGCCCTCCACACCGGCATCCTCCAGCGAGCTCAGCTCGCAGGCGTCGGCGTGCACCCACTCGGCGTCCTCGACCGCGGACGGGTCGATCTGGCCGAGCTCGCGCTCGATCAGCATCACCTGGTGCTCGGACTCGACGAGCTCGAGCGCGATGGAACGCCCCACCGCGCCGGCTCCGGCGATCGCGACGCGCATGGGTTCAGTCCTCCTCGGGGGCCGCCGCGGCGGCCCCCGTCACGTCCGAGACGGTGCCCGACCGGGCCGCCACGTACACGGTGTCCTCGGCCTGCACCGTGGTCTCCGGGCCGGGCAGCACGCCGGTGCCGAACCGCACGATGAACGCGACCCGCGACCCGGTGGCCCGTTCGAGCTTGCGGACCGGCTGGCCGGCCCACTCCTCGTGCAGGGGCAGCGGCAGCACCGCGACGGTCCCGGTGGGCTCGCGCCAGGCCGTCGCGACGCCGTCGGGCAGCAGCATCCGCAGCAGCCGGTCGGTCGTCCACGGCACGGTGGCCACGGTCGGGATGCCGAGCCGCTCGTAGACCGCGGCCCGCTTGGCGTCGTAGATCCGGGCCACGACCCGTTCCACGCCGTAGCTCTCCCGCGCCACCCGGGCGGCGATGATGTTCGAGTTGTCCCCGTTGGAGACGGCGGCGAACGCGTCCGCGCTCTCCAGGCCGGCCTCGTCGAGCACCGAGCGGTGGAAACCGAAGCCGACGACCTGGCGTCCGCGGAAGTCCGGGCCCAGGCGGCGGAACGACTGCGGGTCGCGGTCGATCACCGCGACCTCGTGGCCGAGGCGTTCCAGCCCGGCGGCCAGGGACGAGCCGACCCGGCCGCATCCCATGATCACGACGTGCATACGGGGATGGTCCTTCCACGGTCCTCGACCGGCGGGGATCGACGGTGGCGACGCACCCGCGTCCGCCGCGCGCACGCTATCGCGAGTGCCCGTCGACGGGAGCATAGGCTGCGCACCGTGTCCAAGCTCGCCGTCGCCGCCAAGCGGCTCGTGGTCGGACGGCCGCAGCGCAGCGACCGCCTGAACAGCACGTTGCTCCGCAAACGCATCGCCCTGCCGGTGTTCGCCTCGGACGCGATGTCGTCGGTCGCCTACGCCCCGGAAGAGATCTTCCTGACGCTGTCCGTGGCGGGCGTCACCTCGTACGCGTTCTCGCCGTGGATCGGCCTGGCCGTGGTGATCGTGATGCTCACGGTGGTGGCCAGCTACCGGCAGAACGTGCACGCCTACCCCTCGGGCGGCGGCGACTACGAGGTCGCGACCGTCAACCTGGGCAAGAAGGCCGGGCTGACGGTGGCCAGCGCGCTGCTCGTCGACTACACGCTCACCGTCGCGGTCTCGATCTCCTCGGCCGCGGCCAACATCGGCGCGCTGATCCCGTTCGTCGGCGAGCACAAGATGCTCTTCGCCGTCGTCGCGATCACGTTGCTCACCGCGGTCAACCTGCGCGGTATCCGGGAGTCCGGCACCACGTTCGCGATCCCGGTCTACGCGTTCGTCTTCGGCATCGGGGCGATGCTGGTCTGGGGTTTCACCCGGATCGTCATCCTCGGCGACGAGGTGCAGGCGGCGAGTGCGAACCTCGAGCTGGTGGCCGAGGGCGACCAGTTCACCGGCCTGGCGCTGGTCCTGCTGGTGCTGCGCTCGTTCACCCAGGGCGCGGCCGCGCTGACCGGTGTCGAGGCGATCAGCAACGGCGTCCCGGCGTTCCGCAAGCCGAAGTCGCGCAACGCGGCCACCACGCTGCTGATGCTCGGCACGATCTCGATCACGATGTTCATGGGCCTGATCGCGCTGGCCCAGGCGGCCGGGGCGAAGATCGCCGAGGACCCGGCCCGCCAGTTCCCGGACGCGCCGCCCGGCTACCAGCAGCAGACGATGATCGCCCAGCTCGCGGACGCGGTGTTCGCCGGCTTCCGGCCCGGGTTCTTCTTCGTGGTCGTGACGACGGCGCTGATCCTGGTGCTGGCGGCGAACACCGCGTTCAACGGGTTCCCGGTGCTCGGCTCGATCCTGTCCCAGGACCGCTACCTGCCGCGCCAGCTGCACACCCGCGGCGACCGGCTGGCCTACTCCAACGGCATCGTCGTGCTGGCCTTCCTGGCCGTGCTGCTGGTCGTCGGGTTCCAGGCCGAGGTCACCAAGCTGATCCCGCTCTACACCGTCGGCGTGTTCGTGTCGTTCACGCTGTCCCAGATCGGGATGGTGCGGCACTGGAGCCGGGCGCTGGCCGAGGGCCCGGAGCCCCCGGAACGGGCCCGGATCCGGCGCAGCCAGGCCATCAACGGGTTCGGCGCGGCCATGACCGGCGTCGTGCTGATCACCGTGCTGATCACCAAGTTCACGCTCGGCGCCTGGATCGCGATCGTGGCGATGGGCGGGTTCTTCGTGCTGATGCTGGCCATCCAGAAGCACTACGACCGGGTCTCGGCCGAGCTCGTCGCCGACGAGTCCGACGACGTGCTGCCCTCGCGCAACCACGCCGTCGTGCTGGTCTCCACACTGCACAAGCCGACGCTGCGGGCACTGGCCTACGCCCGCGCCACCCGCCCGGACATCCTGGAGGCGGTCACGGTCAACGTCGACGACGCCGACACCAAGAAACTGGTCCGGGACTGGGACAAGCGGGAGATCCCGGTGCCGCTCAAGGTCGTCGAGTCGCCCTACCGGGAGATCACCAAGCCGGTCCTGGACTACGTGAAGCGCATCCGCAGCGACTCCCCGCGCAACGTCGTCACCGTCTACATCCCGGAGTACGTGGTCGGGCACTGGTGGGAGCAGGTCCTGCACAACCAGAGCGCGCTGCGCCTGAAGAGCCGGCTGCTGTTCCAGCCCGGCGTGATGGTGACCAGCGTGCCCTGGCAGCTACGGTCCTCGGAGGGCGCGCGCGGGCTCAGCCCGCTGACCGCACCGGGCGCGTCGCGCCGCGGGTACCCGTCGTCGCAGGCCCCGCTGCCCGGCGAGGGCCGCGGCGGCGGGGCGACGACCGGCGGGGGCCTGCGGCCGGACGCGCCGAGCACCCCCGGGAAGCCGGCGACACCCAGGACCACCACCACGGGGACGACCCCCACCGGGAAGAGGAACCGTTGAGCGAGTCCGCGACGACACCCGCGAGCGGGAGCACCGCACTGGACTGGACGGACCGGGTGCTCGAGCTCGAGGTCGGCGCCGTCGCGCACGGCGGGCACTGCGTCGCCCGTGCCGGCGACGACGGCGAGCCGTCGGCGGACGGGCGGGTCGTGTTCGTCCGGCACGCGCTGCCCGGCGAGCGGGTGCGTGCCGTGGTCACCGAGGACCCGGGCGGCGCGTTCTGCCGCGCCGACGCGGTGTCGGTGCTGCGCGGATCGCCGGACCGGGTGCCCGCGCCGTGCGAGTGGGCCCGGCCCGGGGCGTGCGGTGGCTGCGACTTCCAGCACGCCACCCCGGCCGCGCAGCGCGCCCTGAAGACCGACGTCCTGCGCGAGCAGCTCACCCGCCTGGCCGGCCCGGCCACCGCGCACCTGGGCCCGGTCGAGGTCGAGGAGCTGCCCGGAGGGCCGCTCGGCTGGCGCACCCGCGTCCGCCTGGCCGTCGACGACGAGGGCACGCCCGGCCTGCGCGCGCACCGCAGCCACGACGTGCTGCCGGTCGCCGACTGCCTCCTGGCCCCGTCCGGGTCGCTGCCGCCGGTGCTGGAGTGCTCGTTCACCCCGGGCGAGGACGTCGAGGTGACCGTCGACGCCGCCGCGCGGGCGCACCTGCCCGGGGACGGCCCGGTCACCGCGCAGGCCGCGGGTCACCGGTGGGAGCTGACGCCGGGCGTGTTCTGGCAGGTGCACCCGTCGCTGGCTCCGACGCTGGCCGGGATCGTGGCCGAGTGGGCCGCCGCCCCGCCCGGAGGCGTCGCGTGGGACCTCTACGGCGGGGTCGGCGTGCTGGCCTCGGTGCTGGCCGGGCAGGTCGGCCCGGGCGGACGGGTGACCGTCGTCGAGTCCTCCCGCGACGCCGTCGCCGACGGCCGCCGGGCGCTGGCCGGACTCGGGCAGGTCGACTTCCGGATCGGCCGGGCCGAGCGCGAGGTCGCGCGCCTCGACGGCGTCCCGGACGTCGTGGTCACCGACCCGCCGCGGGCCGGGCTGGGCCGGGCGATGGTCGCCGCGCTGGCCGCGCGCGGACCGGCCCGGATCGTGCACGTGGCCTGTGACCCGGCGTCGCTGGGCCGCGACCTCGCGCTGTTCGGGACACACGGGTACCGGGTCACCGCGCTGCGCGCGTTCGACGCGTTCCCGATGACCCACCACATGGAGGCCGTCGCGCTGCTCGAGCGCGCCTGACCATCCGGTCGCGCCCGGCATGTCCGGGTTGTCCGGCTGTATCGTGTACCGGCGGCCGGGGACATCCCGCGCCGTGCGACCCAGGAGGACCCATGCCCGGCCTGTTCAGCAAGATCTCCCAGTTCCTGAAGAGCCCGCAGGGCCGCAAGATGACCGACCAGGCCAAGCGCTACGCCTCGGACCCGAAGAACCGCGAGAAGATCCAGGGGATGCTGCGCAAGCGCGGCGGTGGCGGCGGCGCGCCCCGGCACTGAGCTCCTGCCGCGGCGGTAGCGTGATGATCTCCGGGTCGACCTGCGGGGAGCGTCATGTCCGAGAAGCTCGCCGTGCTGTTCGTGCACGGCGTCGAGACCTCCGACGACGACGTCGCGGCGACGGCGATGCGGCTGCTGCGCGAGGAGTTCACGGCGCACACCGGCGTCGCCGCGGAGGAGGCGCTGGCCGTGCGCTCGGCGCACTGGGTCTCGGTGCTGCAGCAGCGTCAGGACGACCTGGAGCGGCGCCTGACCGGGCACGGCGACACCCTCGGCTGGTTCCTCGAGGGGCTGCGGTGGGCCGGTGGCGTCGCGTCCAGGGGGTCGGTGGCCGCGCTGACCGGGCTGGTGGCCAGCGGGGCGGTGCGCCGGCTGCCGGGCACCGGTGACTTCCACTGGCCCACGCTGCGCTGGCTCGCCGTCGGCTACGTCGGTGACGCGATCGCCTACCAGCGGTCCAACGCGGGCGTCTACGGCGGCGTGCACGCGGTGCTGGCCCGGAGCCTGCGGGAGCTGGCCGAGGAGGCCGGCCCGGACGCACGGCTGTGCGTGGTCGCGCACAGCCTGGGCACCGTCGTGGTCAGCAACTACTTCCACGACCTGCACGCCGGCACGGACCTGCCGGAGCAGGTCGCGGCGGTCGTGGGCGACACCGCGCTGGAGCGGGGCCGCACGCTCGCCGGCCTGCACACGCTGGGCAGCCCGCTCGCGCTGTTCACGCTCGGCCTCGACGAGGACCAGCTCGACACCCCGCTGCGCGTCCCGCACCCCGACGTCGAGCCGGACCTGGCCGGGCGCGGCGGCTGGACGAACCTCTACGACCCCGACGACGTGATCGCCACCCCGCTGGCCGGGCTGTCGCCGCAGTACCGGGACGCGGTGACCGACGAACGGGTCGGGACGCGACCGTTCCCGTTCAACCTCAGCCCCCTCGCACACACCCTCTACTGGAACGACCGGCACGTGATGCGCCGGATCGCGACGACACTGGCCGGGGTGTGGGAGGCGTGAGAGAAGGAGCGGGCCGAGCAGGAAACGGATCCGGCGGCGCGCTATCGTAGGCAGAGCGAATCGATTAGTCGAAACGTTGTAAGCCCCTGTAGTCCAACTGGCAGAGACCGCGCTCTCAAACAGCGTCCAGTGTGGGTTCGAATCCCACCGGGGGCACCCTTCCGCCGGACGAGAGCTGCTCTCGTCCGCTCCTGTTGGACGAGCGGAGCTCTCGTGCCTCTCGGCCTTCTCGATGAGGTGGGGTGGAGCGCTGTGGCGCCGCTTCGGGACGTGTTTCCGCACACGAAGTGCTGAAGTGGAGCGGTCCGAGTGGCGCGTGCCCGGTAGCCTGGCTGTTCCGCCGCACAGCAGTTCGACGAAGGAGATCCCGGTGGCCGAGGACGTTCCCGCAGACACGCCGCAGGACGACGGCGACGGTCCGCGCCCCGGGTGGCGGGTCCTGGTCGTCGAGGACGAGGCGCTGATCCGGATGGATCTCGCCGAGATGCTCTCCGAGGAGGGCTACCAGGTCGCCGGTGAGGCCGGTGACGGCGAGGCCGCCGTCGAGCAGGCCCGCGAGCTCGAGCCGGACCTGGTCATCATGGACGTCAAGATGCCCAAGAAGGACGGCATCGACGCGGCCGCCGAGATCGTGGGGGAGCGGATCGCCCCGGTCGTCATGCTGACCGCGTTCAGCCAGCGCGACCTGATCGAGCGGGCCCGCGACGCCGGCGCGATGGCCTACCTGGTCAAGCCGTTCGCCCGGCACGAGCTGGTGCCCGCGATCGAGCTGGCGGTCTCCCGGTTCGCCGAGAAGCGCGCGCTCGAGGACGAGGTCGCCTCGCTCAACGAGCGTTTCGAGACCCGCAAGGTCGTCGACCGGGCCAAGGGCCTGCTGATGACCCACCAGAAGATGAGCGAGCCCGAGGCGTTCCGCTGGATCCAGCGCACCGCGATGGACCGGCGGACCACGATGAAGGCCGTCGCCGACGCCGTCATCGACGGCCTGGCCACCGCGAAGGCCTGAGCCCGCGCACGACAGGAGCCCCGCCCGGAATCCGGGCGGGGCTCCTGTCGTCGTGCGGGAGGGCCTACGCGACGCCCAGGTAGGCCTCCTTGATGCTCGGGTCGGCCAGCAGCTCCTTGCCGGTGCCCGACCGCGTGATCCGGCCGGTCTCGATCACGTACGCCCGGTCGGCCCGGGACAGCGCCTGCTGGGCGTTCTGCTCGACCAGCAGCACCGTCACACCCTGCTTCTGGTTGATCTCGGTGATGATCCGGAAGATCTGCGCGATGAACTGCGGGGCCAGGCCCATCGAGGGCTCGTCGAGCAGCAGCAGCCGCGGCTTGGACATCAGCGCCCGCCCGATCGCCAGCATCTGCTGCTCACCGCCGGACAGCGTGCCCCCGACCTGCGAACGGCGCTCGGCCAGCCGCGGGAACAGCTCGAAGATCCGGTCCATCTCGGCCGGGAGCTCCTTGCGGTCCTTGCGGCTGTAGGCGCCCATGTCCAGGTTCTCCAGCACGGTCATGCCGGGGAAGATCCCGCGGCCCTCCGGGGCCTGGGAGATCCCGCGGACCACCCGCAGGTCCGCGCGCAGCGTCGAGATGTCGGTGCCGTCGAACGTGATCGACCCCGACGAGATCGGCCGGACGCCGGAGATGGCGCGCATGGTGGTCGTCTTCCCGGCACCGTTCGCGCCGATCAGGGTCACCACCTCGCCCTCGTCGACCCGCAGGGAGATGCCGTCCAGGGCCTGGATGCGTCCGTAGTGGGCACCGACCCCGTCCAGCTCAAGGAGCGTCGTCATCGGGGACCCCCAGGTAGGCGGCCACCACGGCCGGGTCGTCCCGGATCTCGGTGGGCAGGCCCTCGGCGATCTTCTTGCCGAACTCCAGCACCACGATCCGGTCGGTCACGCCCATCACCAGACGCATGTCGTGCTCGATCAGCAGAACGGTGTACCCGTCGTCGCGGATCTTGCGGATCAACCCCATCAGGTTGTCCTTCTCGGCCGGGTTGAAGCCCGCGGCGGGCTCGTCCAGGCAGAGCAGCTTCGGCTCGGTGGCCAGCGCGCGGGCGATCTCGAGGCGGCGCTGGTAGCCGTAGGGCAGGTTGCGCGCCTTGTCCGCGGCCCGGTCGGCGATGCCGACGAACTCGAGCAGCGCCATCGCCCGCTCGATCGCCTGCTTCTCCTCGCGGGTGTGTCGCGGCACCCGGAACAGCGCACCCATCACCGACGTCCGATGCCGGGCGTCCGTCCCGACCACGACGTTCTCCAGCGCGGTCATCTCGCTGAAGAGACGGATGTTCTGGAACGTCCGGGCGATGCCGAGCTGGGTGATCTGGAAGCGCTGACGACGGCCCAGCGGCGCGCCCTCCAGCAGGACCCGGCCCGAACTGGGCCGGTAGACGCCGGTGAGCGCGTTGAAGCAGGTCGTCTTGCCGGCGCCGTTCGGGCCGATCAGCCCGAGGATCTCGCCGCGCCGGATGTCGAACGAGACGTCGTCGAGCGCGACCAGGCCGCCGAAGCGCATGGTCACGTTCTCCATGGACAGCAGCGTGTCACCGACCGCGACCGCGATCTCCCGGTCCGGCGCGACGACGTCGGCGACCTCGGCCTCGTGCGCGGCCCGCTGCTCCGGGGTCATCAGCTCCAGCTCGGCGACGAGCCCACCCTCGACGGGCGGTTCCGACGGGGTGCTCATCGGTCACCCCCGTTCTCGGCGGTCATCGGATTGTCCGAGGCCAGCTGCTCGGGTTTGCCGACCAGCCGTTGGTAGGCCTGCCTGCCGTAGGCCAGCAGGCGCTGCCGCGCCCCCAGGAGGCCCTGCGGGCGGAACGCCATCAGCACGATCAGCGCCACCCCGAAGATCAGGTACTTGTAGCCGGCCAGCTCGATGAACCGGTTCGGGATGTAGGAGACCAGGAACGCCCCGACGATCACGCCGACCTTGTTGCCGGACCCGCCGAGCACGACCGCGGCCAGGAACAGCACCGAGGTCGGGACGTCGAACTTCTGGTTGTTCACGAAGCCGACCTGCCCCGCGAACAGCGCCCCGGACAGCCCGCCGATCGCGGCGCCGATCACGAACGCCCACAGCTTGAACCGGACCGTGGGCACGCCCATGATCTGCGCGGCGTCCTCGTCCTCGCGGATCGCGATCCAGGCCCGGCCGACCCGGCTGCGTTCCAGGTTCCCGACCAGCAGCAGGATCGCGATGGTGATCGTGACGACCAGCCAGTACCAGGTGGTGCCGTCGGAGTTGGCGAACAGCGGCTGCCCGTCGGCGTCGGTGCCGGGCGGACGCCCGACGCCCTGGAAACCGACCTGTCCCTTGAGGGGTCCGACGATCGTGGCCAGCAGCCGGATGATCTCGCCGAACCCGAGCGTGACGATCGCCAGGTAGTCCCCGCGTAGTCGTAGCGTCGGCCCGCCCAGCAGCAGCCCGGCCAGCATCGTCACGATCATCGCGATCGGCAGCGTCCACAGGTACGGGATCGTGGTGAGCACCGAGTCCGGGCTGGTCAGCATGGCCGCGACGTAGGCGCCGACGGCGAAGAAGCCGACGTAGCCCAGGTCCAGCAGCCCGGCCTGGCCGACCACCACGTTCAGGCCGATCGCCAGCAGCGCGAACCGCGCGGCGTCGAACAGCGCGATCGGGAAGTTCGTGCCCGGCTCGGTGGTCAGCAGCGGCGGGTTGAGCACCGGCAGCGCGTAGATCAGCACCACCAGCGGGATCAGCCACAGCCACTGCTGCGCGCGCGGCAGGCCGTTCCAGCGGTCGCGTAGCCCGCCGAGCAGCCGCCTGTCGCCACCGGACGACGGGGTCGCCGCCGGGGAGGGATTCTGCGTCGTCGTCATACCCGCGCCTTCCCGAGCGATTCGCCGAGCAGGCCGGTCGGGCGCACCATCAGGATGCCGACGAGCACCACGAACGCGACCACGTCGGTCCACTGCGCGTTGCCGAACAGGGTCTGCCCGTAGTTGCCGATCACGCCGAGGAGCAGGCCGCCGATCAGTGCTCCGCGGATGTTGCCGATGCCGCCGAGCACGGCCGCGGCGAAGGCCTTGATGCCGAGGATGAACCCGCCGTTGTACTGCACGCCGGCCGGCACCTTCATCACGTAGAACAGGGCCGCGGCACCGGCCAGGAAGCCGCCGATCAGGAACGTCAGCGTGATCACCCGTTCCCGGTTCACGCCCATCAGGGTGGCCGTGTCCGGGTCCTGGGCCACCGCGCGCAGGCCGCGCCCGAGCCGGGTCCGGTTCACGAACTGGTCGACGACCACCATCAGCACCAGCGCGGCCACGAAGATCACGATCTGCTGGTCGTAGATGATCGCGCCGAAGACCTCGAACACCGGCTGCTGCCGGAACATGATCAGCGCGGGCTCCGGGTTCGGCCCGCGCCAGGCGAAGATCGCGTACTGGATGGCGAACGAGGCCCCGATCGCGGTGATCAGGAACGCCAGCCGGGGTGCCTTGCGCCGGCGCAGCGGCCGGTAGGCCACGCGTTCGAGCAGGATCGCGATCGCTCCGGCGGCGAGCATCGCCACCAGCATGGCCAGCACCAGGTCACCGACCAGGGCGAACACGTTCAGGTTGGGGGCCGACGGGCCGAAGCCCAGCGCGGCGAGGGTGAAGAACAGGGCGTACGCCCCGACGATGAACACCTCGGAGTGCGCGAAGTTGATCAGCTGCAGGACGCCGTAGACCATCGTGTAGCCCATGGCGATCAGCGCGTAGATGGCCCCGTAGGTGAGGCCGTCGAAGGTGTTGGACCAGAACTGGTCGACGAACGCGCCGACGTCGAAACTGATCCAGTCCGGACCCTGGGCCAGCACCTGGCCCCGGGCGAGCAAGTGGGTCACGAGCACGGGAGATCCTCACGCGAGACGGGCATGCCCGCCCGGGACCGTCCTGGTCCCGGGCGGACATGCCCGTGGTCGACTACCGGAGAACTGACGTCAGCGTCGACTCGACGTTCAGCCGATCTCGCCGACGGGCACGATCTGGCCGTTCTCCACCTTGTATCCGAAGACCTTGGTGGTGGCGAGCTCGCCCGAGGGGTCCCACTTGAACTGCTTGCTGAAGCCGGGGGCGTCGTAGCTCTTGACGTAGTTCTGCACCGCCGCCCGGTCCTTGGCGCCCGAGTCGATCGCCTTGAGCAGGATCGTCGCGGAGTCGTAGCCCTCCAGTGAGTAGGTGCCCGGCGCGGAGCCGCCGCTCACGCCCTTGTACGCGTCGGCGAACTGGGGGACCAGCTCGCCGGGGGTGCAGGGGCAGGTGAAGAACGCGTTGCTCGAGGCGTCGCCGGCGAGCTTGACGAACTCCGGGTCCTTGACGCCGTCCGGGCCCAGGAACACGCCCTGGAAACCGCGGGTGGACAGCTGCTGGTCGAGCGGGGCGCCCTCGGCGTAGTAGCCGGCGTAGAACACGACCTGCGGCTGCGCGGCGACGACCTTGCTCACGACCGCGGCGAAGTCCTTCTGGCCGGTGGTCACCTTGTCCTGGCAGTCCGCGGCCACCGGGCCGAGGGCGTCGTTGGTCGCCTTGGCCAGGCCGGTGCCGTAGTCCGAGTCGTCCTGGATGACGCAGACCTTGGTCGCGCCGAGCTTGCCGGTCATGAACTTGGCCGCGGCCGGGCCCTGCACGTTGTCGTTGGCCAGGGCGCGGAAGAACGTGGTCCAGCCGTTCTTGGTCAGATCGGGGTTCGTGGCCGACGGGCTCAGATGCGTGAGGCCGGCCTGCTGGAAGATCGCGCCGGTGGCCTTCGACTCGCCGGAGAACGGCAGGCCGATGACGCCGATCGTGTCCTTCTCACTGGCGACCTGGGTGACGATGCCGGGCGCCCGGTCCGGGGTGCCCTCGGTGTCGAACTTCTTCAGCTGCACCTGGCAGTTGGGGTTGTTCTGGTTGTGCTGGTTCACGGCCAGCTGCACGCCGTTGACGATGTTCACCCCGAGCTGGGCGTTGCTGCCGGTCAGCGCACCGGCGTAGGCCAGCGTCGTGGTCGGGGCGCAGGCCGCCTGGCCGTTGCCGGCTGGGTTGGCCGCGTCGGCCGGGACCGGCAGCGTCGTGACCGCCGGGATGTCCGGCCGGTTGCCCGCGCCGCCGCCCCCTCCGGGAGCCGGTTCCTGGTTCGCCGCACATCCGGCGAGGGCCAGGGTCAGCGCGACCCCTCCCGCCAGTACGGCCGCACGCCTGCTTCTGAGCACCGAGTCCTCCAAACAGCGTGACCGGTCCCCCCGAGGAGCCTGGTCAACCGGTCCGCGCCCGGAGCGGGTCGCGGGGTTCCGGCGGAAAAGTAGCCCGGCGCGTTCGCCCGGCGACAGTTCCCCGAATGTTCTTGTATCCACATCGTGACTGTGTGACGGATGTGTGTCAGACGGGTCGCCGACGCTCCTCTGTCGCGGTGTCGCAGGCGTTCGTTACACCTCGGGGAACAATTTCTTTGCGGTTCCGGCGAAATCGTGTTCAGCCGGCCTGCGGCCGGTTGTCCCGGTGCAGACAGGTCAGCTTCGCGGTGCAGACCCGCCTGCCCCGCTCGTCGACGACCACGATCTCGCTGGTGCTGGTGGACCGTCCGACGTGGAGCGGGCGGGCGGTGCCGGTGACCCACCCGTCGGTGGCCGAGCGGTGGTGGGTGCAGGCCAGCTCGAGCCCGACCGGGAACCGTTCGGGCATCGCGTGCAGGGCGGAGAGGGTGGAGCCCAGTGTCTCGGCCAGCACGGCGCTGGCGCCGCCGTGCAGCAGACCGTAGGGCTGGCGGTTGCCGGCCACCGGGATCCGGCCGACCACCTCCTCCAGGGTGAGCGTGGTCAGCTCCAGCCCCATCCGGGAGGCGAGCTGCTCGGAGCTCATCTCGGGGGCCATCTCGGGAAGCTGCGAGGGATCGATCGGCACCGGCAGACCGTACGCGCGCACGTCCTTCCCGTGCCCCCGGCAGCGACGGCTCGGCGGCGCCGGCTCGGCGGCGCGACCACCCCATGGGCCGCGAGGGGCCCCCTCGGGACCTCCCCGTGAGCGAGCGGACCCTTCGGGACACACGGCCCCGGGCGCCGCGGCGGCCGGAGGGGCGTTCAGCCGGGGCGGCGGGTCACGAAGATCGCGGTGCCGGGGAACAGGCGTCCGCGCAGCGGCGACCACTGGCCCCAGACGCGCTCGCGGCCCTCCGGCCACTCCGGCTCGACGAGGTCGGTGAGCTCGAGTCCGGCCGCCACCACGTCGCGGACCCGGTCGCCGAGGGTGCGGTGGTGCTCGACGTAGGTCGCCGAGCCCCCGGCGTCGACCTCCAGGTACGGGGTCCGGTCGAAATAGGACTGGGTGACGGTCAGTCCGCCCGGCCCCGGGTCGTCCGGGAACGCCCAGCGGATCGGGTGGTTGACCGCGAAGACCCAGCGCCCGCCCGGCCGCAGGACCCGGGCCACCTCGCGCATCACCCGGCCCGGGTCGGCCACGAACGGCACCGCCCCGAACGCCGAGCAGGCCACGTCGAACACGCCGTCGCCGAACGGCAGGTGCTCGGCGCCGGCCTGCACGAGCGGCACCCGGATGCCGGTGCGCTCCGCCAGGTGCGCGGCATGGTGGAGCATCCCCGCGGACAGGTCCAGCGCGACCGGCCGAGCGCCCCGCGCGGCGAGCCACCGGCTGCACGGCGCGGAGCCGGCGCCGACCTCGAGGACCCGCGCACCGGCGACGTCGCCGAGCAGTCCCGCGTCGCCCTCGTGCAGGCCCTCCGGGCACCAGACGAACTCGGCGTCGCCGATGTCGGCGGCGTGTTCGGCCAGGTAGTCCCGGGCGTCGGCGTCCCACCAGCGACGGCTGGCGCGCTCGGACTCGGCCGACCCCACCGACCGGCGTGCGACACCGGCCGTCCCGACGATCTTCTCCGCATCCATCTCGGGCACGATCGTCGCAGCTCGCAACGGAGGGACCCGCATTGCCCCGCGCATTCGGGCCCGCGTAGCATGAAATTCGCATCGTGGTCAACGCGGCCGGACGTTCGCGGACCGTCACTTCGAGCACCGCAACCGAACGTCCACCGGCCGGTTCCGCCGACCACGGGAATCGACGCCAGAGGGTGACTGTTACAACGTCACAGCTAGACACCACTGCCCAGCGCAGCGACCGATCCGGTCGAGCCGACCGGTCCGCCTATGTCCAGAAAACCACCGGAGCACCCCACTACATGTCCACCGACACCACCGCCGCCCCGACCACGCCTCAGGTCGCCGTCAACGACATCGGGTCGGAGGAGGACTTCCTCGCCGCCATCGACCTGACGATCAAGTACTTCAACGATGGCGACATCGTCGAAGGCACGATCGTCAAGGTCGACCGCGACGAGGTCCTCCTCGACATCGGCTACAAGACCGAAGGCGTCATCCCCTCGCGGGAGCTGTCGATCAAGCACGACGTCGACCCCGCCGAGGTCGTCGAGGTCGGCGAGTTCGTCGAGGCCCTCGTTCTCCAGAAGGAGGACAAGGAAGGCCGTCTGATCCTGTCCAAGAAGCGCGCGCAGTACGAGCGCGCCTGGGGCACGATCGAGGCGCTCAAGGAGTCCGACGAGCCGGTCGAGGGCACCGTCATCGAGGTCGTCAAGGGTGGTCTCATCCTGGACATCGGCCTCCGCGGCTTCCTCCCGGCCTCGCTGGTCGAGATGCGCCGCGTGCGCGACCTGCAGCCCTACGTCGGTCGCAAGATCGAGGCCAAGATCATCGAGCTGGACAAGAACCGCAACAACGTGGTCCTGTCCCGCCGCGCCTGGCTGGAGCAGACCCAGTCCGAGGTCCGCAGCGAGTTCCTCAACCAGCTGCAGCGCGGGCAGGTCCGCAAGGGCGTCGTCTCCTCGGTGGTCAACTTCGGTGCGTTCGTCGACCTGGGCGGTGTCGACGGCCTGGTGCACGTCTCCGAGCTGTCCTGGAAGCACATCGACCACCCCTCCGAGGTCGTCGAGGTCGGCCAGGAGGTCACGGTCGAGGTGCTCGACGTGGACCTGGACCGCGAGCGTGTCTCCCTGTCGCTGAAGGCGACGCAGGAGGACCCGTGGCGCCTCTACGCCCGGACCCACGCGATCGGCCAGATCGTCCCGGGCAAGGTCACCAAGCTCGTCCCGTTCGGTGCGTTCGTGCGCGTCGAGGAGGGCATCGAGGGCCTGGTGCACATCTCCGAGCTGGCCGAGCGCCACGTCGAGGTGCCGGAGCAGGTCGTGCAGGTCGGCGACGACGCGATGGTCAAGGTCATCGACATCGACCTGGACCGCCGCCGGATCTCGCTCTCGCTCAAGCAGGCCAACGAGGGCATGACGACCGAGACCGAGTTCGACCCGACCCGGTACGGCATGGCCGCCGAGTACGACGACCAGGGGAACTACATCTACCCCGAGGGCTTCGACGTCGACTCCGGCGACTGGAAGGAAGGCTACGAGGAGGCTCGCGGCGCCTGGGAGAAGCAGTACGCCGAGGCCCACGAGCGCTACGAGCAGCACATGGCGCAGATCCGCAAGGCCGCCGAGGCCGAGGCGGAGGCCGGTGACGAGGTCGCCACGGCGAACTACTCCTCCGGGGGTGGCGCCAGCAGCTCGGCCGGTGACAGCAGCACCGACGAGGACGGCGACGACCGCCCGGCGCAGGCCGAGAGCGGTGGCTCGCTGGCCAGCGACGAGCAGCTGGCCGCGCTGCGGGAGAAGCTCTCCGGCGGTGCGTGACCGCGCCCGGCCCTGAGCCGGACGCACGATATCGGGGCGGGCCCCGGCGACCACGGTCGCCGGGGCCCGTCTCCGTCTCCGCCGGGCATGTCCGGCAAGGACTCCGGGCCCGCCACAGGCGCCGCGCACGGCCCCGGCGTGTCCGGGTCGGCACGCCGCCCGGAGATCACAGTTCGGCCGCGGTCTGTGACGATCGTGCAGCGCCGCGTGATTCGATCATCGGCGACGTCCATGATTGACCCATGGGCGGTCACACCCGCCGGAGGTCTTCCCGGTCATTCCTGCACCTGTCACTCGCGGTCCTCGCGGCCACCGCACTGACGGGTTGCTCCGTCGCGTCCGGGGACCCGAACATCCCGGTCCCCACCTTCCCGGTCCCGGCGCCGGGGCAGGCCGCCCCGGGCTCCGAGCCCATCAAGATCGCCATCCCGGACGACTGCACGAGGCTGATGTCGAACGACCAGGCCGGCGCGTTGTTCGGCCAGCCCCTCGGCTCGGTCACCGCGCAGACCGTGCGCGGGGTGCCGGAGCCCTCGGTCGGGCGCACCGAGCGCGTGGCCTGCACCTACCGTGCGGGTGGCCAGGACACGATGTCGAACGCGGCCAAGGGCCCGGTGCTCTACCAGCTCAACATCGGCCGCTACGGCGACGCCGCGGGCGCGAAGCGCCAGTGGCAGCTCAACAGCAACGCCGAGCGCGGCGACGCTCGGTCCTCGAAGGACCTCACGATCGCCGACGCGCCCGCGGTCCTGATCGAGCGGGCGGACGAGTCGACGCTGGCGGTCGTCTACGGGGTGGACACGCTGACGTTCGTCCTGCCGGTCTCGGCACCGGGGCAGAACCGCTCCGCGGCCGAGACACTGCCCGACCTGGCCAAGCGGATCCTGCCGGCGCTGGCTCCGACGCAGCCGGCGGGCAGCCGTCCCGCACCGGCTCCCGCGCCGCCCTCCCCGGCGCCGGCCACCGAGGCCGGGCGTCCGTCCGTCGCGGCCGCGCCGGGCCCGGCCTGAACCGGCCCCGCGCGTCCCCTCCCAGGCGGTGACATCGCGTCCCCTCCGGGACGGTGACATCGCGCCTCCGGGGCGGTGACATCACGCCGGACGGGCCCGTCGGGTGGGTACGGTGACCCGATGCTGCGAGTGGGGCTGACCGGCGGGATCGGGGCGGGCAAGTCGACGGTGGCCCGACGGCTGGCCGAGCGCGGGGCGGTGCTCGTCGACGCCGACGTGATCGCGCGCGAGGTCGTCGCCGCCGGGTCGGAGGGCCTGGCCGCGATCTCCGACGCGTTCGGTCCGGAGGTGATCGGCGCCGACGGCGAGATGGACCGGCCCGCGGTCGCGTCGATCGTGTTCGGCGACCCGGACGCCCGCCGTCGCCTGGACGGGATCGTGCACCCGCGTGTGCGGGCCCGCTCGGACGAGCTGATCGCCGCCGCCGACATGCCGCCCTCGACCAGCAACGGGATGTCCTGCACGACGATCGCGTCGGGGTCGGCGGCGTTCGGACTCGTCGTGGTCGTCGGGCTGGACGCGGAGGAACGGGTCGCCCGGCTGGTCGGCGCCCGCGGCATGGCCGAGGCCGACGCCCGGGCCCGGATCGCCGCGCAGGCCGACGACGCGGCGCGCCGTGCCGCCGCCGACGTCTGGCTGGACAACTCCGGGTCGCAGGAGGACACCCGACGGAGGGTGGACGCGCTCTGGGACGAGCGGCTGGTGCCGTTCCAGGAGAACCTGCGGGCCGGCCGCGTCGCCCGCAGCGGGCCCCTGCGGCTGGTGGACCCGGACCCGACCTGGCCGGAGCAGGCCCGCCGGCTGGCCGAGCGGATCGCGGTGGCGGCGGGGGAACGCGGGCGCGGGGTCGAGCACGTCGGGTCCACGGCCGTCCCCGGCCTGGCCGCGAAGAACGTGCTGGACCTGCAGCTGGCCGTCGACTCGATGGACGACGCGGACGCGCTCGCCGACGCCCTGGCCGCGGCCGGCTTCCCGCCCGGCCCGGAGACCACCGCGGACCACCCGGAGCCGGCGGCACCGGACCCGTCCCGGTGGGAGAGGCGCCACCACGCCTCGGCCGATCCGGGACGTCCCGCTCATCTGCACGTCCGTGTACACGGGTCACCTGCTTGGACGTACGCGCTGCGGATGCGTGACTGGCTGCGGGCGAACCCGGACGCCCGAGCGGAGTACGAGTCGCTCGAACGTGTGGCGGCCTCGTCCGACACGGACCCGGACCCGACGCGACACGTCGCGCACCGGGAACGGTGGTTCGCCGCCGCGGACGCCCGGGCACGTACCTGGGCGTCCTGCGCCGGATGGTCGGTGACCTGATCGTCCGGGCGAACCTGTAACGGCATCCGCTCGTTGGTCGAAAGGCGGGGTGAGGGCGTCGTTGCCCGCAATCCGCCGATTCGGCGGTGACGCGGGGTGACCCCGGGCGCCGGGGGTTACGCGACGAGGAGAGGACGCGGGGTTGAGCACGGTGGTGGAGCGTTACGGACGGGGCGACGACGCCGATCCCGAGCGCGACGCCGTGGACCCGTACACCGGGGCCCCCTACACCGTCGACCCGTACACCGGCGCCCCCTACACCGGCGAGGCCGTCGAGGACGACGTCCGGGACGTGGAACCGATCAGCGGTGCCGTGGTCGCCCAGCACAGCACGCTCCCGCGCGGTGAGCTGCGCGCCGACTTCGGGGCCCACCTCGAGACGCACTACCCGCGACTGGTCGCCCAGCTCTACGCGATCACCCTGCACCCCGGCGACGCGCACGAGGCCGTGCAGGACGCCTACTCCCGCGCGTGGCGCCGCTGGCCGGAGGTGCGCGAGAGCGAGGACCCGGTGGGGTGGGTCCGACGCGTCGCGATCCGTACCTCGACGCGCGGGTGGCGGCAGGGAATGGCCCGGTTGGGTCTGCGCCGCGGTACTCGCCCGGGTGGCGAGTCCGTCGAGCCGCGGACGGCCGCGCTGCTCGACGCGCTGGGCAGGCTCCCGGTCACCGACCGGCGGGCGATCGTGCTGCACCACATGGCCGACATGCGGACCGACGAGATCGCGATGCTGGAACGGGTGTCGGAGAAGTCGGTGCGGGACCGTCTGCGGCGGGGTCGGCACGTCGTGACCGAGGGGCTCGCCGACGTCCTCGGCGAGGTCGTCGGGGCGCCACCGGATCCTCGCGCGCGCGAGGAGTGGCCACCGCAGCAGTGGGACGGCCGGTACGGCACCGAAGATCTTCCGGGGGAACGAGCATGAGCGAGCACCGCTACATCGACCAGGAGTTCCGCCGGCTCGACGACGCACTGTCGGTGGCGGTACCGCTGCCGCAGGTGGACGACGTAATCGCCCGCGCGCCGAGTGTGCGCCGGGCCTCGTCCGCCGCGGCCGCGGCCGTGCTCACCGTGGGCGCGCTCGGGGGGATCACGGCCGTCGCGACCGCAGCCGCACCGCAGGGGTCCCCGGTCGCCCCGCCGTCGGCGCTCGCCTCGCCGAGCCTGCCCGGTCAGGTCCCGAGCCGCGCCACCGGCGGTGCGCAGCAGGCCCCGGCCCTGCCGCCGGCGTTCGACCCCTCGACCGCGAGTGCGCGGGCCGGGGCCGCCCCCGCCCCGACGCAGCCGGGTTCCGAGGGCGGACCCGCCGCCGTGCCCGGGCACGGGTCCGTCGCCGCGCCCGGCGCCGGTGGGGCGCCGTTCGTGCCTGCTCCCGCGCCGCCGCAGGTCGGGGCCCCGGCCCCGGCTCCCGGACCGGCCCCGGGACCTCCGCCGGACCCGT
>NZ_JADQDD010000081.1 GCF_019263595.1 Pseudonocardia sp. KRD291 | reverse complement strand
CCAGCGGACTCCGGGGCGGCGGCCGATCCGGTCGACCGGGCCGGACACCGAGACTGCGGCGACGACCTGTCCGGCGGAGTCGCGGACCGGGGCGGAGACGCTGGAGACCCCGGACTCGCGCTCGGCGACGCTCTGCGCCCAGCCGCGGCGCCGGACATCGATCAGGACCCGGTCGGAGAACGTGGCGTCGCCGAGGACGACGCGCTGGGTCGCCGGGTCCGCCCACGCGGCCAGCACCTTGGCCCCGGAGCCGGCCGTCATCGGCAGCCGGGTGCCGACCGGCACCGTGTCGCGCAGCCCGCTCGGCGGCTCGGCGACGGCGATGCAGATCCGGTGCGTGCCGTCGCGGCGGTAGAGCTGCACGCTCTCGCCGGTGATGTCGCGCAGCCGGGGCAGCACCGCCGACGCGGCCTCGAGCAGCGGGTCGGGGTGACCGCCGGCGAGCTCGCCGAGGGTCGGGCCCGGGTGCCAGCGACCGTCGGCGGCGCGGTGCAGCAGACCGTGTACCTCCAGCCCGACGGCCAGGCGGTGCGCGGTCGCCCGGGGCAGTCCGGTGCGGTCGCAGAGCTCGGCCAGTCCGCACGGCCCCTCGGCCGTCGCGCGCAGGACCCCCACGGCCTTGTCGAGCACGCCGATTCCGCTAGACTGTTCCACGCCTCGATACTAACTTTCCACGATCTGGGAAGTAAAGTCACCACCACCGGGGCCACGAGCGGAGGAAGGAGGCGGGCGCCGTGAGTACCACCGGACGCACGCTGGCCGAGAAGGTCTGGGACCAGCACCTGGTCCGCAAGGGCGAGGGGCAGGAGCCCGACCTGCTCTACATCGATCTGCACCTCGTGCACGAGGTGACCAGCCCGCAGGCGTTCGACGGGCTGCGCCTGGCGGGTCGCCCGGTGCGCCGCACGGACCTCACGATCGCCACCGAGGACCACAACGTCCCCACGCTCGACGTCCTCGCCCCGATCGCGGACGAGGTCTCGCGCACCCAGGTGGACACGCTGCGGCGCAACTGCGAGGAGTTCGGGGTCGAGCTCTACCCGATGAACCACGCCGAGCAGGGCATCGTGCACGTCGTGGGCCCGCAGCTGGGGCTCACCCAGCCCGGCACCACCGTCGTCTGCGGCGACTCGCACACCTCCACGCACGGCGCGTTCGGCGCGATGGCGTTCGGCATCGGCACCTCCGAGGTGGAGCACGTGCTGGCCACCCAGACGCTGCCGCTCAAGGCGTTCAAGACGATGGCGATCAACGTCAACTCCTCGGACGGCACGCTGCGCCCGGGTGTCACCAGCAAGGACGTCGTGCTGGCGATCATCGCCCAGATCGGCACCGGCGGCGGCCAGGGGCACGTACTGGAGTACCGCGGCAACGTCATCGACAACCTGTCGATGGAAGCCCGGATGACGATCTGCAACATGTCGATCGAGGCCGGCGCCCGCGCGGGCATGATCGCCCCGGACGAGACCACGTTCGCCTACCTGAAGGGCCGCGACCGCGCGCCGCAGGGCGATCAGTGGGACTCCGCCGTCACCGCCTGGCGCGAGCTGCGCACCGACGACGACGCGTCGTTCGACCGGACCGTCGACATCGACGGGGACGCGCTGACCCCGTTCGTCACCTGGGGCACCAACCCGGGCCAGGGCCTGCCGCTGGCCGGCAACGTCCCGGACCCGGCCGCGATCGCGGACGAGGGCGAGGCCGCCGCCACCCGCAAGTCGCTGGACTACATGGGCCTGACCGCGGGCACGCCGCTGCGGGAGGTCGGGGTGGACGCGGTATTCGTCGGCTCCTGCACCAACGGCCGGATCGAGGACCTGCGCTCGGTCGCGGAGATCCTGGACGGCCGCCAGGTCGCGAAGGGCGTCCGGATGCTGGTCGTGCCCGGCTCGATGCGGGTCCGGTTCCAGGCCGAGGACGAGGGACTGGACAAGGTGTTCACCGGCGCCGGCGCCGAGTGGCGCTCGGCCGGCTGCTCGATGTGCCTGGGCATGAACCCGGACCAGCTAGCCCCCGGCGAGCGCTGCGCGTCGACGTCGAACCGCAACTTCGAGGGACGGCAGGGCAAGGGTGGGCGTACCCACCTCGTCTCGCCGCTGGTCGCCGCCGCGACCGCCGTCCGAGGAACCCTGAGCTCACCGGAGGATCTGGACTGATGGACCCCGTCTCCACCCACACCGGGATCGGTGTGCCGCTGCGTGTCTCCAACGTGGACACCGACCAGATCATCCCGGCCGTCTACCTCAAGCGCGTCACGCGCACGGGGTTCGAGGACGGCCTGTTCTCCGCATGGAAGAACGACCCGAGCTTCGTGCTGAACAACGAGCCGTTCTCGCGCGGGTCGGTCCTGGTGGCCGGCGCGGACTTCGGCACCGGCTCGTCGCGCGAGCACGCCGTCTGGGCGCTCATGGACTACGGGTTCCGGGTCGTCATCTCCTCGCGGTTCGCCGACATCTTCCGCGGCAACTCGTCGAAGGGCGGGCTGGTCGCGGCCGAGGTGGCGCAGCCCGACGTCGAGCTGCTGTGGAAGCTGCTGGAGAACGAGCCGGGCACCGAGGTCACCGTCGACCTGCGGGAGAAGACGGTGCAGGCCAAGGACATCACCGTGCCGTTCGAGATCGACGACTACGCACGCTGGCGGTTGCTGGAGGGGCTCGACGACATCGGGCTCACGCTGCGGCACGCCGACGCGATCGACGCGTTCGAGGCCACCCGCCCGTCCCGGATGCCGACGACCACCGGCTGAGACCGGCCCGCCCCGGCGTCCTCCGGGCGGGTGACCGTCATCTGTGTGATGGCGACCACCCGAACGGACCTGTGCCGCTGGGGGGTTAGAAGCCGGAATCGCCCTCCGAGACCTGGTGTGGCGCTGGGAGACCCCTTACCGTGCCGGGTCATGAACAAGGCCCAGCTGGTCGACGCGCTGACCGCCCGACTCGGTGACCGGAAGACCGCCGCGGCCGCGGTCGACGGGGTCGTCGACGTGATCGTGGAGACCGTGGGCGCGGGTGACTCGGTGACGCTCACCGGGTTCGGCGTCTTCGAGGCCCGCCGCCGTGCGGCCCGGGTCGCCCGCAACCCGCGGACGGGGGAGACGGTGCCGGTCCCGGAGACCGTCGTGCCGTCGTTCCGTGCGGGCGCGGCGTTCCGGGACCGGATCGAGGGCAGCGCCGCGGCCGCCGCGGGGGCGACCAGCGCGCCGCGTCGCGCGCCGCGCCCGTCCACCCGCGCGAACGGATCGGCCGGGGCCTCGGCCGACGGCACCGACGCCGCCGGGAAGCCCGCCGCCGCGAAGAAGCCTGCCGCCCCGAAGAAGCCTGCCGCCGCGAAGAAGCCCGCCGCTGCGAAGAAGCCCGCCGCGGGCGCGGGCACGACGAAGAAGGCCGCGACCGGCCGGGCGGTGTCGAAGGCCGCCGCCGCCACGACGGCCGACCCCACGAGCACGAAGAAGGCCCCGGCCCGGCGCTCGCGCACCGAGAAGTGACGCCGGCGCGGGCCGCTCAGCCCGGCGGGCGCCGGTAGTAGTCGGCGAACAGCAGTTCGCCGTCGGCGGCGAAGCCCAGCACCCACGTGCTCGCCTTGTGCGAGGGCACACCGTCCGGTGGCACCGCCACCCCGCCGCGTCCGGCCCGGTGGTCGCCGCCGTGATGCCCGTGGGCGCGCTCGGCGAGCAGCAACGCCTCCACCACGTCCGGGATCACGCCGCCCTGGCTGGCCAGCACGGTGACCCCGGGCCGGGCGGCGAGCGCGCGGAATCGCGAGAGCCCGGCACCGGCGTCGTCCCAGTAGCGGTGCTCGCCCATCAGCGGCTCGTCCGCATCGATCGGCAGCCCGGTCGCGGCCGCCAGCGGCTCGAGGGTCTGGCGGCAGCGCAGCGGCGGTGCGCTCGACATCCGGTCCGCGCCGAACCGCGGCAGGAAGGCGGCGAGCCGCTCGGCCTGCGCGTGGCCGGTGCCCGAGAGCGGGCGCAGGTCGTCGTCGTCGTCCCAGTTCGCGCGGTTGCCGGCTTTGGCGTGCCGGACGAACAGCACGGTCGAGGTCGGCACGCCGACCGAGGCCAGCCGCTCGACCAGGTCGGCGTCGTGCGGGTAGGTCAGCAGCGCGCCCGCCTGCGCCCGGGTGACCCAGCGCCGCTGGTCGGTCTCCTCGTTGGGTGTGAAGCCGTGGTCGGTGAGCACCTCGGCCGCCCAGTAGTGCACGACCTTCGCGCCCTTGCCGGGCACGTCGTAGCCGATGTGGCCCAGCCGCCCGCCGAGGCGGGTCGCCAGCCCGGCCTCCTCGACGGTCTCGCGCAGCGCCGTCGCGGTGACCGCCTCGTCCGGTTCCTGGTGTCCCTTGGGCAGCGACCAGTCGTCGTAGCGCGGGCGGTGCACGACCGCGACCTCGATGCCCCCGCTCCCGTCACGGGCCCGACGCCAGGGGACGGTCCCGGCCGCGACGACGTCGGCCTCGACACCGTCGTCCACCGGGTTGCGCGCGTGCTCGGAGGTGCTCATTCGCCGTCGCCGACGCCCTTGCGCGAGGCCATCAGCTCGACCTGGTGGTCGCGCACCCGGCCGGCGTCGGTGCCCGGCGGCGGCGAGGGCTCCCAGGTGCCGCCCGGGCCGAGCGTCCAGCACCGGGTCGACGGGTCCAGGCAGGAGTCGAACACCGCGCCCAGCTGCTCGGCCAGCGCGGGGTCGGCCACCCGGAGCATCACCTCGACGCGGCGGTCGAGGTTGCGGTGCATCATGTCCGCGCTGCCGATCCAGTACTCGTCGGCCGCGCCGAAGTGCAGGAGCCGGGAGTGCTCCAGGAACTGGCCGAGGATCGAGCGCACCGTGATGTTCTCGCTCAGGCCGGGCTGCCCGGGTCGCAGCGCGCAGATCCCGCGGACCACGATGTCCACCGGTACTCCGGCCTGCGAGGCCCGGTAGCAGGCGTCGATGATCGCCTCGTCCACCAGCGAGTTCGCCTTGAGCCGGATCCGGGCGTCGGGCTCGCCGGCGCGGTGCGCCTCGATCTCGTCGTCGATCCGGCGCAGGATCCCGCGCCGCACGCCGTACGGGGCGACCAGCAGGCTGCGGTAGGAGGTCTGGCGGGAGTAGCCGGTCAGCGAGTTGAACAGGTCGGTGAGGTCCGCGGCGATCGTCGGGTCCGCCGTCAGCACGCCCATGTCCTCGTAGAGCCGGGCCGTCTTCGGGTTGTAGTTGCCGGTGCCGATGTGGCAGTAGCGCCGGATCTCCGAGCCCTCCTGGCGCACCACCATCGACGTCTTGCAGTGCGTCTTGAGCCCCACCAGCCCGTAGACGACGTGCACGCCGGCCTTCTCCAGCTCGCGCGCCCAGCGGATGTTGGCCTGCTCGTCGAACCGCGCCTTGATCTCGACCAGCGCGACGACCTGCTTGCCGGCCTCCGCGGCGTCGATCAGCGCGTCCACGATCGGCGAGTCGCCGGAGGTCCGGTAGAGCGTCTGCTTGATCGCCAGCACGTTCGGGTCGGTCGCGGCCTGCTCGATGAACCGCTGCACGCTGGTGGAGAACGAGTCGTAGGGGTGGTGCACCAGCACGTCGCCCTCGCGCAGGGTGGCGAACACGCTGCGCGGGGTCTCCCGCTCGGCGAACGCGGGGTGCGTCGCCGGGCGGAACGGCTCGTCCTTGAGGTCGGGCCGGTTCACCCCGTGCACCTGCCACAGGCCGGTCAGGTCCAGCAGCCCGGGAACGGTGACGACGTCGTTCGGGTCCACGTCGAGCTCGCGCAGCAGCAGCTCCAGCACGTGCTCGGACATCGTGTCGACGACCTCGAGCCGCACCGGCGGCCCGAACCGGCGTCGCGCCAGCTCGCGTTCGAGCGCCTGGAGCAGGTCCTCGTCGCGGTCCTCCTCGACCTCCAGGTCGGCGTTGCGGGTGACCCGGAACGGGTGCACCTCGGCCACCTCCATGCCGGTGAACAGGTCGCCGAGGTGCGCCGAGATGAGGTCCTCGATCGGCAGGAACGTGACCTGGCGCTGCCCGTCGCGGGCGTCCGCGCCGTCCGGGTCGACGACGACCAGCCGCGGCACGTTGTTCGGCACCTTGACCCGGGCGAAGCGCTCGGTACGGCCCTCCGGGTCGCGCACCGTCACGGCCAGGTTCAGCGACAGCCCGGAGATGTAGGGGAACGGGTGCGCCGGGTCCACCGCGAGCGGCGTGAGCACCGGGAAGACCTGCTCGGAGAAGAAGTCCGACAGCCGTAGCCGCTCGGCGTCGGTGAGGTCGTCCCAGCGGCGGATGTGCACGCCCGCGGCGTCGAGCTCGGGCTTGACCTCGTCGGCGAACACCTGGGCGTGCGCCCGGGACAGGGCCCGGCTGCGTTCGGCGATCCGGGCCAGCTGCTGGCGCGGGGTGAGGCCGTCGGCGCTGCGCACGGACAGCCCGGTGTCGTCGCGGCGCTTCAGCCCGGCCACCCGGACCATGTAGAACTCGTCCAGGTTCGAGGCGAAGATGGCCAGGAACTTGACGCGCTCCAGCAGCGGCTGGCTGGCGTCCTCGGCCAGGGCGAGCACCCGTGCGTTGAAGTCGAGCCAGGACAGCTCGCGGTTGAGGTAGCGGTTGTCCGGCAGCACGCTCGGCACCGGTGCGGTCGCCCCCGCCGGCGGTGCGATCGGCGAGGCGCCCAGCGAGGCCGGGGGCGTCGCGGCACCCGGCTGGACCGGGATCCATGCCGCGGCCGGGTCGGTCTCCGTCCCGGCGGCCGCGTGGTGGGTGTGGGTCCGCCGTGCCGCCGGTCGGGGTGCGCGGCGCCCACCGGGGGAGGGCCGGGCCGGTCGGGGCCGTCCGGCGGTCTGCGCCGAGGACTCCGACGGGGTCGCGCCGGGCGTGGCCGGGTCACCTGTCGCGTCGTCGTTCACGCCCTCGATTGTTTCCTACCACCGCTGCGACGGCCAAGGCAGCCACGCCCTGTCGCAGGTGAACACTCGCGGGCGAACCACCGATCCCGGTCACACGTTCGGACAGCGCGGAGGCTCGTTCCGCATGCGCTCCTCTCGGTGCGGAGGCTCGTTCCGCACTGGTTCGGCGAGGTTCGCGGGCCCGTCCTCCGGCGGGGTGAGCACCGCGCGGGTACGGGGGCCGACACCGAGCTCGGCGGCCCGGGCGAGGTCGGCGGAGGTGTCGACGTCGCGGCGCAGGCCGGGCCAGTCGCCGTCGAGGGGCTCCGCACCCGAGACGACGTGCGCCGCGGCCGAGCCGAGACCGAAGTGCGGGTCGAGGGCCGTGCCCGGAGCCGCGACCAGCAACGTCGTGCCCAGGCCGGGCTCGTCGGCGCAGAACGCCCGGGTCGCGCCGCTGCCGAACAGCTCGAGGGCCGCGTCCAGGGCGCCGTCGAGCTGGTCCGGGCGCAGCGCGGGCAGGTCCGCCTGCAAGGCCGCGACGGCGCCGCCGGGCTCGCGCTCGCGCAGCAGCCGGGCGCCGTGCCGCAGCGCCCCGTTGAGGCCCTTCGACGGGTCCGCGACGACGTCGGTGCCCCAGGTGCCGCACCGGATCGCGGCCATCTCCATCGCGACCGCCGGGTCCGAGGAGATGACCACGATCGACCCCACCCGCCGGGCGGCCCGGGCGGCGGCCACGGTGTCCATCGCCAGCGCCAGTGCCAGCCGGGTGTGGGCGGTGAGCGCGCCGACACCGCCGTCGGCGGCGCCGCGCAACCGGGTCTTGGCCACCGGCAGCGGCTTGACCGGTACCACGAGATCGACCCGGAATCTCCTGCGCACGTCACCATCGTCGCACTCATCGGGGCGGCCCGGCTGGACCGTGGCCCTGCTCGCCCGGAAGACTCGCATATCCGACACGTACGAGGGTCCGCGCTGCACGGGCCGTGAGGAGGCTGCCGGTGGCCCGCGAGAAGAGTGGATTCTGGATCGGTCTGGCCGCGACCGTGTTCTACCCGGTCGGCTACCTGACCGGCCGGCCACGCTACGTGGGCCGCGAGCACCTGCCCGAGAACGGCGGCGCACTGATCGTCGGCAACCACATCTCCCACCTGGACCCGATCCACACCGCGTTGTGGCTGCACACCGCGGGCCGGGCCCCACGGTTCATGGCCAAGCACAGCCTGTGGTCGGTGCCGCTGTTCGGGACGGTGCTACGCGGCTGCCAGCAGATCCCGGTCTACCGCAACACCGCCGACGCCCAGCAGAGCCTCGCCGCGGGCACCCAGGCCCTCGCCGACGGCAAGACGGTGATCATCTACCCGGAGGGCACGATCACCCGGGACCCGGACGGCTGGCCGATGCAGTCGCGCACCGGCGTCGCGCGCCTGGCACTGACCTCGGACGTCCCGGTGATCCCGGTGGTGCACTGGGGAACCCGGGAGATCCTCGACGGCTACAACAAGAAGTTCCGCCCGTTACCGCGCACGACGGTCACGGTGCACGGCGGTGACCCGGTCGACCTGTCGGCCTACCGCGGGCGCCCGATCGACGCGCCCTTGCTCCGCGAGGTCACAGACCTGATCATGACGCGGGTGCGGGAGCTGCTGGCCGAGGTGCGCGGGGAGACGGCGCCGGAAGGCTTCTACCAGGTGAAACGGACACCGGACGGCACAGATCCGGGCCGCGGCGGACCGGCGGCGGCCCCGTGAGCGGGCCCTCCGGCGACGACCCCGTGGGCGACGACCCCGTGGGCGACGACACGGTCGACACCGTCAGCGGGGCGGGCGCCCCGGTGGCGCCCGCCCCGCGACCGGTCAACGAGCCGGTGCACGACCTGCAGCGGATCGCGGTGCTGGGCGCCGGGTCCTGGGGGACCGCGTTCGCCAAGGTCCTGGCCGACGCCGGGCGTGCGGTCACCCTGTGGGCGCGCCGCGAGGAGGTGGCTCGGGAGATCACCGCCCGGCACCGCAACCCGGACTACCTCCCCGACGTCGAGCTGCCCTACGGGCTGGTGGCCACCTCGGACCCGCGCGCCGCGCTCTCCGGCGCCGACGCCGTCGTGTTCGCGGTGCCGTCGCAGTCGCTGCGGGAGAACCTGGAGGTGTGGCGCGACCTGCTGCCCGAGGGGGTCACGCTGGTCAGCCTGGCCAAGGGCGTCGAGCTGGGCTCGCTCAAGCGGATGAGCCAGGTGATCGCCGAGGTCGCGCGCGTGCCCGACGACCACGTCGCCGTCGTCTCCGGCCCGAACCTGGCCGCCGAGATCGCGCACGAGGAGCCGACCGCCACCGTCATCGCGTGCGCCGACCACGGTCGCGCGGTGGCACTGCAGACCGCGTTGGCGACCGGGTACTTCCGCTCCTACACCAACACCGACGTGATCGGTGCCGAGCTGGGCGGCGCGGGCAAGAACGTGATCGCGCTGGCCGTCGGGATCGCGGCCGGGATGGGCCTGGG
Source organism: Pseudonocardia sp. KRD291 (assembly GCF_019263595.1). GTDB lineage: Bacteria > Actinomycetota > Actinomycetes > Mycobacteriales > Pseudonocardiaceae > Pseudonocardia. The sequence continues at coordinate 12,762 of NZ_JADQDD010000081.1, read as the reverse complement.
CGACAACAGCCGGGCCTCACTGATCACCCGCGGCCTGGCCGAGATGTCGCGGCTCGGGGTGGCGCTGGGCGCCAGCCCGCTGACGCTGGCCGGCCTGGCCGGGCTCGGGGACCTGGTGGCGACGTGCTCGTCGCCGCTGTCGCGCAACCGGACGTTCGGCGAGCACCTGGGACAGGGCGCGAACCTGACCGAGGCGGAGAAGGCGAACAACGGGCAGGTCGCCGAGGGCGTCAAGTCGTGCGTGTCGATCTGCGAGCTGGCCACCCGGCACGGGGTGGAGCTGCCGATCGTGGACGCGGTGCGGCGGGTGTGCCACGAGGGCATGTCGACCTCGGCGCTGGCCAAGGACCTGATCAGCCGGGCACCGAAACCGGAGTGAGACGCCGGTAGCGTGCCGGCCATGGACGACGGGACCCGGTGTGTACGTGGCGGCTCGACACCCGGGCCGCAGCCCGTGGGGTCCCCAGTGCACGCCGGACCGGTGCTCTCGGCCACGTTCCACCTCGGGCTCCCGCACGACGCGGACTCCGGCGCCGACTTCTACGGCCGCGCCGACAACCCCACCTGGCGGGAGCTGGAGTCCGCGATCGGGGACCTCGACGGCGGCCCGTGCACGGTCTTCGCCTCCGGGATGGCCGCGATCGCGGCGGTGATGCGCTCGTTCACCGACGCCGAGCGCGGGGTGCTGCTGCCCAGCGACGGCTACTACGTGGCCCGGCTGCTCGCCGACGAGGACCTCGCCCCGCTGGGCGTCCCGGTCCGCACCTGCGCGACGGCCGGCGACTGGGCCGCCGCGCTGCGGGAGGGCCCCGCACCGGGGCTGGTGCTGCTGGAGACACCGTCCAACCCGGGCCTGGAGGTCTGCGACATCCGGGCCGTAGCCGAGGCGGCGCACGCGGCCGGTGCGCTGCTCGCGGTGGACAACACGACCGCGACCCCGCTGGGGCAGCGCCCGCTCGAGCTCGGCGCGGACCTCGTCGTGGCCAGCGACACGAAGGCACTGGCCGGGCACGGCGACGTGCTGCTCGGGCACGTCAGCGCGGCCGACCCGGTGCACGCCGAGCGCCTGCGCGCGGCCCGCACCCGCGGCGGTGCGGTGCCCGGACCGATGGAGACCTGGCTGGCCCTGCGCGGCCTGGGCACGCTGGACCTGCGGCTGGCCCGGCAGGCCGAGAACGCCCGCGCGCTGGCAGTCGCGCTGCGCGAGCACCCCGCCGTGCGCGACGTCCGCTGGCCCGGCCTGACCGACGACCCCGCGCACCGGCAGGCCCGCGCCCAGATGCGGCGGTGGAACGGGATCCTGCGGTTCACACTGCCGTCGGTGCACGCCGTGGGCGAGTTCCTCGACGCCTGCGAGCTCGTCGACTCGACGACCAGCTTCGGCAGCCTGCGCACCTGCGCCGACCGCCGCGCCCGGTGGGGCGACGCGGTGCCCGAGGGCCTCGTCCGCCTCTCGGCCGGGTGCGAGGACACCGCCGACCTCGTCGCCGACGTCCTGCGCGCCCTCGACACGATCGTCCGCTGAGCGACGCGTCTCCTCGCACACGTCCCGGCCCGTCCGCGCCCCTGCGATGCTCCTCGAGCGTCACGTCGTGGTGGTGGTGACGACCGATTCGTGACGCCCGACGGCGGTCTGGCCGCCACTGCGGGCGAGCGCTCCCCGAGTGTCACGTCGTGGCGGGCGGAGCAACCGGAACGTGACGTTCGACGGCAGGGCGGACACCTCGGTCGGCGCCACCCGGACTGACCGCTCACCTCGCACACGTTCCGGTGTCCTCGCATGCGTTATAACCCGTGCGAGGACACCGAGACCCATGCGAAGTCGAGCCGGGTGGGGACCTGGCTGCGGGCCGTGGCGAACCTGTGCAGGGAGCCGCGCAGCTCGGTCGCCAGGGTGGGGGCGACCAGGCTGGCTCGACCACCTGACCGGGCACGTGCATCCCGACGTCGGCCCGTACGACGCCGGGTTCCGGGTGGACGTGCTCACCCGCCCGGTCTGACGCCGGCCGGTCTCCCGGCGTCCGGTCATCCGTCGTCCGGTCACCCGGCGCCCGGTCCTCAGGCGGCCGGGCGCACGGCCGACTCGCCGGCCGCCGTGCTCCCCGGCGGGAGCGCGACCGGCTCGACGTGGGTGGCCGAGTAGGCCCGCCGGACCAGGCCCGGGGCCAGCGCGAGACCGGCCCGGATGGCCGCGGTGCGCAGGTCCCAGCGCTCGCGCAGGGCGTCGTCGCAGGCCCGGCGCGCGCCGGCCACGTCGCCGTCGAACAGCGCCACCCGCGCCCCGACGACGCCGCGTCGGTGCCGGCTGCGGCGCAGCTCCCGCTCCAGCGCGGCCAGGTCCTCCGGTCGCCCGGACGCCTGCGCGTGCCGGGTCACCACGACCTCGCGCTGCGCCTCCAGCGCCAGCACCGACCGCCCGCCCCGCGACATCGACTCCGGCGCCTGGCAGTACCGGCCCAGCTTGTCCGGCACCATGACGAGCCCGCGCCCGGCGCCGACGATCCGCAGGAAGATCTCCAGGTCGGCGACGGCGACGGTGTCCGCGTCGAGCTCCCCGTGCGACTCCCACACCTCCCGGCGAACCGCGCCGGTGTAGTACGGGCAGAGCCCCTCGACCAGCTCCGCGAGCGTGAGCAGGTGGTTCTCGTCCGGCCGCGGCGCGCCCCAGTTCTCCAGGTACGACTTCGGCAGCTGCTCCCCGGTGGTGGCGGAGAAGAACCAGGCGTCGGGGCACACGGCGTCGACCTCGGGCCGCGCGTCGAGGACGGCGCCGAGCCGCGCGCAGAACCCGGGTTCGACGTGGTCGTCGCTGTTGAGCAGGCTGACGTAGCGGCCCCGCGCGGCCGCCGACGCGGCGTTGATCCCGCCGGCCGCGCCCCGGTTGGGCTGGCGGACCAGGCGGATCCGGGGGTCGTGGGTGTAGCCGCCGACGATGCGGGCCATCTCGTCGGACAGGCCGTTGTCGACGACGACGAGCTCCCAGTCCGGGTCGGTCTGTGCGAGTACCGACTCGATCATCCCGGCGACGCGGTCCTCGGTGCGGTAGGCCGTGGACAGGAAGCTGAACCGGGGCGTGGAGGGCTCGGACATCGGTGGGTGCCTCCTACGCCGTCGTGGGGGCGGCGCGTCGCCGCTCCACACTGGAATCGGCGATCCGGTCACGACGTTACGGTGACCAGCGTCGCACTACCGTCCGTACTGCGTAACGGCGTGCGGCCGATCGGCGAGGCCACGTTGAGCGTCGTGATCACGTCCGGGGAGGCGATGGTGGGTTCCGCGCCGCACCGTGTCCGGGGGGTGACCGCCTGATGCTGGCACCGCCGGAGAGGCTGGCCGACTTCGTGTCCTGGCCCGCCGAACCCGAGCACGTCGGCCGCTGGCCGGTCTACGTCGACTACGACGACAGCATCCTGGACCGCGCGCGGCTGCTCGCCGGGGGCGGCGCCAGCGAGATCGAGCGCGGCAGCGGCGTGACGGCGACGCTGCGCCGCACCCTGCGCAGGGTCACCAACCCCGACGGGCGGACCCGCCGCAACGTCGACGTCCTCGTCGACACCCTGGTCGGCAACCTGGATGGGGAGCGCGACCGGGCCACGGTGCTGGTCGTCGGCGGCGGCGAGATCGGCAACGGCGCGGACCGGCTCTACTCCGACCCGCGCGTCGAGGTGCTGGCCTTCGACATCTACGCGGGCCCGAACGTGCAGTTCGTCGCCGACGCCCACCGGATCCCGTTCTCCGACGGCTCGGTGGACGCCGTCGTCGTCCAGGCCGTCCTCGAGCACGTCCTCGACCCCGCGCGGGTGGTGGCCGAGATCCACCGGGTCCTGGCACCGGACGGGCTGGTCTACGCCGAGACCCCGTTCCTGCAGCAGGTCCACGAGGGCCCCTACGACTTCACCCGGTTCACCGAGTCCGGGCACCGCTGGCTGTTCCGCGCGTTCTCCCGGATCGACTCCGGGGTCGTCGGCGGGCCCGGCGTGCAGCTGATCTGGACGCTCGGCGCCGTCGCCGCGGGCCTGTCCCGGTCCCGCGCGGTCGGCCGGGCGACCCGGCTGGCGCTGTTCTGGCTGCGGTTCCTGGACCGGGTCGTCCCGCAGAACGTGCAGGTGGACGGCGCGTGCGGGGTGTACTTCCTCGGCAGGCGCGCCGAGACGCCGCTGTCCCCGGCGCAGATGCCGGGCCAGTACCGCGGCGCGCAATGAGCACGACCGGGACGCGGATCGCGTTCACCCTCACCCAGGACCGTGGCGGCCCGGTCGACGTCTGCCTGGCGCTGGCCGCGGAGCTCGTCGGCTCCGGCGCCGCCGACGTCCGCGTGTTCGGCCCGCCGCCCGCCCGTGGCGCCGGGGCGCTGGCCGCGCACTGGACCGAGACCGGCGTCGACACCAAGCTCGACGTCGCCGCGGCCCGCGCGCTGGCCGCGCAGCTGCGCGAGTGGGAACCGGACGTGGTGCACGCCCAGGACCGCCGGGCCGGGCTCGTGCTGGCCGGGATGCGGACCGCGCGGCGTCGCCCACAGCTGGTGCAGACCTATCACGGCGTGCCCGAGGACGTCACCGAGCCGTGGTTCCGCGGGCTGCCCGGCGCGGCGCGCCCGTCCGGCTACACGCGCGCCACGCTGGCCGCCGACGCCGTCGTGGGGCGGCTGCTGGACCGCACCGTCGTCCCGTCCGAGCCGATGCGGCGCTTCCTGCACGACCGGCTGCGGCTGCCCGCGCGCCGGCTCGTCCACGTCGACAACGGCCTGGAGCTGGGACCGTCCGCGCCGCCGGAGCACCCGGTCCGCCACCTCCTGGTGGTCGGCCTGCTGCTCGCCCGCAAGGGCATCGCCGACCTGCTCGCCGCGCTCGCCCGCCCCGGCACGATGCCCGCCGACGCGCACCTGACGATCGCCGGCGACGGCCCGGAGCGCGCCGCGATCGAGGAGCTCGCCGCGGGGTTCGGGGGCCGGGTCGCGATGCTCGGCTTCCGCAGCGACGTGCCGGCCCTGATGCGGGCCGCGGACGCCGTCGTCGTGCCGTCGAGAATGGAGCAGCAGCCGCTGGTCGTGATCGAGGCGATGGCCGCGGGCAAGCCGGTGGTGGCCACCGACACCGGGGACGTCGCCACCATGCTGGGCGACCCCCGCCTGCTCGCCGTGCCCGGTGACGTCGACTCCCTGGCCGCGGCCCTGCGGCGGCTGTTCGAGGACCCCGACCCCGCGGCGACCGGCCGCGCGCTGGCCGAGCGCGCCGCCGACCGCTACTCCGCCGCCACCGCCGCGCGCGCCCACCTGGACCTCTACGCGCGGCTGACCGACGCGGACGCGCGCGTGCGGCGGGCCGCGTGACGACCGTCCTCACCCGCCCCACGGCGCTGGTCCGCGAGGTCCGCACCGGCGGCGTCGAGGCGCGGGCGCTGCAGGTGCTGGCGTTCCTGACCGTCGCGCTGTCGTCGTTCGAGGGCTACCTGCTCGAGATCAACACGACGGTCACCAAGGTGCCGGCCGGGCTCCTGATCCTCGCCTGGTTCGCCGCGCGGGTCCGGCAGCGCCGGCTGCCTGCGTTCCACCCCGTGCACCTCGCGCTGGCCGTGCTCGCCGTCGCCGTGCTGGCCTCGGCCGCGATCCACAACGGCGACACGTTCACCATGGACTACGCCCAGCGCTGGGTGTCGTTCCTGCTCACCGCACTGGTACTGCTCGACCTGGCCTCGCGCGAGGTCCCTGTGCGGGTGCTGGTGTGGGCGTCGGTGCTCGGCGCCGCGGTGGCCGGCGGCGGCGCGCTGTGGAGCTTCCTGATCGACGACTCGCCGCGCGCGACGGGCCCGCTGGAGGACCCGAACGACCTGGCCTACGTGCTGGTCTCGGCCGTCCCGCTGCTGGTCGCGCTGTTCGTCCCGCGCCGGCGCCGGGACCGCCCGGACGGCGCGCCACGCCGGACGATCCCGCGCCCCGGTGCGGCGCTGATCGGCGTGCTGGTGCTGATCCTGGTGCTCGGCGCGGCGGTGACGGTCTCGCGCGGCGGGCTGATCGCGCTCGGCGTCGCGCTGGCGTGGCTGGGCCTGCGCCGCGGGATCGCGCCGCGGGTGCTGGTGGCGGTCGGCGCCGTCGTCGCGGTCGGCGGGGTGGTGCTGGCGCTGGCGTTCAGCTCGCTGGTCGGGCAGGCCCTGTCGCAGAAGGACCAGGTGGCGGGCTCGAACGTGGACACCCGCGCGCTGCGCTGGCAGGTCGCCGCGCAGATGCTGCCCGAGCACCCGCTGCTCGGCGTCGGGCCCGGCGGGTTCCGCAGCAACTACCTCGGCGTCTCGCACAACGCGGAGCTGGCCGAGCAGACACCGGTCGCGCACAACATGTACGTCGAGGTCGCCGCGGAGCTCGGGCTGCTCGGACTGGCCGGGTTCCTCGGCGTGATCGTGGTGGCCCTGTGGTCGTCGGAGAGGGCGATCCGTTCCGCGCGCGCCGGACCGGACCGCCTCCTGCCGCTGGCCGTGCAGTGCTCGCTGGTCGCGATCCTGGTCGCCTCGGCGTTCCTGTCCGAGCAGTACTACATGCCCCTCTGGTCGATGATCGCCGCCGCGTGCGCGCTCGGCCTCCGGAACGGGACGGAACCGGTGCGATGACGGGCAGGGCGATGACGGGCTCGGGGATGCGGGTGCTGCACGCGATCAACGAGATGGGTGACGGCGGTGCCGAGCGGATGGTCGCCGACCTCGCCCGCGGCGGCACGTCGCACGGCTGGACGTCGGCGGTCCTGAGCTCCGGCGGCCGGCGGGCCGACGAGCTGGCCGTCGAGGGCGTCGCGACGTACGCGATGCCGCTGGCCCGCCGTTCGCCGGTGGCGTTGCTGCGCAGCGCCCTGCGCGCCCGCCGCGCGGCGCGGGCGTTCGCCCCGGACGTCGTCGTCGCGCACAACGTGCTCGTCAGCCTCGTGCTCTGGGTCGCGCTGCACACGCTGCGCCGCCGTCCGGCGCTGGTGACGGTGTTCCACGGCGTCGGGGCACCGGACCACCGCGGCGCCGCCCGGCTGCTCTCGCGCACCTCCGACGTCGTGGTCGCGGTGTCCGGCGCGCTCGCCGACCGGCTGCGCGGCGCCGGACTCACCGGCACCCGTCTGACGGTCGTGCGCAACGCCGTCACCGCGCCCGCCCCCGGTGACCACGGCCCCGACCGTGCAGCCGCACGGGAGCGGCTCGGTCTGCCGCCCGACCGCCGGATCGTGCTCTGCCCGGCCCGGATGGTGGCCCAGAAGCGCCACGACGTGCTGCTCGACGCCTGGTGGCGGCTGCCCGGCGACGCCCTGCTACTGCTCGCCGGGGACGGTCCGCTGCGCGCCGGGCTGGAGACCGCGGCCGCACCGCAGGGGGACCGGGTCCGCTTCCTGGGCAACCGCTCCGACGTCGACGAGCTGCTGCGCGCCGCCGACGTCACCGTCCTGACCAGCGACTGGGAGGGGCTGCCGATGGTCGTCCTGGAGTCGCTGGCGGCCGGGCGCCCGATGGTCGCCACCGACGTCGACGGCGTGCGCGAGGTGCTCGGCGACGGGGCAGGGCTGCTGGTCGCGCCCGGCGACCCGGACGCCGTCGCCGCCGCACTGGCCCGGGTGCTCGACGAACCGGACACGGCCGCGTCCCTGGTCCGCGCCGGGCACGCCGTGATCGCCCGCGACCACGACCCGGACGCGATGCTGGGCCGTTACGACGACGTCCTGCGCGGCGCCCGGCACGCCGGCCCTCCCGGACGTCCCGGACGGGTGTGGGTCGCGACCGCGGCGGTGCTGGCCGGGGCGCTGGTCGCGGTCGCCGTGTTCGCCGGTGTGCTCGCGCAGCCGGGCCGCTACCAGGGCACCGTCGGGGTCGTCGCGCGCCCGGCGAGCGTCGTCACCTCGGTCGCGCTGTCGGCGGGCGCGGCCGGCTCGACCAACTACGGCGAGGTCGTCTCGCTGGCGTTGCCGTCGCTGCCCGAGCTGGCCACCGGGCCCACGCTGCTGGCCGCCGCGGCCGCGCAGGTGCCGGGGGCCCCGTCCGGCGAGGACCTGCGACCGGACGTCTCGGTGGAGCTGCTGCCGGGCTCCGGCGTGGCGCGGATCAGCGTCCGGTCCGGCGATCCGGAGCTGGCCGGGCGGCTCACCGAGGCCGTCACCGACCAGGTGGTGCGCGCGCGGCCGCTGGCCCCGGCCGGGGAGCTGCGGGCCATCGACCGGCGGGCGAGCGTCTCGGAGGTGTCGGCGTCGCCGGTGCTCGGTGCGGCCTTCGCCCTGCTCGCCGGCCTGGTCGCGGCGGCGGCCACGGCGGCGCTGCTGCTGCCGCGCCGTCGCGACGCCGAACGCGAGCACGCGGCGCTGCTGCGCGCCCTCGGCGACGCCGGGCGCGATCCGGTCGCGGTGCTCGACGCCGCCGACCCGGTCCTCGCGAGCCGGGTCCGGATCCTGGCCCGCGACGCGGGGCGGCCGCTGCGCGTCGTCGCCGCGGGCCCCGGCCTGCAGGACCGCGTGCGGTCGCTGCGCGACGAGCTCGCCCCGGTCGCCGTCCTCGCCGGAGCCGGGCGGCCGGACGAGCCGGCGGCGGTGCTCGCCGTGGCCGACCGCCGCCGCACCCGGACCGACGAGCTGGCCGGCATCGTCTCGGCGCTGCCGGAGTCCGGGTCGCTGCTCGCCGTCGTCCTCGTCTGAGACCGGGCCACCTGCCGTCGGCCGCGATATCACACTTACGTAACCCGATCCCCGTATGGTCGACTACACGCACCCGCGTGTGGTTCCCCGGAGGTGGTCGCGTGCCGTTCCGACAACTGGTCCCCATCGGTGCCGACCTCGAGTCCGAGGCGGGACCGGGTCCCGCGCCGAACCCGGGCGCTGTGCCCACGGGGTCCAGGGTGCTGCTGCTCAACGCGAGTTTCGAGCCGCTGGCCGTCGTCACGGCCAAGCGGGCGATCGTGTTGCTGCTCAGCGGAAAGGCCGAGTGCGTGCAGGTCGCCCTGGAGGGCACCTCGTTCCGCTCGGAGAACCTCTCGCTCCCCGCGCCGTCGGTGATGCGGCTGTCCCGCTACGTGCGGGTGCCCTACCGCCGTGCCGTGCCGATGACCCGGGCCGGGGTGCTGCGCCGTGACGGACGCCGGTGCGCCTACTGCGGCCGCCGGGCGGACACGATCGACCACGTCGTCCCGCGCAGCCGGGGCGGCAAACACTCCTGGGAGAACTGCGTCGCGGCCTGCCGCACCTGCAACTCCCGCAAGGCCGACCGTTTCGTCGAGGAGATCGGCTGGAGCCTGAAGACGGTTCCCGGCCCGCCCAGCCGTTCCGCCGGGGGAGTTCTGGTCCTGGCCGTGGAACCGCTGCCCGCCTGGGAACCCTGGCTCAACACCGCCGCCTGACGCACCTCCGGCCACGTGTCGGCGGACGAACGTGGCATCCGTCGCGTGGAGCGCTACGAACGCCACACTCGTGGGCGGACACGGGGTGGGTGCGGTGGTAATCGGGGTGCCTGTGGGGTGGCTCGGGCCTAGGGTTCCGGCATGCCCGGTTGACGTAGCCTCCCGCCCCCGGCCCGTCGGATGGTGCGACTCGCACTCGTCTGGCAGGCCCTGCACCACGCGGTGCCGATCTTCTGGCTCTACGCGTTGCTGTTCGCCGACTCCGGCCTCTCGGTCGCGCAGATCTCGGCGTTGTTCGCGGTCTGGTCCTCGGTCGGGATCGTGGCCGAGGTGCCCTCGGGTGCGCTGGCCGACCGGTGGTCGCGGCGCGGGTCGGTGGTGGCCAGCGGGTTCGTGATCGGCGCCGGGTTCGCGGTCTGGACGGTGCTGCCGACCGTCGCCGGGTTCACCGCCGGGTTCGTGCTGTGGGGGCTCGGTTCCGCGCTCGCGTCGGGTGCCTTGGAGGCACTGCTGTACGACGGTCTCGACGCCGTCGGCGAGGCGGAGGCCTACCCCCGCGTCAACGGCGCCCTGAACTCGATCGCCCAGCTCGCCCAGATCCCGGCCGGTCTCGCCGCCGGGGCGCTCCACGAGCTGGGCGGCTACCCGCTGGTCGGCTGGGTCAGTGTCGGCTGCTGCCTGGCGTCATCGGTCCCGGCCGTGTTCCTCCCCGAACCCCGGCCGCCGCGGGAGACCGCGTCGTGGAGCCACGACGCGCCCTCCGACCTCGACGGGGCGCGTCAAGGCTCCACAACGCGGAGGTGGGGCGGTGGTCGTCAGGCTCGGCGGCCTGGGGTGACCGGCATGCTGGTCAGGCCGCGGACCAGGGTGCTGCGGCGGTGCGTCAGCTCGGTGGCGTCCACGGCCAGGGCCAGGTCCGGGCGGTCGGCGATCAGCGAGCCGATCGCCACCCGGCCCTCGTTGCGGGCCAGCTGCGCGCCCAGGCAGAAATGCAGGCCGTGCCCGAAGAACACGCCGCCGGTCGGGGCCTCGCGGGCGATGTCGAGCGCGGCCGCGTCGGGGGCCCAGCCCTCGTCCCGGTTCGCCGCGGCGAGGCCGAGCATCACCATCGAACCGGCCGGGATGGTCACCCCGGAGTAGGTGACGTCCTCGGCCGCGAACCGGATCGGCGCGTTGGCGACCGGGGAGTCCCAGCGCAGGAACTCCTCCACCGCAGAGTCGATCAGCTCCGGGTCGCTCTGCAGCCGGGCGAGCTGCTCGGGGTGGGTGAGCAGGGCCAGGACCCCGTTGCCGATCAGGTTGACGGTCGTCTCGTGCCCGGCGATGAGCAGCAGCGTCGCCATCGCGACGAGCTCCTCGGAGGACAGACGGTCGCCGTCGTCCTCGGAGACCTGGGCGAGCGAGGACAGCAGCGCGTCGTCGGGCTCGGTGCGCTTGCGCTCGACGAGCTCGGCGAGGTAGCCGGACAGCTTTCCCATCGACTCCATCTTCGCCGCGTCCGGGGAGTCGTCGACGAGCACCGAGGACCAGGCCCCGAACTCGTCGCGGTCCTCCGGCGGGACGCCGAGCAGCTCGCAGATCACCAGGACCGGCAGCTGGAAGGCGTAGGCCCGCATCAGGTCGACGGTGCCGTCCTCGGGCAGCCCGGCCAGCAGCTCGTCGGCGATCTCCTGCACGCGCGGGCGGAGTTCGGCCATCCGCCGCACCGTGAACGAGCGGCTGACGAGCTTGCGCAGCCGGGTATGGTCCGGCGGGTCCATCAGGATCATCATCGGCGTCGGTGCCGCGGGCATCTCCGCGCGCTGCTCTTCGGGCAGCGTGAAGCGCCAGTCCTTGCTCAGCCGCGGGTCGACGAACGCCTCCCGGACGTCGTCGTGCCGGCTGATCAGCCACATCGGGCCGTCCGGCAGGTCGAGCCGGCGCACCGGCTCCTGCTCGCGGAGCTCCGCGTAGGCCGGGTACGGGTCGGTCCAGAAGGCTCCGTCGAACAGCTCGTGCTGCTCGGTGCCGGTGGTGGTCAGCGCCATGCCCCCATGGTGCCACCGGTGTAAGCGAGCGCTTACACCCCCGGACGCGTGACGGCCACCACATCCGGGTCGACGGCGATGTCCGCCGGTACCGCGGCTCCGGTGACGACGGCGGCCCCGAGCGCGGCCAGCGCCGGAGCCGACTCGATCCCGGACCCGCCCTGACCGGCGAAGAAATGGAAGCCGGGGTGCTCCGGGCGGGCCCCGACGACCGGCGCCCGGTCGGGCACGAACGAGCGAAGCCCGGCCCACGCGGTGCGCACCGAGTGCAGCGGCAGCGTGGTCGCCGCGCGCACCCGGTCCAGGGCCAGGGCGACGTCGAGCTCGTCCGGGCGGGCGTCGCCGGGCTCGGTGGGCGTCTCGTCGGCCGGGGACACGAGCACCGCGTCCGCCTCGGCCTTGAAGTAAAACCGGTCCGCGGTGTCGATCACCATCGGCAGGCCGGTCGGGAGCGAGGGCACCGGGCAGGCCGCGATCGTGCGCCGGTGCGGGACCAGCCCGATCCCGGGCACCCCGGCCCGTGCGGCGACGACGTCGGTCCAGGCCCCGGCCGCGTCGACGACCTCGGCGGCGGTGAGCCGGTGCGTCCCCGCCCGGATCCGCCAGCCCGCCCCGTCGCGGGTGATCGTCTCGACCCGGGCGTCGCGCAGCACCGTGGCGCCGCGGCGGCGCAGCCCGCGCAGGTAGCCGGCGTGCAGGGCGATCGCGTCGACGTCGGACGCGGCGGCGGTGAACGCGGCCGCGCGGGGCGCGTGCAGGACCGGGCACACCTCGAGCGCCCCGGCGACGGTCAGCGGAACCGGTGCACCCGGCTCGCCGGCCTGCTCGGCGAGCATGGCTGCCATCGCGGCCTCACCCTCGTCGTCGACGGCGACCCACAGCACCCCACGCGGGGTGAGCAGGGGCGGCGTGCCGAGCTCGTCGGCGAGAGCGGCGAACCGGGGGCCGCTGGCGCTGATCAGCGCGCGGAACGGGCCGGATCCGTGGCCGGGCACGTAGGTCGCGGCGGACCGGGCGGTCGAGTGCAGCGGTAGGTCGGGCTCGGCCTCGAGCAGGGTGACGCGCCGGGTCGCGGCCAGCTCGTAGGCGATCGAGACGCCGGCGATGCCGCCGCCGACGACCGCGATATCGGTGCGCTCTGCGCTGCTCACGGGGCCCACCGTAAATCGGTGGCGACGGGGGCCGCGGCCGGTCTAGCTTCTCCCCATGCGGATTTTCTTCCTCTGAGCAGCCGGGGACGTACCTGTCCCCCGCCTGTCGGGCGCCTCTCGTGCGTACCGACGCTCATCTGCCTCTCCTCATCCGATCGCGTGCGGTCCGGGCTCGTCCGTCGAGCCGGTGCGACCGCGCCGTCGGTGCCCGGCCGAGCGGCGTCCCGCGGACTGCGGG
>NZ_JADQDD010000080.1 GCF_019263595.1 Pseudonocardia sp. KRD291 | reverse complement strand
CGACGGGCTTACCGCGGCCGATCTGCTCCCGCTCGTCGAGCGGTACACCCCGGGCGACGCCGGACTGCGGCGGGCGGTGGGCCTGCTGGTCGCCGAGGCATCGGCGATGAGCCTGCTCAACGTACGGGCGGTCGAGCGGGCCGTCATCGGTGCGGCCCAGTCCGTGGAGGGCAACATCTCCAAGTTGCTCTCCGCCGAGCACGCCCAGCGGGTTTCGGAGCTGGGTATACGGATCGCGGGAGTCTCCGGGGTGACCGGGGCGGATCCCGGACTCACATTCGAGTACTTGTTCCACCGTGCGCTGACGATCGCGGGAGGAACGTCCGAGGTGTCCCGGAACGTGATCGCGGGGGCGGTGATGATCAGCGACCGGATCTGGGTCCGGGCCTCGGCTCGGGCGGCGGCCTCGGCATCGACCGGGTCGGACTTGCCCTGCCGCTGCTTGACGAGAGCGGCGCCCTGACCGCGACTCGATCACCCGCTTGGTCGGAGCCGTGCTCGTCGCACAGCCGAACGGACGTCGTGCTGGGCATCGGATGCCGGGCATCGCCGCGGTTCAGAGCGTCGTGTCGCAGTGCGAGTATGTCCACATCGGGCTTCTGCATCGACTGCCGAGCGGTGGCCAGGTGAGAAGGAAGCGTCGGCCTGGTTCCGACGATCATGCCGCACGGGACCTCGTCGGCCGACCGGACGCTTCTTCCGCCGACAGCGGAAGCAAACATTTGTTTTGCTACTGTCACGTCTGCTGCTTGCTAGACCCGCGGCCACACTCCCACGCCGAAGCCGGGCCCGGCCCGGCCGTTTCCGGAGGACCCCATGCCTGCACGCGATCATGTCGCGCTCGTCACCGGCGCCGCCAACGGTATCGGCTTCGCCACCGCCTCGCTGCTCTGGGAGCGCGGGTGGGCGGTCGTCCTCGTCGATCTGGACGGACCGCTCGCGGAGATGCGACGCGCCTCGCTCGACCCCGCCGCGGAGGACTCGCTGGCCGTGGCGGCGGACGTCACCGACACCGCCGCGGTCGACGCCGCGGTCGACGCGGTGGCCAGGCGGTTCGGCCGGATCGATGCGCTGGTCAACAACGCCGGCCGCCCGGTCGCCGCACCGCTCGAGGGATTCGACGACGCGGCGTGGACCTCCGCCCTCGAGGTCAACCTCGGCAGCGTGATGCGGTGTTCGCGGGCCGCGCTCCCGCTGCTCCGCGGGTCCGAGGCCCCCTGCGTGGTCAACATGGCGTCGGCGGCAGCGGTGGTGGGGATGGCAGGGCGGTCCGGGTACGGAGCAGCCAAGGCCGGGGTTTCGTCGCTGACTCGTGTTCTCGCGGTGGAATGGGCGGGCGAAGGCATCCGCGTCAACGCGGTCGCGCCGGGGTATGTGCGCACCGCCGGGTTCGACGAGCGGATCGGCGTCGAGGAGGGTCGGACCTACGCGGGACGCGTACCGCTCGGCAGACTGTGCCACCCCGAGGAGGTCGCCTCGGTGATCGCCTTCCTCACTTCCCGCGACGCCTCCTACGTCACCGGACAGACCATCGTGATCGACGGTGGACTGACCGTCCGAGGGGAGGGCTGACCGTCCGGGACGGAGCCGCGGCGGAGCGTTGACACGCTTGCGGGCCGCCCATACGCTCATATAACAAACGATTGTTCACATGCTATGAGCTCGAGGAGTCCCATGGGCAAGCTGGACGGCAAGGTCGCCCTCATCACTGGTGCGGGGCGTGGGCAGGGTCGCGCGCACGCAGTGAAGCTGGCGGCCGAGGGCGCGGACATCATCGCGCTCGACATCTGCGCTCCGATCGCGAGCGTCCCCTACGAGCTGTCGAGCCGGGCCGACCTGGACGAGACCGCCAAGCTCGTGGAGCAGCTGGATCGCCGGGTCGTCGCCCGCCCCGCCGACGTGCGGGACAGGGCCGCGGTCACCGAGGCCGTGCAGGCCGGGGCGAGCGAGTTGGGCCGGCTCGACATCGTGGTCGCCAATGCCGGTATCTGGTCGGCGGCGCCGTTCGTCGACATGACCGACGAGATGTTCGACGACATGATCGACGTGCAGATGTATGGCCCCTACAACACCTGCCGGGCCGCCGTGCCGATCCTGCTGGAGCAGGGCACCGGTGGATCGATCGTCATCATCAGCTCGACGGCTGGGCTCCGGGGCTTCCCGAACCAGGTCCACTACAACATGGGCAAGCACGCCGTCGTGGGGCTGATGCGCACCCTGGCCAACGAGTTGGCGCCACACTTCATCCGAGCCAACACGATCCACCCGAGCTCGACCAATACGAAGATGATCCAGAACGAGGCCATCTGGAGCGCCTTCGCTCCCGGTGTCGAAAACCCCACCGTCGACGACTTCGGCGCCACGTTCACGGCGATGAACCTGCTGCCGATCCCGTGGATGGAGCCGGAAGACATCTCCGACGCGGTCGCCTGGCTCGCATCCGATGAGTCGAGGTACGTGACCGGGGTCACGCTTCCGGTCGACGCGGGCTTCATGGCCAAGTACAACTGAGCGCGGACCGGGCCGACCGGCTCCCGGAGACGTCGTAGACGACGGGGCCGGCCTCGGTCACCGACGATCCCGATGTCACGCCTGTCCATCTCGGCTCCTCGGTCGCTGCGCAGCAGCAATGAGCAGTTGCCGACGTATCGCCGGAGTCATGTCGGCAATCGTCGGGCTCAGGCTCTCGCGAGGAACGGTTCGACGACCGCGAGGAAGGCCTCCGGCTGTTCCTCCGGTATCCAGTGTCCTGACTCCCGGACGAGCGCGAACGACGCGTCCCGGCTGATCTGCGGGCCCATGGCCTCCAGTAGCGGCCCGCTGTTGCTGCGCTCGCCGGCCACGACCAGCACCGGCACGCGCAGCGGGGTGCCCAGCAGCTCTGCGTTGACCTCGGCATCGTGCGGGAGGGCCCGGTAGGCCTCGAACGCCGCACGCATTCCGCCCGGAGCGGCGTAGGTGCGGAGGTAGACGTCGAGCTCGGGCATGACCAGGTGCGGGTGGTGGGCTCGCAGTTCGAAGAACTGCGCCAGGTACTGCCGCTCCCGACCGGCGACCAGCATCTCCGCCACGTCCCGCGCCCCGTGGAACGCGATGTGCCACACCCGGGGGTCGGTCCGCAGCCCGTCCCACGCCCTCGTCCCCGGCACCGGCGCGTCCACCAGGCAGAGTGCGCGGACCCGGTCCGGGAAATGGGCGGCGACGGAGTAGGCGACGAAGGCGCCCATGTCGTGCCCAACGACCCGCAGCCGCGCACCCGGCACGAGATGGTCGGCGAGCTCCACCACGTCGGCGGCCATCGTTGCCTTGTCGTACCCGTCGACCGGCCGCGCGGAGTCACCCGCACCCCGGTAGTCCGGCGCGATCACCGTGTAGCGCTCGGCCAGGACCGGGAGCACGTGACGCCACTCGTACCAGGTCTGCGGGAAGCCGTGCAGCAGGAGCAATGGCTCCCCCGCTCCCGCACTCACGTAGTGCAACCGGGTGCCGTTCACGTCCGCCTTGCCGTGTCGGAGGTCCACGCTCATCCGGTCCGAGCTCCCCCGTTGACGTTGAGGAACACTCCGGTCACGTAGTCCGAGTCCGGGCCGGCCAGGTACAGCGCGGCTCCGGCCACGTCCCCCGGGAGGCCGCCTGCCCCGCCCCGGCCGTGCGGCCGCAGCGGGATGTCGGCCGTGAAGGACTCCATCTGCGCATCGGTGAACGAATCGTGGATCTCTGTGCGGATGAATCCGGGGCAGATCGCGTTCACACAGATGCCGTCCACTCCGAGGTTGTGCGACAGGGACGCGGTCAGGCCCAACAATCCGGCCTTCGAGGCCGCGTAGGCCGGGTGTGTGCTCGGCCGTCCGTGCAGCGCTGCGATCGACGCGACGTTCACGATCTTGCCGTGACCAGCCGCCCGCATGTCGGGCAAGCACGCACGGGCGCACCAGAAGGCGCCGTCGACGTTGGTCCGCATGATGCGCTGCCAGCTGGAGTCGGTCACCTCCCACGGCGGGCACGCTTCGGCTACGCCGGTGTTGTTGACGAGGATCGCGACCGGACCCAACCGTTCCCGGACGCGGGTGGCCGCCTCCTCGACGGCGGCCGGGTCCGACACATCGACCTGGTCCGCGAGCGCGACCCCGTCCGCCTCGCCCAGGTCCCAGACCGCCACCGCCGCACCCTCGGCGGTGAACCGCTCCGCGATCGCCCGCCCCAGCCCGCGCGCGCCGCCGGTGACGACGGCGACCCGACCCTCCAACAGGCCCGTCGTCAACCGAGCAGACCCAGCTCGTAGCGGCCGAAGTAGTCGTAGAGCTGGTTGGTGGTGAAGGAGTGCAGATAGCCTGCTCGGGCGTCCCGGTAGAGCCGCTCGAGCACGTGGCCGCGGCGGAACGACGAGCCGCCGACCAGCCGGAAGGCCTCGTCGGTGACGCTCATCGCGGCCTCGGTGGTGGCGACCTTGACGGTGTCCCACCGGGGCTTGCGCTCGGCCGCCTCCCACTCCTCGTACCCGCCGTCGATGGCGATCTGCCCGGTCGCGTCGAGGACCCGTCCGGCGATCTCGATCTGGGTTCGCATCCGGCCCAGTGCGTGCTGCACGTAGCCGACCTGCTTGATGTCGGTGTCCTGGCCACCCATGGTCGCGCCGAGATGCTTGACCCGAAGGATCTCGCGGGCCTCCTCGTAGGCCTTGTCGGCCAGTCCGAGGTAAACGCCGCTGAAGCCCATGGCGGCCCATTCGGCCTCGCCAATCAGGCCCTGCCGGAAGTTGCCGCCGTGCATCTGCCGCGTGACCGGCGTGCCGTCGAGCACAAGGGTGTGGCTCCCGGTAGCGCGCATACCCATGGTGTCCCAGGTGTGGTCCACGGAGACGTTCGGCGAGTCGGTCGGGATGATGAACACGGCTTCGCGCTTGGCGTGCTCACGGAAGTCGTCCGGCACGCTGCCGTCGGGGTCGGTGATCGTCGCGTTCAGGGCGATCAGGTCGGAGCCGAGGACCAGTGTGGACCAGTTCTTCTTTCCGGTGATCCGCCAGCCGTCGCCGTCGGGCACGGCGATGGTGTCGGCGAGACCCGACAGTCCTGCGCGGGCCTCGCTGAAGGGTCCGCAGAGGATCTTCCGATCGCGCGCGACCGCGGTCATGATCGACCCTCGGACGTCCTCGTCGAGCGCGGGGGTGTTGCGGAAGATCCCGACCATCGCCTGGTGCATGTTGTAGGCCAGCGCGATGGCAGGGTCGCCCTTGGCCAGTACCCGGGCCACCTGGGCGGCGGTCTGAATGTCCGCCCCGAGCCCGCCGTAGCGTTTCGGCACGGCCATGGCGGTGACGGCGCTGTGCTTGTACGGCTCCACGGTCTCGGTCGGGAACCGGTTCTCGGCGTCGCACTCGGCACCGAGCGCCGCCCACGTCTTGGCCAGCTGCGCGGCCTGGTCAAGGAGATCCGCCTTCTCGTCGGGCGTGATCTCCGAGGTGTGCTTGTTCATCGAGTTTCCTTTCGCGGGGGAGGGCTCAGAGCGGAGGTCACGCGGTCAACGGAGGCTACGGAAGAACTCGCGCAACTCGGTGACGACGAGCTCGGGCTGTTCGGCGGGCGGGTAGTGCCCGCCTGTCGGCATGACGGTCCAGCGCTGCAGGTTCACGGCCTCGGCGGCGACCTTGCGGGGCAGGAGCAGCAGTTCCTTGGGGAACACGGCGAACGCCGTGGGCACCTCGATGGTCGGACGGCGCTCGTGCCGGGGCGGCGGGGGCGCGCCGTTGTCGTAGTGCTCGTGGTAGATCCGCATCGACGACCCGATCGACCCGGTGAACCAGTAGATCGAGGCGGTCGTGCAGAGGAAGTCCCGGTCGAAGAGGGCGAAGAACTCCTCGTCCGAGCCGTCCCCGGTCTTCCAGTCCCCCCAGTCCCGCCGCCGGCCCAGGATCCATCCCGCCAGCCCCGCGGGCGAGTCCGTCAGGGCGTAGGCGATGGTCTGCGGCTCCGTCCGGTGCACCGTGGAGTGGCTCATGATCGTCGGGCGAGCCCTGGCGGCCTGCTCGACCATCCACTTCTCATCCGGGTCGAAGTCCGCCTCGGTCACGTCCCACAACCGCACACCCGGGACGTTCGGCAGGGTGAGCCAGGCCCCGATGACGTTCTCGGGGAAACCGTGGGCGATCTCGCCGCTCGTGGTCGAGCCCCAGTCCCCGCCGCCGACCGCGTAGCGCTCGTAGCCCAGCACGTCGTGCATCAGCGTGTGCCAGTACTCCGCGATCTTGCGGGCGCCGAACCCGGTGTCGGTCAACGGGGTCGAGAACCCGAACCCCGGCATCGAGGGTACGACGACGTCGAACGAGTCGGCCGGGTCGCCGCCGTAGGCCGCCGGATCGGTCAGCGGCCCGATCACCTTGCGCCAGTCCCAGAACGTCCACGGCCAGCCGTGCGACAGGATGATCGGGACCGGGTCCGGGCCCGTCCCCCGCACGTGCACGAAGTGGATCGGCGTCCCGTCGATGTCCACCCGGTACTGGGGGAACTGGTTGATCAGCTCCTCCTGCGCCCGCCAGTCGAAGTCCTCCGCCCAGTACCGCACGAGATCCTGCAGCCAGGACATCCGTACCCCGTAGCCGCCGTCGGCGTTGCCGGCGTCTCCCGGCCAGCGAGCGTTGCGCAGCCGAGCACGCAGGTCCTCCAGGTCGGCGTCCGGAATCGAGACGGTGAACGGTTCGGGCTCGGTCAATAACCTTCGACCAGCCATCGTGCATCTCCTCCGTACGAGATCGGCAGTGCGACGACTATACAAACAACTGATTGTTCAAGCTACCCGGTCTGACGTTCTGGCCCGGCGTGATCGACACCGGACGGCGTGGTCCGGTGTCGAAGCGCTGATCGGGCGTGGCGGGCACGGTTCCTCCGTGGTCTCCCGGTGTCGCCGATCCACAGGCCGGTCTGTGTGCTCGGTCCAAGAAGCGGGCGGGGCGTTCACCCGGGGACGGCGTGCGCGCGTGCCCGGGTGACCGCGTCGGCGAGGACCTGGGCCCAGGGCGCATGCGCGGACATGCACAGCAGGATGAGCCCGCCGGTGTGGGTCACGCGTGGCTGAGCACGTGCACGAAGTATGCAGGCATCCTCATGCCGAGGTAGGGCCACCGGCCGAGAAGGCTTCTCCAGCTCGCCCCCGAGATGCTCTCGACCAGCTGGCCCGGTCCTAGTCGTTCGTGTCGGAGGAGCTCCGGGAGAAGCCCGACCGTCTGCGAGACCTGCGGATTTGTACCGCTCGATTGTCGGTCAGTTCACGCTGCTGTCCGTCATGAGGTCGTCTCCGTGTCGCCACGGGTGCCAAGCCTGGGCACCCTGATCGTCGGCTGTTGCAGGATCACGCTTGCGGCCCGCCATGTCTCGCGACGTTGTTGCCGTGTGGCTGAACTCGTTGGCGGGCATTCGCTTCCGTCCGTGGGACAGGGATGGCAGTCGAATCGGCGACGTTGTTCGATCCCGTCGACGAGCCGGCCGATCGGCCGGCGGATGCCGAGCTCGCCCACGAAGTACCGGGTCAGCGACGCGGACAGGACTCATTGATCTTTCGAGCGCTCGGCCGCGAACTCCTCAGCGGCGGGCTGGTCGTCGAAGACCGAGAAGCCCACTGAGGAGGAGCGCGATAAAGCCATCGAGCGGACGCTCAAGAATTCCCCGAGCTGATCGACTACTTATTCGCATAAGGAAAGAACGTAGCGACGAGGGGCTGGCGAGAACATGTAAAAGGTATCACGATACCGGACAGCAGGGTGCCCGTCCCCGCCGGCGTCGCACCGGGGACCGCCTCCAGTGTCAACTCGACAATCCGTCAGTCAATATGATCGAGCCGCTCCAGGATCATTCCGGCGGTAGTCTCGAAATCGTCCAATCGGCCGCGGACGGGCTCCAGTAGCTCGGCGAGCAATGGGACGATCTGGTCCACGACACGATCCGTCATCGTGATGCCGCGCGGTGTCAGCCGCACCACCACGGACCGGCGGTCCGACCCGTGAGGCTCCCGTGTCAGATAGCCGTCGCGTTCCATCCGGTCGAGGCGCCGCGTCATCGCGCCGGTGGTGAGGAACATCAGATGGCTCAGTTCGGTCGGAGTGCGCTCGTACGGCTTTCCGGCCCGTCTGAGGTGCCCCAGCGTCTCGTAGTCGCCGCCGCGGATCCCGAGCTGGTCGAACGTCGGCTCCAGGACGAGGCTCAACCGGCGTTCCAGCTCGACGGCCGAGGCGAAGAACCGGTACGCCCAGGTGTCCAATTCCGGACGCTCGGCGGCCCAGTCCCGGATCAGGGTGGTCACCGTGTTCTCGCCCGTGCGAACGGGACGAGCTTCGCCCTCTCTGCTCGCCATGCGCTCCTCATCCGGTCTTTCGCGTCGGGCGGTGAACGCCGGGCCCACCCACGACGGCGTCCGTAGGTCCGATCACCGCACACTACCCGCGCCGGCCCGGGGGCCTTCTTCACGAGGGCACTCTCCGCCGGTCGGTCGGGATCTCACCGTCAACGAGGAACCGCCGCTACAGGCCCATCTGCTTGGCGATGATGCTGCGCTGGATCTCGGAGGTCCCGCCGCCGACCATCGCGTGCTTCGCCTCGCGGAAGTAGCGCTCCATGTCGTACTCGGGTAGCTGGGCGTAGCCGCCAAGGGCTTGCATCCCGTCGAAAGAGCACCGGTACGCGACGTCGGCGGCGTACACCTTGGCCATCGAGACGTCCTTGAGCGCCTTCTCTCCCCGGGCAAGCTTGGTGGCCGCGCTGTAGACCAGGAGACGGGCTGCGTTCACCTCGGTCTCCCGCTCTGCCATCCGGTGCTTGAGCACCTGGAAGGACGACAGCGGGCGGCCGAACTGCTCGCGAGCCTTCGTGTACTCGACAGTGTCGTCGAGGGCGGTGCGGGCGTTGCCGACGTAGGTGGAGGCCAGGCTCAGCCGCTCCCACTCGAGGTGTTGCCCGACATAAGCCCATCCCTTACCGGCCTCGCCGATGATGTTGGTCTGCGGGACTCGGGCGTCGGTCAGGAAGATCTCGGTTGTGCCGAGACTGCGACGGACGATGGTGTCCAGCTTGCGGATGTCGACGCCGGGGGCGTCGTTGGGGACCAAGATCATGCTGATTCCGCCGTGCTTGTCCGCACTGGTGCGGGCCATCAGGTTGATCACGGTCCCGGGCAGGTGCGCGCCCGAGCAGAACACCTTGTTCCCGTTCAGGACCCACTCGTCGCCGTCGAGCACGGCCTTGGTCGCGAGAGCCGCCGCGTCCGAACCTGCGTCCGGCTCGGAGATCGAGATCGCGAACTTGATCTCGCCGGAGAGGAACCCGGGCAGGTAGGCGTCCTTCTGTTCCCGGGTGCCGTTGTGGGCGATGTTCGTCGCGGTGAACATCGAGGTCATGATCGCCGCGGCGAAGTCGAGGCTGTGCTTCGCGATCACCTCGCAGAAGATCGCGTACATCACCGCGTCGGCCTCGAGGCCGCCCTCCGCCTCCGGGACCAGCAACCCGAGCCAGCCGCGGTCGGCGAACTTCTGGTAGGCCTCGTTCGGGAAGATTCGGGACGCGTCGTGCTCCCGGATGTACTCGCGGCCGACCTCCTTCTCCATGAACGTGTTCAGCGTGTCGAACCACATCTGCTGCTCGTCGGTGAACCTGAAATCCACGGTGGTCTCCTCGTCGAGATGGCATGCCGGCGCGGTCGCCGCCCGTACGCAGTAGCTGCACAGCAAGTAGCTGCGTTTACAGCAACATACCGAGCAGCTACTGCGCATGCAACAGGTTGAGGGCAGGTCCGGCGCCGGCGAGGAGGTGGGGCGTGCTGCAGGGCTGTTCGGTACCTCCGGCAGTCGGACTGTCGGCACCGCGCAGACTGCACAAATACTTGTTCGTTCAACTCTCCGGCCTCGGTTCACCGGCGGTGCGGCGGCCTGGATCAGGTCGCGATGTGCGTGGAAAGTTGACGTGAGCTGCGCGAACATCCTTCGCGCAAGTCTCCGTGGGCCGTCCGGACGAGGGCGTTGACCGGGAATATGAAGGACCGCGACTCTGTTAACAACTGATTGTTTTATCTTGCCGTGCCGAGGTCGGCGTAGATCTCCACCGTTCGCGTCCACCGGGCCTCAGGTGAACGATCACAGATGGGAGTGCCGCCCATGACCGGACGGCTCGATGGCAAGGTCGCGATCGTGACCGGCGCGGGATCCGGGATCGGCGCCGCGTCCGCGCGACGGTTCCACGAGGAAGGTGCCAAGGTCGTCCTCGCCGACGTCTCCGGCGTCCAGAAGACGATCGCCGACGAGCTCGGTAGCGGCGCTCTGTCGGTCGACACGGACGTCACCAGCGGCGAGAGCGTCAAGGCGATGATCGCCGCCACGGTGAACTACTTCGGCCGCGTCGACGTGCTGTACAACAACGCCGGAATCGACGGTGAGGTCGTGCCCATCGGCGAGATGTCGTAACAGGCGTGGGACCAGGTCCAGGCGGTCAACCTGCGTGGTGTCTTCCTCGGTGTTCACTACGCGATCCCCGAGATGCTGAAGGTCGGTGGCGGATCGATCATCAACACGGCGTCGATGGCCGCGACCGTTGCCTTCCCGGCGATGGCGAGCTACTGCGCGGCCAAGGGTGGCGTCGTCATGCTGACCAAGACGGCGGCCGCCGAGTACGCCGACAAAGGCGTCCGCGTCAACTCGATCAGCCCTGGCACCATTCAGACGGCGATCACCGACAGCCTTCCCCAGGACATGATCAACGACCGCAACCCGGTCGGCCGGATCGCAGACCCGAGCGAGGTCGCCAGCCTGGCCACCTTCCTGGCGAGCGACGAATCATCTTTCATCACCGGCGCCGATCACCTCATCGACGGCGGCTACACCACTATCTGACGCAGTTCGTTCTTCTCTCACCGTGCCCGGAACTGACAACCAACGGAGGTTGCCCCGTAATGGCATTCAAGGCGCAGGAGACCGAGTACACACAGCCGACCCAGGCCGACGTCGACGAGTCGATCCGCAAGTACGGCCGGGACATCTACAATGACTTCGACCTGGATGCCCCGGTCTTCAACGACCAGCACTTCGAGATCCTCGACGACCTGGTGGAGAAGTGCCCGGTCGTGCACAGCACGGTCGGCAAGGGCTACTACCTGGTCTCCCAGAACACACTGGTTCGCGAGGTGGGTCAGAACTGGCGCACCTTCTCGGCCGCCGGCGGATACATGCCGAACCGGCCGGACGGGTTGCCATTCCTGTACCCCGAGGAGTCCGACCCGCCGGTGCACACCTCGTGGCGCCAGGAGCTCAACCCCTTCATGGGCCCCAAGGTCATCAAGGGCTACGAGGAACAGATCCGCGAGGACGCGAATATCCTCATCGACGCCATTATCGACAAGGGCAAATGCGAGTTCGTGAGCGAGTTCGCGGCGGTCCTTCCCGGGTGGGCCTTTTTCAAGAACGTGCTCGGCGTCCCGGTCGAGGACCTCGACAAGCTCGTCGACGGTGTGGAGTCGGGTACATTCTCGCCCGACCTGGACGAGCGCGGGCGAAAGATGGGCTTCGTCTTCCAGTACCTCGGCGACTACCTCAAGAAACGGTCGGAGGAACCGCCCCGCGGCGACATGGTCGACATGATCGCCGAAGGGGTCACCTACGAGGACGGCAGCAAATCGCCCTGGGAGCACCGAGTCTCGGTCCTGGTCGACATGACCTTCGGTGGCATCGCCACCACGACCTATGTGATGGCGTCGGCCATCAACTGGCTCGCCGAGAACCCGGAGCAGCGCAAGCTCCTGGTCGACGATCCGGAGACCTACATGCCGCGGGCGATCGAGGAGTTCGCCCGCGTCTTCGCCCCGGTGGTCGCCCTCGGGCGCACCTGCACCAGGGATGTGGAGCTCGGGGGCCGCCAGCTCAAGGAGGGCGACTTCGTCATGATGGTCTACGCGGGCGCGTCGCGTGACCCGCGCGTGGTCGACGAGGCCAAGACGATCGACATCACGCGCGAGACCGTCCTGCACTCGGCGTTCGGGGTCGGGATCCACCGCTGCATCGGCTCGAACCTCGCCCGGCTCGAGCTGCGGGCGACGTTCGAGGAACTCCTGAGGCGGATCCCGGAGTTCCACGTGGTGGAGCCGCCCACCCACGTGAGTGGGTTCCTGCGCTCGATGCGGACGCTCAAGATCGCCTGGTGAGCCGTTCGTCAGGGCTGACAGGCGGGTGAGGAGCAGGGTGTGAAGGTCCACATCGAGGTAGGCGTGGACGGCGGACAGCAGGGGTGCACCGGCCACGGTCGGTGCGCCATGATGGCCGGCGAGTTCTACGAGGTCGACGACGACGGCTACGCCATTCACCGCGGCGAGACGGTCGACGTCCCGGCCGGTCTGGAGGACGCGGCACGATACGGAGCCGGCGTGTGCCCCGAACGCGTCATCCAGATCGAGGAGTAGGCGAGAGTTCGTGCGGGTGAGCCGGTCGGCGAAATGCCGAACGGCTCACCCGTTCGGCGT
This sequence comes from Pseudonocardia sp. KRD291, assembly GCF_019263595.1. Taxonomy (GTDB): domain Bacteria; phylum Actinomycetota; class Actinomycetes; order Mycobacteriales; family Pseudonocardiaceae; genus Pseudonocardia. Next base: position 9,666 of record NZ_JADQDD010000080.1, on the reverse strand, counting down.
GCGTGCGGATCACCGCCCCGCTGCTCGATCGAGGGGAGCACCTACCGGTGTCGGCGCGGGCCGGCGTGACGCGATGCCTCCCTGTTAGGTCTGTCCACCCGGCAGGGCATGGAACTTCCGGCGGAAGTAGATCGCCGGAAGTTCTTCCGTCACGGTCGTGCTCTCCACCCGGCCGACGAGGATCGTGTGGTCACCGCCCTCGTGGCGCGCGTAAGGGGCGCAGTCGAGGGCCACACAGGCCCGGTCGAGCAGCGGGAGGCCATGCTCGTCGGCACGGAACCCGCCGCCGGTGAACTTGTCCGCGCCCCGGGTGGCGAAACGACCCGCGAGATCGGCGTGGTCCGGGTGGACGATGTGCACGATCCACCGCTCCGCCTCGGCGAACACGGGATGACACTCCGCGGTGTCGGCGAGACAGACGAGGACGAGCGCCGGATCCATCGAGACCGAGCAGAACGACGTGGCGGTGAAGCCCCACCACCGTCCGTCCGGCGCCGTGGTCGTCACGATGGTCACCCCGCTGGGGAACGACGCCATCGCCTGTTTGAAGAGGGTCTTCTGGTCCGGTCCGGTCCCGTTGGTGGTCATGAGACCTCGCTCTCCCCGAGTGCGTGCTGCATGCGCGTGCGCTTGGTCATCAGGTAGGTGAGGTTGTCCGCGTTCGGCTCCACGATCAGCGGGACACGACCGGCGATCTCGACATCGTGCCCGGTCAGCCCGCGGTACTTCGCCGGGTTGTTCGTCATCAGACTGATGCGGACGACCCCCAGGTCGCCGAGAATCTGGGCGCCGATGCCGTAGTCGCGGTTGTCGACGGGCAGGCCCTGTGCCAAGTTCGCGTCGACCGTGTCCAGGCCGGCGTCCTGCAGGGTGTAGGCCCGCAGCTTGTGAGCGAGACCGATGCCCCGACCCTCGTGGCCCCGCAGGTAGACGACGACGCCGCGGCCGGCCTGGCCGATCGCGGCCATCGCCCGGTCGAGCTGCTCCCCGCAGTCGCATCGTCGGGAGCCGAAGACGTCACCCGTCAGGCACTCCGAGTGGACCCGGACGAGCACGACGTCGTCCCGGTCGCTGGTGCCGCGCTGGTGGACGTCGCCGAGTACCAGGGCCACGTGCTCGGTGCCGTCCACCGAGCGATAGCAGACCGCGGTGAACTCGCCGTGGTCGGACGGGACCCGGCCGGTGGCGGTCCGCTCGACGAGGGACTCGCGGTCGCGCCGGTAGCGGACGATATCGCCCACGGACAGGGCGACCAGATCGTGGTCCTCGGCGAACCGCCGCAGGCCGGGCCTGCGAGCCATGGTGCCGTCGTCGTTGGTGATCTCGCCCAGGACACCGACCTGCTCGAGGCCCGCGAGTCGGCAGAGGTCCACCGTGCTCTCGGTGTGCCCTGCACGGTGCAGCACCCCGCCCGGCCGCGCGATCAGGGGGAAGACGTGTCCCGGCCGGGAGAGGTGCTCCGGGCGGGTGGCGGGATCGGCCAAGGCGCGCACCGTGAGCATCCGGTCGTGGCCGGAAACCCCCGTCGACGTGCCGGCCTTGAGGTCGACCGACACGGTGAAGGCGGTGCCTCGGGGGTCGTCACTGTCCGGAACCATGAGGGGTAGGTGGAGCTCCTCGGCGCGGTCCTGGGTGATCGCCACACACAGCAGGCCGCTCGTGTGCCGGATCATGAAGCCCATGGACTCGGCCGTGGCCAGTTCGGCGGCCATGATCAGGTCGCCCTCGTTCTCGCGGTCCTCGTCGTCGACCACGAGGACCATCTCGCCCCGGCGCAAGGCCTCCAGAGCGGTCTCGACGCGCGAGTGCTCCGCGTCGGCGGTGCCGTTGTGTGCACTGCCGGTAGTCGGGCCCGACGGACTGTCGACGGCCATCTCCGCCACCTCCAAACAACTGTTTGTTCACAGGTTACAGGAGGTCGTGACGTGAGGCAACAGTCACGCGGTGTCCGGGTGCTCGTCACCGTGGATATCGCGCTCGACCGGCGTCCGTAGCCGATGTGATCGACGCGATGGAGGGTGCGTTCCGTGTGCCGGGCCGGCGCGGCGAGCATGAACAAGTCGTTGTTCGCCACCAATGCGGTGCTGCTGCGGGAGCGCGGTTTGGCGGTGGTCCCCGGGCGGCGACACCCTGCTGCGGCGCTCGTGCTCGGCGAGCGTGGTCGAGATGGCGTCGGCCGCGGCGGCGGTCGGCATGGCCGGGCGGGCGGGGTGCGGCGCGGCGAAAGCGGGTGTCTCGTCGCGGACCAGGGTGCTCGCCGTGGAGTGGGCCGCGGAGGGCATCAGGGTGAACGCGGTCGCGCCCGGTTACGTGCGTACGGCGGGGTCCGACGAGAGGATCGGGGTGAAAGCGTGGTCGTGAGTACGCAGCGAGGGTGCCCGTGGCGCGGCTCTGCCCGCCGGTCGAGGTGGCCCCGGTGATCGCGTACCTGGTTCCGGCGACGCCGCCTATACGACCGGGCAGACGCTGGCGGTCGATGGTGGTCTCACCGTTCGTGGCGAAGGGTGAGCGCTCGCCGCGCGGAGGGCGGTAGCATAAACAACTGATTGTTCGCTACGTGGGCGGCAAGGCCGGACCAGTTGCGTGCCACGCGACCGGGGGCGACATTGCCACCGGTGACAGTTGTGGGCGGCGGGTGTCGAACGGAGGTCGTCCGTGGCCCTTGACAGTCCCGAGACTCCGCCTCAGGATAAAACAAACCATTGTTCGGTGGCTGCGGTCCATCGGGCAGTACCCCGACGAGGTGGTGTGCATGACTCCGGAAGAACTCGAGCGAGCGGTGGTCGAACTCCGCGACCGTCAGGCGATCCACGACTGCCTGATGACGTACTCGCGCGCGATCGACCGGCTGGACCGCGAGCTGCTCCTGTCCGTCTACCACCCCGACGCGATCGACGACCACGGCGTGTTCGTGGGCTCCGCCGAGGAGTTCGCGGACTGGGCGATCGACATGCACACGAAGACACACCTGTCCCACCAGCACTGTGTGTTCAACTGCACGGTCGACCTCCGGGGCGATGTCGCCCACACCGAGAGCTACTACATGTTCGTCGGGATGAACCGCGCGGGCGAGCCGCTGGCGATGAGCGGCGGCCGCTACGTGGACCGGCTCGAGAAGCGCGACGGCCGGTGGGCCATCGCCGCGCGGGTCTGCGTGCGTGACTGGGCGCCCCTCGACGAGATCCCCGCGTCGCTCGACGCCTCCGCCATGACCGTCGTGAAGGACCTCGATGACCGAACAGTCCAGCTCATGCGATCGGGAGCCCAGCCGAGGCGCGACCGGTCCGACGTCTCCTACCGGCGGCCCCTCACCGTGGATCCGACTCGTGTACCGCCTCGGTAGCGCGCGCCGTCGCGCGGGCGGGGACGAGCCGCCACGATGACCACCGTCCTGCAGTTCGCCATCCTCGGTCTGGGGATCGGCACCGCGTACACGCTGCTCGCGCAGGGTCTCCTGCTCATCTACCGGGGCTCCGGGGTCATCAACTTCGCGCACGGGGCCGTGGCCATGCTCGCCGCGTACCTCTACTGGCAGTTCCGGGTCGGCTGGGGCTGGGACGTCGTCCCGGCGGCTGCCGTGACCGTGCTGGTCGGCGCCGGCCTCGGCCTCGCGATCTACCACCTGGTGATGCGCCCGCTCGGGCGCGCCTCGGCACTGGCCCGCGTCATCTGCACACTCGGGCTGTTCATGCTGTTGCAGGGCGTGGCCCTGCTCATCTGGGGACCGTTTCCGCGGACGCTCGACTCGGATCTCCCGACGTCGCTGCTGACCGTGGGCGGCGTCCAGATCGGTACGGACAAGGTCGTGCTGCTGCTGATCGCGGTCGTTCTCACGGCGGTCCTGTGGTCGGTCTCGCGGTGGACGGCGGTCGGTCTCGCCATCCGCGCCAATGCCGAGAACCCCCGCGCGGCGGCCACCCTGGGCTGGTCGCCGCATCTGCTGGGCGGACTGACCTGGGGGCTCGGCTGGGGTCTGGCCGCGGTGGCGGGCATCCTGATCGCCCCACTCGTGGGAGTCACCGTCGACGCGATGCCGCTGCTCGTCATTCCCGTCCTCGCCGCGGCGCTGATCGGCCGGCTCTCGTCGTTCTGGCTCACGCTCGCGGGCGCAATGGTGATCGGGGTGCTGCAGTCCCTGGTCGGCCGATACGTCGACTTCGTGCCCGGCGCGATGCAGGCTGTGCCGTTCCTCGTCATCCTCGCCGTCCTCGTCCTGCGCAGGCAGGGTGTGCCGTCCCGCACCTCGGGGGCCCAGAACCTGCCCGCGCTGGGCACCGGCCGGATCCGGTGGGTCTGGGTGGCCGGACTCGTCGTTGTGGGCGCCCTCATGCTGGCCGTCGGGCTCGAGGAGTCCCTGGTGATCGCGCTCGGCGTAACGCTGAGCTGGGGCATCGTGCTGCTGTCCGTCGTCGCGCTGCTCGGGTACACGGGCCAGCTCTCGCTGGCGCAGTTCGCCCTCGGCGGGGTGGCCGCCCTGGTCGCGGGCCGGCTCGTCGCCGACCTCGGGCTTCCGTTCCTGCTCGCCGTCGTGCTGGCGTCCGTGGCGGTCCTCGCCGTCGGGCTGCTCTTCGCGCTGCCCGCGCTGCGTACCCGCGGCATCGACCTCGCGATAGTCACGCTGGGCCTCGGGGCCACGGTGGCCTCCCTGGTCTTCACCAACGGCGCTCTCACCGGCGGGTTCGACGGCACCCCTGTCGGTGCCCAGTCGCTGTTCGGCATCGACTTCGACACCATCTTCTACCCGCGCCGCTGGGCCCTGCTGATCCTGGTGGCGTTCACCGTCTGCGCGATCGTCGTGGCGAACGTCCGGCGGGGGAGCAGCGGTCGGCGGATGATCGCCGTCCGCACGAACGAGCGGGCAGCCGCCGCGCTGGGAATCGACGTCCTGCGCGTCAAGCTCTTCGCCTTCGGCTTCGCGGCGGTGATCGCCGGGATAGGCGGGATCCTCGTGGCCTTCCGCAACCCGACCATCCTCTACAGCGAGTTCGATCCGTTCCAGTCGATCCTCGCGGTCGGGTACGGGTTCATCGGGGGCATCGGCTTCCTCGGGGGCGGTGTCCTCGGCGGCACGCTGGTCACCGGCGGGTTCGGGACCTGGCTGATCCACCAGTTCGCCCCTGACGCCTCCCCGGCCTGGCTGTCCACCATCGCCGGGCTCGTGGTCGTGCTGTTCGCGCTGCTGCACCCCGACGGAATCGCCGGGGCGCAGGTGCACCAGTTCCAGCAGCTCGTCGCCCGCTTCGGTCGCGGTCGGGCCCGCGCCGCCGTCCCGGACGCCGACGAGCCGCCCGAGGCAGACCGCCCGAAGCCGGAGATCACGCCCGCGGTGCTCGACGTCACCGACGTCGTCGTGCGCTTCGGCGGGGTCACCGCCGTCTCCGGGGCCGCGCTGCGCGTAGAGCCCGGACGGATCGTCGGGCTGATCGGCCCGAACGGGGCCGGCAAGACCACCATGATCGACGCCGTGACCGGCTTCGTCCGGCCGGCCACCGGGAAGATCATGCTGGCAGGCGAGGACGTCACCGGTTGGCCGGTGCACCGCCGGACCCGCGCCGGGCTCAGCCGGTCCTTCCAGGCCCTCGAGCTCTTCGAGAGCAGCACGGTGCGGGAGAACCTCGCGGTGGCCTCCGACCCCGCCGGGACGGCGACCTACCTCACCGACCTCGTGGCGCCGCGGCGCAACCCGCTGACGCCTGCCGCGCTCGCGGCGGTGCGGGAGCTCGGTCTCGGGGACTGCCTCGATGTCACCGTCGCCTCGCTGCCCTACGGTCGTCGGCGCCTCGTCGCCATCGCTCGTGCGATGGCGGGCGGGCCCTCCGTCCTCCTGCTCGACGAACCCGCCGCGGGCCTCGACTCGGCCGAGACCGCCGAGCTCGCCCGGGCGCTGCGCCGTCTCGTCGACAGCTGGACGATCGGAGTGCTGGTGGTGGAGCACGACATGCCCTTCGTCATGAGCTTGTGCGACGAGATCGTCGTGCTCAACTTCGGCCACCAGATCGCTCGCGGGACACCGAACGAGGTGCGCGCCGACGCCGATGTCCTCGCCGCCTACCTGGGCGAGGAGCACCTGGACGGCGCCGGTAACACAGCTGAGGACGGGGGTCCGACCGACCGGACGCCCGCGCCGCCCCGGCTCCCGGCTACCGCGGGAGAGGAACGCTGAGATGAGAACCGACACGTCAGCGAGCGTCCCGGCGGCCTCGACCGCGCCTCCGGCGCTCGAGGTACACGAACTGAGCGTCGGCTACGGGGGCCGTCCGGTCGTCACCGGGGTCGAGCTGACCGTCCTCCCGGGTGAGGTCGCGCTGCTGCTCGGCCCCAACGGCGCGGGCAAGACCACCACGCTGCTCGGCCTCGCCGGCGAGCTGGCCCCGCTGGCGGGTGCGGTTCGACTGGCCGGGGCGCCCGCACCCGCGGGGCTGCACCGCAGGGCCCGCGCGGGGGTCGCCTTCGTCACCGAGGAGCGCTCGGTGTTCATGGAGCTGACGGTCGAGGAGAACCTGCGGGTCGGACGGAGCGACATCGCACGGGTCGTGACCCTGTTCCCGGAGGTCGAGCGGCTGCTCGACCGGCGCTGCGGGCTCCTCTCCGGAGGTGAGCAGCAGATGGTGACCCTCGGCCGAGCTCTGGCGCGCTCACCGAAGGTGCTCCTGGTCGACGAGCTCTCATTGGGGCTCGCGCCGCTGGTCGTCGCACGGTTGCTCACCGCCGTACGGGACGCGGCCGACCGCGGGACCGCGGTCGTCCTGGTCGAGCAGCACGTCGACCGGGCGATGCGCGTGGCCGACCACGTCCTCGTGCTCGAGCGGGGCCGTGTGGCCCTGAGCGGGCCGACAGCGGACGTGGCCGGTCGAGTGAAGGACATCGAGGCGTCGTACCTCGCGGGCGGGGGCCCACATGCCCCCGGCGGCGAGCAGGCGGCAGCGACGACGAGAACGGAGTAGACATGGCACGACGAGAGGGCCCCGCCGTCTGGGCGCTGTTCCTGTGGCCGGGCGGCCACCACCACGGCGCCTGGCGGATCCCGGACAGCTCCGGGCACGACCTGATGAACTTCGAGAACTACAAGCGCATGGCCCAGGAGGCCGAGCGGGCGAAGCTCGACATCGTCTTCCTGGGCGACCGGCTCGACGCGTGGCCGCTTCCCAACGAGTTCCTGGCGAAGACCGCGCGCGGGGCCCGTCTCGAGACGATCACCACGATCGCCGCGCTGGCCGCGGTCACCGAGAAGATCGGCCTGGTCGCGACGGCGTCGACGACGTTCTCCGAGCCGTTCAACCTCGCACGCATGATCGGCGGCCTGGATCACATCTCGCACGGCAGGGCCGGCTGGAACGTCGTCACCAGCTACACCGACGACCAGGCCCAGAACTACGGTCTCGACCACATCCCGGCACGCCCCGAGCGGTACGCGAGGGCCCAGGAGTTCCTCGACGTCGTCAGGGGCCTGTGGGACACCTTCGAGGACGACGCGGTGTTCCGGGACAAGGAGGCCGGCCAGTTCTTCGACGCGGACAAGTTCCACAAGCTCGACCACAAGGGTGAGCACTTCCAGGTCGCCGGGCCGCTGAACATGGAGCGCCCCCCGCAGGGCTACCCCGTGATCTGCCAGGCCGGTGCGTCCGCGGACGGGATCGCCTTCGCCGCCAGGAACGGTGAGGTGCTGTTCTCGGTCAACTCGAGTGTCGAGCGGGCCCGCGAGTACTACAAGAAGATCAAGGACGGCACCGTCGCCGCGGGGCGCGACCCCGACAGCATCAAGGTGCTCGCCTCGATCAACCCGGTGATCGGCCGGACCGAGGCGGAGGCCGAGGAGAAGTACGAGCAGATGCAGACCCTGCTCGACGACGACGTCTCGCGGCACTTCGCCGAGATGTACTTCGGCATCGAGCTGGCCAAGTACGACCTGGACGCGCCGGTGCCGGAGATCGAGCTCCCGGAGGTCGGCCGCGGCATGCCGCGCGCGCACCAGGAGTACATGCTCACCCGCGCCCGGGACCAGGGCCTGACCATGCGGGAGATGGTGCAGGGCTTCAACGGCACCAACATCTACCCGAAGTCGGCCGAGGCGGCTGCCGACGAGTTCGAGGAGTGGTACGAGACCGAGGCCTGCGACGGCTTCATCCTCCAGATCTCCGACGTCCCCGAGGGGGTATCGGACTTCTGCGAGCACGTGGTGCCGATCCTGCGCAAGCGCGGGCTCGTCCGTGAGGACTACGTGGGCACCACGATGCGGGAGAACCTCGGCCTGGCGTTCCCGAAGAACCGCTACGCGGAGTAGTACCCCGGCGGCTACCGGGGCGGGCACCCGCCCCGGTTGTCGTCGGACGCACTTGCAGGGTCGGGATCGCGCAGTTGCCCATAGTGGAGGAACAATGGTGTTCGGTACTCGCTCGCGCGTCGGCGCGCTGGCGGCCACGGGCGTCGCGGCGGCTGTGGTGCTGTCCGGCTGCGCCGGCGTTGAGTCCGCAGGCGGCGGAGGCGACACCCTCAAGCTCGGGGTCATCACCGCCGTCGGGTCGAGCCTGACCAACTACCCCGATGTCGAGGCGGGCGCCCGAGCGGCGGTCGACGCCGTCAACAAGGCGGGCGGAGTCAACGGCAAGCAGGTCGAGTTCTTCTTCTGCAACACCCGCGGCGAGGTCAACCAGGCCGTGGCGTGCGCGCGGCAGGCCGACCAGGAGGGCGTCGACGCTGTCGTCGGCCGTGTCGACGTGTACAGCACGCAGACGCTGCCGGTGTTGGAGAAGGCCAAGATCCCCGACATCGGCAACGTGTCGGCCGGGGCCGAGGTCGACTACACCAGCCCGAACACCTTCCCCCTGCACGCAGGCAACTTCGGTGCCTACGGCGCGATTCCCTATGCGCACAAGGCGGACGGTGGCAAGAAGTACGTCTTCGCCTCGATCGACCTGCCCATCGGCATCCGGCAGGGCGAGTACGCGGAGAAGGTCGCCAGGAACGTCGGCCTCGAGACCGCGCCGATGATCAAGATCCCGGCCCAGGGCGTGACCGACTACGCCCCGTACGCCCAGCAGATCAAGGACTCGGGCGCGGACGCCGCGACCGTCGCCCTCGGTCCGGCGGGTTTCCAGGCCTTTGTCAAGGCCGCCGACTCCGTCGGGCTCACCGCGCGGCTGTCCGGGACCGCGTTCACGTTCGGCCAGTCCGAGGGCGCCGGTATCGGTGCGCTGGCGAACCGGATGTACGTGACGGCGCCGTTCCCGTCGACGGACGACAAAGCGGTGCCGGGCATCGCGAAATATCACGAGGAGCTCGACGCGGCCGGCGCCGAGGACACCCCGGCGACGCGCAGGCTCGCGGGCCTCAACGCCTGGCTGTCGGCGCACGCGGCGCTGCAGGTCGCCGGGACGGTCCAGGGGGGCGTGACCCGTGACTCGATGACCGCGGCGCTGCAGAGGACCTCGGGTATGGACCTCTACGGGCTGGTGACCTTCAGCCCGACCGAGCTGGCCGGTCAGCAGGGCACCTTCGCCCGGTTCCCGAAGTCGGACTACCACGCCCTGACCGTCGACTCGCCGATCATGAAGGACGCCGGCCTGGCTCCGATTCCCGATCCGCTGCAGACGGTCCGCGGCGGCGAGGGCTGACCGCACCGGAAACCGTAGAGGAGTCGACGTGTCCGCAGCCCACCCGTTCGGCACA
>NZ_JADQDD010000008.1 GCF_019263595.1 Pseudonocardia sp. KRD291 | reverse complement strand
AACGGCAACGACGTCACCGGCGCCTACCCCGACCTCGTCGACGGCCTGCACAGCGACCGTCCGCTGCTGTTCGACGGCGAGATCGTCGCCTCGGACGTGGCCGGGCGGCCCGACTTCGGGTTGCTGCAGCAGCGGATGCACGTCCGCAGCCCGGGCGCCCGGCTGCTCACCGACGTCCCGGTCTCCCTCTACGTGTTCGACCTGCTCCTCGACGGCGACGACGACCTGGTGGGCCTGCCCTACGACGCGCGCCGGGAGCGGCTGGACGCACTCGGCGCGCAGCCGTGGCCGCGGGTGTCGGTACCGGCGGCGTACACCGGCGTGAGCGGCGCGGCGATGCTCGAGGTGGCCGGCGGGTACGGGCTGGAGGGGGTCGTCGCCAAGCGTCGCGACTCCCGCTACGAGCCGGGCCGCCGGTCCGCGAACTGGACGAAGACCGCGCTGTTGCGCACCCAGGAGGTCGTGATCGGCGGGTGGAGCCCGGGCGCGGGGCGCCGCAGCTCGACCCTGGGCTCGTTGCTGCTCGGCGCGCGCGACGAGCAGGACCGGCTGCGCTTCCTCGGCCACGTGGGGACCGGGTTCACCGAGGCGATGCTGCGCGACCTGCTCGCACGCCTGGAACCACTGCGCCGCGCCGACAGCCCGTTCGACGAGACCGTCCCGCGCGAGCACGCCCGCCGGGCCCGGTGGGTCGACCCGCAGCTGGTGGGCGAGGTCGAGTACCGCCGGCTGACCTCGGACGGGCGGTTGCGGCACGCGGCCTGGCGGGGCCTGCGCCCGGACCGCGAGCCCGGTGAGATCCGCCTGGCCGCCGAACCCGACGCCGCGGACCCTGAGGGCGACTCCGCACAGGCGCCGGCCACACCGCCCGGGCCGGAGCGGCTGGCGCCCTACCTGGCCAAACGGGACCTGGACGAGACCCCGGAACCCGCCGGTGGCCGCTCCGGCGGCGGCGCACCGATCTTCGTGGTGCAACGGCACGACGCGAGCCGCCTGCACTACGACCTGCGCCTGGGGTTGGACGGCGCGCTGGCCAGCTGGGCCGTGCCGCGCGGCCCGACGCTGGACCCGGACGTGCGCCGGATGGCGGTGCGGGTCGAGGACCACCCGATCGACTACGCCGGGTTCGAGGGGGTGATCCCGGCCGGTCAGTACGGCGGGGGACCGGTGGTCGTCTGGGACCTCGGGACGTGGGTGCCCGCAGACGGGGCCGACCCGGCCCGCGAGCTCGAGCGCGGCGAGCTGCACTTCGACCTGCACGGGGACAAGCTCGGCGGCCGCTTCGCCCTCGTCCGCCGCGGCGCCGGCGGCGACCGGGGCAAGGAGCAGTGGCTGCTGGTGCACAAGCACGACGAGCGCGCCGAGCCCGGCTGGGACGCCGAGGACCATCCCGACTCGGTGCTCAGCGGCCGCAGCACCGAGGACGTCGCGGCCGCACCCGCCGCGATGTGGCAGGGGCAGGCGTCGGTGGCCCACGCCGAGGTCCCGCTCGGCCCCCGCGCCGCGCAGGGACACGAGCCGGTCACCGCCGCGGAGCTGGCCGAGCTGGACGCGCTCGGGGCGAAGGGCACCTGGTCGGTCGGCGGGTACGAGGTCGCGCTGACCAACCTGGACAAGGTGCTCTTCCCGGGCACCGGCGACGAGCCGGCGACGACGAAGCGCGACCTGGTCGGCTACATGGCCCGGATGTCGACGTTCATGCTGCCCTACCTGGCCGGCAGGCCGGTCAACCTGCACCGCTACCCCGACGGCGTGGACCGCTCCGGGTTCTGGCAGAAGGAGGTGCCCGACCACGCGCCGGAGTGGCTCCGGCGCTGGCACAACGTCGACGCCGACCCCGGCGAGACGCGGTGCTACGCCGTCCTCGACCACGTCGCGTCGCTGGTGTGGGCGGCCAACTACGGCGCGGTCGAGCTGCACCCGTGGACGTCGAGCCTGCCCGACGTGCGGCAACCGGACTGGGCGCTGATCGACATCGACCCGGGTACGCGGACCGGGTTCGAGGAGGTGCTCGTGCTGGCCCGTCTCTACCGCACCGCGTTGGAGCACCTGGACGTCCGGGCGGCGCCCAAGGTCACCGGCCGGCGCGGCGTCCAGATCTGGGTTCCGATCGAGCCCGGTTACTCGTTCGACGACACCCGCGCCTGGGTCGAGCAGCTGTCCCGGGCGGTCGGGCGCACCGTCCCCGAGCTGGTGTCCTGGGAGTGGCACACCGACCGGCGGCGCGGGCTGGCCCGTCTCGACTACACCCAGAACGCGATCAACAAGACCCTGGTCGCGCCGTTCAGCCCCCGCCCGGGCGCGCACGCGCCGGTCTCGGTGCCGGTGACCTGGGACCGGCTCGACGACCCGGAACTACGCCCGGACCGGTGGACGCTGCGATCGGCACCCGCGCACGTCGCCGAGGCGGGCGACCCACTGGCCGCCCTCGTCGGGTACGCGCAGCGGCTCCCGCCGCTGTGAGGCGCACGGCCGGGCGAGTTCCGGGCGCGCTCTCAGAGCGTTCCGAGGTCGGCCACCACGTCGACCCCGGCGTCGCCGCCCAACCGGGCGAACGCGGCCGTCCGCCCGGGCTCCGCGGGCGCCGTCGCGGCCAGCTCCCGGCGCAGCCGGACCAGGTGGCGGGTCAGCTCCGGTGCGAGCGTGGTCTGTCCGCTCCAGAGCTGGATCCGGGTGCCGTCGCGCCCGGTCAGCGACCCGGCGTCGAGCGCGGGCGGCAGGACGAGCGGCTCCGCGTCCGGCTCTCCGAGCGCGACCATGACCTGCACGCACCGGCCCGGTGCCGGTTCGTGCAGCACCCGTGCCCGGCTCCTCGTCGGGGGCGCCGTGAGCGTCAACGCGAACAGCGGCACCAGCAGCACCAGCCCGACCGTCCAGCCCGACGCCGGCGCGAGCACGGGCCGGCAGGCCGCGGGCCCGCACCGCGCCGGGTCGAGTCCGCGCTGCGCCGCGGTGTCCGGCGGGATCCGGACCTCCCAGCCCGCGCACCGGGGCCGGGGAGCCGACGCCGTGGCCGTCGCGGCGCCGCGCTCGGGACCGACCGCGACGGCCCGCTCGGTGTCGCGGACCGGGACCACCGACCAGACACCGGACCGCAGTCCCGCCCGCGAGCACACCGCCACCTGCAACGGACGTGGACCGGCGACGCGGACGGGCCGAGGCCCCGCCGTGTCCGCGCCGATCACCCCGGTCACGTCGTGCGCTCCGGTCGCAGGGCGTCCAGTGCGGACGCGACCGACGGGTAGGTGCGACACCGGTCGAGGTGGGTCCGCAGCTGCAGCGGCGCGGACGAGTCCATGGTGCAGCCGATCACGAGCAGCTCGATGCCGGCGCGGGCGCACGCGTAGCGGGCGTGCCCGATCGCCTCGGGCCCGCCGCGGGTCCAGCGGGTGACCTCGGACAGGTCGATGAGCAGGTTCCGCAGCATGCGACGGCCGGCGCGCACGGTCGTCAGCTCCGCGTCGACGAGCCGCAGCAGCCGCACCGAGCCACGCCGGTCCATCGGACCACGGGTACGTACGAGGCGGGCGCCGGAGGAGAGGGTCTCGACGGTGAGGGCGGGCGGTGCGTCGACGAGCGCCGGTCCGGCGGGTACCGCGATCCCGAGGTCGGTGTCGGGCCGGGTGGGAGAGGAGACGGTCATGAGATCTGACCCCCTGGTTCGTGCGGGAGGCCGGGACGCGGCCCAGCCCGCGAGGCCGAACGCCGGGCCGCTTCTCCACCCGGACGGAGCGAGGTCGGTGTACCCCCGGGACACCTGCCGGAAACCGGGACACCTGCCGGAAACACGCTCGCACATGGTCCCGCGTGCCCGCGTGGAACCGGCCCGGCCCGTTACGGAGCCTGCGGAACGGGTAGGCGGGGCGACATGGACACCGACAAGCCACTGGCCCTGGTCACCGGAGCGTCGTCGGGGATCGGGAAGGAGACAGCCGCCCGCCTCGCGGCCCGCGGTTTCGACCTCGTGGTCTGCGCCGAGGACGAGCGCCTCACCGCTGCCGCCGCCGCGTTGCGCGGCGGCACCGGTGTCGACGTGCAGGAGGTGCGTGCCGACCTGCGCCGTCCGGACGAGGTGGAGAAGTTGTGGTCCGCGGTCGCCGGCACCGGCCGGGCCGTGTCGCTGGCGGTGCTCAACGCCGGAGTCGGGCAGGGCGGGCCGTTCGTCGAGACCGACCTGGACGACGAGCGTTCGGTGATCGACCTCAACGTCACCTCGACGGTGCACCTGGGCAAGCTCGTGCTGCGCGACATGGTCGCCCGCGGCGAGGGCGACGTGCTGATCACCTCGTCGATCGCGGCCACCATGCCGGGTACCTACCAGGCCATCTACAACGCGTCGAAGGCGTTCTTGCAGTCGTTCGCGACGGCGGTGCGAGCCGAGCTGGACGGGACCGGTGTCTCGATCACCTCGGTGATGCCCGGGCCGACCGAGACCGACTTCTTCCACCGGGCGGGGATGGACGACACGGCGGTCGGAGCCGGCGAGAAGGACGACGCCGGACAGGTCGCCGAGCAGGCCGTGGCGGCCGTGCTGGCGCGCCGCGAGAAGGTGGTGGCCGGGTCGCTGGGGACGAAGGCGCAGGGCGCGGCGAACGACGTGCTCCCGGACGCCGCGAAGGCGGCGATGCACCGGCGGATGGCCGAGCCCGGCTCGGCCGGGTAGTGCGGCCGTCCGCGGTGCACACGAAGCGGGGCGGGCCGGTGACTACTGCCGGTGTGCCGGCCCGGCCCCGACGCCCGGGCCCTGACACCCTGCCGCCCGGGCGGCGACGTCAGTCCTCGGCGGTCGCGGTGGCGCGTTCGGTGGCCTGGGCGGCCAGGAAGTGCGCCACGCTCGCCAGCTTGACGTTGGTCTCGCTGGAGGTGCGGACGAGCAGGGCGAACGCCTGGTCGGCGGTCATCGTGAAGCGCTCCATCAGGATGCCCTTGGCCTGCCCGATCTCGTCGCGCGAGTCCAGCGCACGGGTCAGGTGCGCGATCTCCTGCACACCGAACACGGTGACGGCGGCGTGTGCGGCGAACAACCCGCCCAGGTGGTGCGCGTCGCTGTCGAACGCGTCCACGCCGAGCGCGTAGAGGTTCAGCGCGCCGGCGCTGCCGTCCCGGGCGAACAGCTGGAACGACAGCAGGCTGCCCACCCCGCGCTCGCGGGCGGCGGCGGCCCAGCGCGGCCAGCGTGTCTCCGCGGCCATGTCCGGGATCTCGACCCGGGTCTCCTGGTGGATGGCGTCGAGGCAGGGGCCCTCACCGAGCTCGTTCTGCAACCGGTCCAGCTCGTCGACGACGACGCTGGACGGCGCGTAGGACCGCACCGTCCGGTCGTGCTCGACCAACGAGATGCCGGCGTCGGTGGCGGGCGGGATCACCGAGATGGCACCGACCACGATCTGCCGGGCGGCCTGGGTGACGTCACCGCGGTTGCGGAGGAGCTCGTGCGCTGCATTGTCCATCGCCGCGACCAGGTCCTCACCGGAGTACTTCTCGGGCTCGTGCGCAGCGGCCCCACGATCCTGTCCGACTGCCACAGCGTTCACCTCCGGTTCGGGTCGCACGACCTGGCGAGACCGGGCGACCCCGGTCAGCCTGTCACGGAACCGGCGGGCGGGGCGAGGTGGCGGCCGGTGTACCGGGGCCCGCGCCGGGTAGGCGCCGGGCATGACGGAGAGCACCGGCCCGGAGGCGGCCCAGGGTTCCCGCAGCAGCGACCGGAGTGCGGGTACGAACGTGCTGTGCGGGGTCCTGCTCGGGCTCGGTCTGGTGGCGTTCGTCGACGAGACCGTGTTCCACCAGCTGCTGCACTGGCACCATTTCTACGACCGGGCCGGCTCCGGCGCCGGACTGGTCTCGGACGGGCTGTTCCACGCGTTCAGCTGGTTCGCCACCGTCGCCGCCGGGTTCCTGTACGCCCGGCTGCGCCGCGAGCACGCGGTGCGGTGGCGGTCGCTGGTCGGCGGCCTGCTGGTCGGGGCCGGGTTCTTCCAGCTCTACGACGGCCTGGTGCAGCACAAGCTGCTCGGGCTGCACCAGATCCGCTACGACGTCGACCTGGTGCCCTACGACCTGCTGTGGAACCTCTCGGCCGCGGTCATCCTGGTGGCGGGGGCGGTACTGCTGGTCTCCGCGCGGTCGCGGGCATCGTGACCGGCGGGCACGCCACCGGCGGCCATTCCACTGCCGGCCATGTCGTGGGCGGCCATGCCACCGGCGGCCATGTCGTCAGCGGCTCGACGGTGGTGGCGGCGGCGTTGCTGGTGCCGGCCGTGGCCTACGGCGTCGCCGTGCTGCGGGCGCGCGGGCGCGGCCGAGCGTGGCCGTGGTGGCGGACCGTGTTCTGGCTCGCAGGTCTGGCCGCGGCAGCGGTGGTCCTGGCCGGCCCACTCGCCGAGCGGGCGCACACCGACTTCCGGGTGCACATGCTCGGGCACCTGCTGCTGGGGATGCTGGCGCCGCTGCTGCTCGTGTGGGCCGCCCCGGTCACGCTGGCGATGCGTGCCCTGCCGGTCGGTGCGGCGCGTGCGCTGTCCCGGGCCCTGCGCTCGGCACCGGCGCGGGTGCTGACCCACCCGGTCGTCGCGGCCGTCCTCGATGTCGGTGGGCTGTGGGTGCTCTACCGCACCGGCCTCTACGCGGCCAGCACCACCGACCCGGCACTGCACCTGCTGGTGCACGCGCACGTCCTGCTGGCCGGGTGCCTGTTCGTCGCGTCGATCGCCGGACCGGACCCGGCTCCGCACCGGTCGCCCCCGGTTCTGCGGGCCGCGGTCCTGGTGCTGGCCACCGCGGCGCACGACATCCTGTCGAAGACGATCTACGCCGACCCGCCGGACGGCGTCACCGCCGCCGCGGCCGAGGCCGCGGGCCAGCTCATGTACTACGGCGGCCTACCGGTGGAGCTGGCCCTGGCCGTGCTGCTGTGCCGCGAGTGGCTGGGTCGCGGTCGGGCCGGGTCGCGTCAGGCCGGGCCGCACGGGGTCGGGTCGCGCCGGACCCGGCCGCACCGGGCCGGGTCGCGCGGGGTCGGGCCTCGGGGGACGGTCCTGGGCCGAGCGGCGCACGGTGTCGGGCGGCCCTGAGCGGGTACAGCGCGGCATGCGGAAACCGATCTCTCCCGCTCTGCACGGCGCGCTCGACTACGGCTTCCTCGGGATGATGCTCGTCGTCCCGCGGCTACTCGGGCTCGACCGCAGGGCACGCGCCCTGTTCGGCACGTTCGGCGCGGTCCAGGGCACCCTCAACGCCCTCACCGACCAACCGCTCGGGGTGGCCCGACTGGTCCCGTTCGCCACGCACGGCACGGCCGAGCGGGACAGCCTCCCGCTGTTCGTGGCGCTACCGCTGCTGACCGGGGTGCTGCGTGACCGCGCGGCGCTCGGCTTCTTCCTGGGCGCGGGCGCCACCCTGGTGACGGTCTACAACCTCACCGACTGGGATGCGGTCCCGGACACACGCGCGCCGGCGCGCTGACCGGCCGAGAGGTGCCGTGCCCACCACGGGCCCGGCCGGTCAGGTGCGGTCACCGGCATGGCGGTCGACGTCGACGGGCGGGGCGGTGTGACCGAGACCACGCCGTTCCGTCGTCGACCGCCCGGATTGAGAGGCCGCCCGGCGGGAATGCGGCCGACGATGACTACCGACCCGCTTCAGGAATGGTTGACCACGGTCGAGCGCGAGCTCGGCCTGCACCGATCGGAGGGTGACGACCACGGCCTCGACGCCGTGCACCAGGTCGCCGACCTGGTCTCGGACAAGGTGGACGCCTCGGTCGCGGCCCGCACCGCGTTCCTGATCGGCGCCGCGGCCGGGCGCGCCGAGGAGCCGCCGATCGCCGCGCACGACTTCACCGAGAAGATCGCCGCGCTGGCCCGCAGCTGGAACGCCGACACCGAACGTGCCGCGCAGCCGAACGACCCCGCGAACCGCGCGAGCCACACCGCGGGACCCGGCGACGGTTCCCGCTGACCCGACGTGGCCGCTCGGCCGGGGCGGCCCCACAACCGCCGACATGCGTCTCAGCGCTCCTCGACGCTCGGATACTCGCGCTGGGATGCACCTCGGCGGGTGGGCCCGACGCGGGCGCGCCTCGAGGCCGGTGATCTCGGGTACGGCGGGTGGGAGCCGTAGCCGGGGGTGTCGCCGCCGTCGGGTGTGGTGTCGCTGATCGGAGCGGCGGCCGGGCGTGCGCCCGAGACGCACCCCCGCCCTGGCCGCGTACCGGGCCCGGTCTGCGGTCAGGGGCGGCGAACGATCGTCACCGGCTCGACGGTCCGGGGTAGCGGCGCGAACGTCGACGGCTCGACGCCGAACGTGGCCCCGAGGCGGTGGATGGGCAGATCGGCCAGGCCGCCCTGCGAGCCGAGGCCGCCGGTGGGTGTCGGCTCGCGGCCGACGGGGTCGTGTCGCTCATCGGACCGGCGTACCTCCCGTGTCGGCCGTCGACCCCCGGCCCGCTCGGTGCTCCGAGGCCGCCGGACGCGCTGACGCGCTGACGCGCCGGCACCGTGAGGGTGCCGGCGCGTCACGGTCGCCACGGCCAGGACCTCAGCCGACGCCTTCCTTCTTCTGCAGCTCGGCGAGCAGGTCGTGACAGGTCGCCGCCCGCTTCGAGTCCTCCTCCATCACCTTCTCGAAGAACGAGGCCACGTCCTCGTAGCCGGCGTTGCGGGCGTCGCGCACGTACTGGCCGTAGTCGTGGCCGCCCTTGAGCGCGTGGTACTGCACGGACACGAGGTCGAAGACGACGTCTCCGAAGCCGGTCTCACCGGTTGCCATCGTGATCACTCCCTGTCTTCTGTGTCGGTTGGTGCACCGGGCGCGTACCCCCGCGATCCGGCCCCATTCACCGCGGCAGCGGTCAGATCCCGCGCAGGTCCGGGCGTCCACCGGCCCGTTGCACGGTCGACGCGGCCGCGTCGACGGCGCGGCGCACGGCGTCGGCCGGGTCGGCGCCCTCGTCGAGGGCGACGGCCAGCGCCGCGGTCATCGCGTCGCCGGCGCCGGTCGGGTCCAGCACGTCGACGTCGGCCAGCGGCAGGAACTCCTCGCCGCCGGCCCGCAGCGCGACGTTGCCCGCACCCTCGACGCCGAGCAGCACCGTGTCCGGGCCGGCCTCGTGCAGCGACCGGGCCAGGGCGGTCACCTCGGCGACCGCGTCCTCGCCGCGCCCGCGCACCGGCCCGCCACCGAGCAGCTCGGCCTCCGGGGCGTCGGCGCGCAGCACGTCCACGTGGCGCAGCAGCTCGGCGCGCTCGCGTTCGGCGGGTGCACCGTCGAGCACCACACGTGCTCCGCCCGCGCGGGCGTGCCGGGCCGCCGCGAGCAACGCCGGCCCGGGCTGCTGGGCCTGCAGCACCACCGTCGACGCGTCGCGCAGGCGCGGTGCGGCGGCGTCGACGTCGGGCACGTCGAGCAGCACCGGCTCCTGCAGGTCCTCCAGGTAGCGCCGCCCGCCGTCGCGTTCGAGTATCTCCACGATCAGCCCGGTGGCGGTGTCGCGGCGGCGGACGACGACGCCGACGTCTATGCCGTCATCGCGTGCGCGGGTGAGCAGCTCGTCGCCGACGCCGTCGTCGCCGGCCACCGCGAGCAGGGCGACCCGCGCGCCGAGCTGTGCGGCTCCGACCGCGCAGTTGGCGCCCTTGCCGCCGAGCATCTCCCGGCGCCGCGCCACGGTGGCCCCGCCGCCGACCGGCGGCAGCTCCTCCACGCCGATCACCAGGTCCCGGGCGAGCTGACCGGCGACCACGACGTCCGGGCGCCGGCTCATCCCGCGGCCCGGAGGTCGGCGGTGGACGGGTCGCGCCGGGCAGGTCGCCGTCGGGCAGGTCGCCGCCGGGTGGGCCCCCGGCTGTCCCCACGGTGGTCCCGGCGTAGGGCGACGGCCACCTGGTCCAGCACCCGCTCGTCGGTGAGCATGCCCAGGTGACCGCCGCCGACCTCGACGTTGCGGGCGCGGGAGTCGATGCTCGCCGCCGCCGGGACGACCCGGTCGGCCCGGCTGTAGACGCTGGTCAGCGGGAGGTCGGGGGGCCAGTCGCGGCGCAGGTCGGCGCGGAAGGCACGACAGCACGCGCCGAGCAGGCAGCTCAGCCTCAGGAACCCCGGCACGCCGACGGTGCCGGCCGCGGCCATCGCGGCGACCGCCGCGTAGGTGGGCAGCGCGACGCCGGTCATCCCGAGCGGCGTGCCCAGCGTGACCAGGCCGGCGACCCGGTCCGGTGCGGCGTGTGCGGCCACCCGGGCGAACTGCCCGCCCCGGCTGTGCCCGACCAGCGCGACCGGCTCGGCCGCGTCGTCCGCCGCGGCGTGTATCCGCTCCACCAGGGTGTCGACCGTGCGCTGGGCGCACCCCACCCCTGCTCCGATCGCGACCGGGGTGACGGTGTGTCCGCGCTGCTCCAGCGCGTGCGCCATCGGCCGCAGCAGCCCGACCGGGGTGGCCAGTCCGCCGACCAGCAGTACCGGGCCCGCGTCCGTGTCACGCGCGTCCGTGTCGCCCCTGTCGGGGGCGCGTGTCCTGGACGTCATGGCAGTTCTCCTGTCCGCCGTTCGCGGCCGGTGGCGGGCCGATCGCCGGACGACTACCCGCGGTCGGCCGCGGCATTCGGAGGCGACCGGCGCGGCCGTGCCGGCGGTCAGCCCGGTTCGCCGCGCCACTTCCGATAGAGCACCCAGGCCAGGTCGATCAGCGCGACCACCGCGATCGCGACCAGGCCCCACCCGAACGGGGCGAGCCCCGGTACCCGGAAGACCAGTACGGCGCCGACGACGCAGACCAGGAGCCCGAACGCGGCCAGCACCGCCCGCAGGGTGAGTGCGCTGCGTCCCGGTGTCGCGCCGCCGATGCCGGCCGTCGGGTCGTGGTAGCCGGGCAGTCCCTCCCGGTAGGCCGCGCGCCGGTCCGGGTCGGACGTGCGGCTCCGCTCCTGGTTCGGTTCTGCGTCCATGGCTGCGGCTACCCGCGCACCGCGACGTCACGCGCGCAGGCCGGCACGCCCGCACGTCCGCCGGCGAGTCGCGGAAGCCGGGGTTGGACGGCGGCCCGCGGGGTACCGACCGTCCAGGGGATTTCAGGTGACCGATGTGCAGAAGGCGCTCGCCGGGGCGGACTACCCGGCCGACGGCGAGCCGCTCGCCGAGCTGGCCCGCAACGACGGGGCCGGTAACGACCTCGTCTCGGCGCTGCGTCCGCTGCGGGAGGTGGACGGGCCGAGCGGCGTGATGAGCCAGCTCCAGGCGACCTCGGCGGCCCCGAGTGACCGCGCGGCCCCGAGAAACCGGGCAGCTCCGGGCAGCCGGGCCCGGACCGGACCGGCTCCCTACTCGGCCGGGACCTCGTCGTCGTGCTCGTGCCAGCGGCGTGCGGCGTCCCGGTCGAGCCGGGTCAGCCGGGCGAACCAGCCCGTCCGGCGCCCGGTCGCGTGACCGGGTACCGGTCCGGGTGCCGGACGGGTCGGGTCGGGGGCGTCGTCCGGTGAGCCGACCGGGGCCGGCAGCAGGCGCGCGGTCAGGGCGAGTGCCCGCAGCGTCAGCCCGGGGGCCAGCGCGTGCAGCCGTACCCCCAGCTTCGCCGCCGGGGTCAGCACCACCTCCGGGCGGCCGCGCAGCGCGGCGCGCACCAGCCGCCGGGCGGCACGTTCGGCGTCCATCGAGAGCACCGGCGTGCTCGCGGCGAGGGTGAACCAGCGCTGCTCGGCCGCCCGGCGCCCGGTGAACAGCGCGTTGCGCGGGGAGCCGGTCCGCATCAGCCCGGGCACCGCCACCGTCACGCCGACTCCGAGCGCGTCGGCCTCCACCCGCAGCCCCTCGGCGAACCCGACGGCCGCGTGCTTGGCCGCGGTGTAGGGCAGCAGGTGCGGCGCGGGCAGCTTGCCGCCCACCGAGGTGACCGCCAGTACCCGCCCGCGACGCCGGCGCAGCAGCGGCAGCGCCGCGCGCACCGGGTGCACCGTCCCCCAGAACATGGCGTCCATCGCCTTTACGTGATCGGCCACCCGGATGTCGGGAGCGGGCCCGACCTGGATCACCCCCGCGTTGGTGACCAGCATGTCGAGCCGGCCGAAGCGGTCCTCGGTCTCCGACATCAGCCGTGTCACGTCGTCCGGGTCCGCGACGTCGGCCTCGACGGCGAGCACCTCGGTCCCGCGGCCGGCCAGGTCCTCGCGGGCGGCCCGCAGCCCCTCCCCGGAACGGGCGCAGATCACCACGGCGTGTCCGCGGTCGCCGAGCTCGCGGGCGAGCAGGAACCCCAGGCCGCGGCTGGCTCCGGTGACCAGGGCGACCGGGCGGGTCGAGACCGTGCCGGCGCGGTTGCCGGCGGCCGGGTTGTCGGGGACCGGGTCGTCGGGAGCCGGGGCGCTGCCCTCATGCGTGTTCGCCATGGCGCTCGGGTGCCCGCGGACGGGGCAGGCAATCCGGCCCGCGCCGACCCGTCCCGGACGACACGTCCCCACGCGGCGTCCACCGCACCGGGGCCCCTAAGATCAAGGACCGGTCGAGCACACGGCCGCGGACGACGGCGTACGCCGCGTCCGAACGTCCGTGTGCACGTCCCAGCCGCGGCGATGACGATTCTCGATCTCGACCGTGGTGGTGGGAGTGCCAGTGTATCCGGATGAGTGGGCGGCGTTGACCGCGATGCTGGTCGACGGCGCGGAGCGCGTCACCCGCCGGGGTGGGCTGCGGGATCTGGACCAGACGCTGCGTGCGTTGGTCGACATGGCGGTGCAGAACGTCCCCGGTGCCGACTTCGGTGGGTTCACCATGCGCGAGGACGGCCGGTTGACCACCCGCGCGCCCAGTGACGCGGCGATCGTGGAGCTGGACCGGCTGCAGGCGGAGCTGGGGGAGGGCCCGTGCGCGACCGCATTGTCGGTGGGCGGGGTGACGGTGGTGCAGGTCGACGACTTCGTCGAGGAGCACGGTCGTTGGCCGCGGTTCGCCCCGGCGGCGACGCGGGCGGGGGTGCAGAGCCTGGTGTCGTTCGCGATGGCGCCGCGGGACGCGGCTCCGGGTGCGATGAACCTGTACTCGCGGCGGCGTGCGGCGTTCGGTGAGGTGGACCGTGCGCTGGGTGCGGCGTTCGCGAGCCAGGTCGCGGTGGCGGTGTACGGGGCGCGGATGGTGGAACACATGCAGCGGGCCCTGGGATCGCGGGACGTGATCGGGCAGGCCAAGGGGATCCTGATGGAGCGGTTCGGCCTCGGTGCGGAGGAGGCCTTCGAACTGCTGGTGCGCAGCTCGCAGGACTCCAACCTCAAGCTCTACGACGTCGCGCAGTGGCTGACCGGCGGGGGGCCCCACGGTGCGGGCATCGATCCGCGGTCGCCCGCGTCGTCCTGACCGGCGACGCCACGCGGAGCAGGGTAGGGGCGGACTTGCGCACCGGCGCCGGCCGCGCCATGGTGGAGGACGATACGGAGCGGTTGAAGCGACAGCACGCCCGTCCGACAGTCGGCAGACGTCCCGGGACCCCTCGGTCCGGACGTGGCCGACCGGATCCGGACCGGAGCGATTGCCATGCAACCCATCACCCGGCCTGCCGACATCGGGTGCCACACGACGATCGAGCAGCACCCCGAGGTCCAGCCCCGCCCCGAGGTCCTGCAGCGCCCGGGCGACCTGCTCACGTTGTCCCGTCGCCGTTCGCGCCGCGGAACCGCGGAGATCCGGATCCGGGGCGACATCGACATGCTCAGTGCTCCGTCGCTGGCCAGGCACGTCGCCCGGCACGGGACGGGCTGCGCCCGGCTCGTGCTCGACCTGCGGCAGGTGACCTTCTGCGACGCCCGCGGGGTGCAGGTCCTGATCGAGGCCGGGCATGCGGCGCGCGAGAACGGCGTGGAGATGCTCGTCGTCGTCGAAGCCGCCAGCATGACCGAGCGGGTCCTGCGCCTGTGCCGGGCGGGCCGGGAGCTCCGCATCGCCACGCAGCCCGGCCTCGTCGCCACGCAGCCCGGCCTCGTCGCCGCGCAGGACGGGCCGGGCGGTCGCGGGTAGTCCGGTCGGGCGCCGTCGCGCCCCAGGGTTCCTGCCGCGCACCCGCCGCCCGTCAGCCGGTGGCGACCCGCAGCGTGAACCCCTCCGGTGAGTGCTCGAACGTCACGTACGGGCACACCTGCATCGTCGTCCACAGCCCGAGACCGCCGCTCAGTGCCGTCGGGTCCGGCAGCAGCCCCGCGAACGGGCTGCTCGGCCCGGGCCCGGTGTCGGTCACCGCGGCCACCGCGTGCCCGCGTCCGGACCAGAGCCGGACCCGTACCGGCGGGACCCCGTGCAGGAACGCGTTGGACACGGCCTCGCTGAGGCCGAACACGAACGCCTCCACCCGGTGCGGCGGCAGGTGGGCGGTGAGGTAGCGGGCCGCGGTGCGCGCCGCGGCGGGCGTCGGGTCGAGCAGGTCCTGGTGCGCCGGCCCGTCCTCGAGCGGGTGCCCGGCCGGAGGTCGCGGCCGGGCCAGGAACTCCTCGGCCGGGAGCACGTCGGGGTTGCGGCGGTGCCGGCTCCGGCCGTCACTGAGGTACGGGTGCGTCGCGAGGACGTCGTCGACCACGTCGGACGGGGTGGTGCGCAGGTCGTAGGGACACATCGACCACGCGTCGAAGTCACCGAGGATGTGCCCGGATGCTGCTTCGTAACGTGACCACCAGTCCCACGCCGAGGGGTGTGGCGCACCGAGGCCGCCGTCGAAGGACGTGCCGGCCCCGGCCGGGGCCGCAGCACCGGGACGGCCCGGGTGCGGTACCTCGCCGACGATCCGCACCCGTGCCGCCCCGGCGTCACGCTGCGCGGCGAGCGCCTCGCGGTAGCCGGCGATGGCGGCCGTCGGGTTGCCCGCGCTGCGCGGGGCCGGGAAGAACACGATCGGCGCGTCGGACAGCTCCCGGCGCAACGAGGCGGCGACGTCGTCTGCGACCGCGACCAGACCCGCCTCCCCGGCGGCGAGCCCGTCGCGCAGGAACGACGCGGTCATGTCGAGCATCTCGTCGTCGCTGCGGAACAACGCCGCCTCGTGCGTCAGGCCGCCGCCCGCCGTCACCGGGCTGCGGCTCACGTACGCCGCCGCGGTAGCAGGACGCGGTCCTCCCATTCGAGGTGCCGGCGCAGCGCGCAGACCAGGTCGCGCGCCGCCGCAGGCTCGGCGGTGCCCGCGGCCTCGATCCGGCGCACGATCCGTTCGAGCTGCTCGTGGTCCTCGATGCCGCGCTCGACCAGCCGGTCACCGTCGGGCAGTGACCGGCGGGCCGCCGGGTAGAGGTGCATCTCCTTGGCCACCGTGAGCTCGACGATCTCCTCGATCAGCGTGGCCATGAGTGCGGACCGGTCCGGCACGTGCGGGTCGGTCACCGCCCGGTCGAGACGGTCGCAGGCGGTGCGGTGCGCGTCCACCAGGTCGTCCGGTGCGGCCCTCACGGAGTTGGACACGGCGTCGGTCACGGAGCGCTCCTGCGGTCGGTGGCGGTCGTCACGGTGCGCGGCAGTTACCGCGGAACCGGGGGTGTTTACCCGCTGCGAGCCCGGGCATGCCCCTGAACGAGGCCACATCGTCGTCAGTGACCACATGAGGAGTGAACACACGTTGTCCGAGTCGTCGCGAGTCGCCCAGGTGTTCGTGCTGGGCCTGGATGATCACAACCGGGAGGTGCTGGAGGCACTGCCGGACGCCGAGAACTACCGGTTCCACCCGCTGCTCACGATCGAGGAGCTCCAGTACGGCGACGAGATCCCGGTACAGGAGCTGCTGGACAAGGCGAAGGCCGAGCTGGACGCGTTCGACGGCACGGTGGACGCGGTCATCGGGTTCTGGGACTTCCCGGTCAGCACGATGGTGCCGCTGCTGTGCTCGCACGCCCGGACGCACTGCGCGAGCCTCGAGTCGGTCATCAAGTGCGAGCACAAGTACTGGAGCCGGCTCGAGCAGCAGAAGGTGATCGACGAGTACCCGGCGTTCGGGCTGGTCGACCCCGACGGCGACAAGCAGCCGCCGGAGGGGCTCCGCTACCCGATGTGGGTCAAGCCGGTGAAGTCGTTCTCCTCCGACCTGGCGTTCGGGGTCGAGGACGAGGACCAGTTCCGGGACGCCCTGGCCGAGATCAGCGAGAAGATCGGCCGGGTCGGGGAGCCGTTCGAGGTGATCCTCAACCGGCTCGACCTGCCACCGGAGCTGGCCGAGGCGGGTGGGCGCGCCTGCCTGGTCGAGGAGACGATGCAGGGCCAGCAGGTCACTCTCGAGGGCTACGTGCGCGGCGACGAGGTGCACATCTTCGGTGTCGTGGACACCGTCAACCGCGACGACGTGCCGAGCCAGGACCGGTTCCAGTACCCGTCGTCCCTTCCGGAGGCCGCGGCCGAGCGGATGGCCGAGGTCTCCCGGCGGATCGTGCGCCAGGTCGGCCTGGACAACACCACGTTCAACATCGAGTTCTTCTGGGACTCCGACGCCGACCGGATCCGGGTGCTCGAGGTCAACCCGCGGCACTCGCAGTCGCACGCCGAGCTGTTCGCGAACGTCGACGGGGCCGCCAACCACCGCGCGATGCTCGAGCTCGCGCTGGGCCGGGACCCGCACATGCCGCACCGGCAGGGCCCGCACGCGATGGCGGCCAAGTGGTTCCTGCGCCGCCTCTCCGACGGCCGGGCGACGCGGGTCCCGACCGCCGAGGAGGTCGCGGCCGTGGAGTCCGCCGTGCCCGGGGTGACCGTGGATGTCATCGTGTCCGAGGGCGAGCGGCTCAGCGAGCTGCCCGACCAGGACAGCTACAGCTACAAGATCGCGAACATCTACATCGGCGGCGCGGACGAGGCCGAGCTGTCCGACAAGTTCGACCGCTGCGCCGAGATGCTCACGTTCCGGTTCGAGTGATCCCGTGCGCGGACGTCGCTGCCCCGGCGGCGGCGTCCGCGCACGACCCCGAGTGAGGAGGTCGAGACCGTGCGCACGGTGACGTCGATGCCGTACGAGGTCCACGAGACAGAACACACCATGATCCCGCTCTCCGACGGCACGCGGCTGGCCGCGCGGATCTGGCGTCCGGACGAGTCCCTGGCGGGCCCGGTACCGGCGGTGCTCGAGTTCATCCCGTACCGCAAGCGCGACCACACCGCGCCGCGCGACGCGATGCACCATCCCTACCTGGCCGGGCACGGCTACGCCGCGGTGCGGGTGGACCTGCGCGGCAGCGGCGAGTCCGACGGCGTGCTCACCGACGAGTACCTCGAGCAGGAGCTCGTCGACGCCGAGGAGGTCCTCGCCTGGCTGGCCGCGCAGCCCTGGTGCAGCGGCCGGACCGGGATGATGGGGATCTCCTGGGGCGGGTTCAACGCGCTGCAGGTGGCCGCGCGGCGCCCGGAGAGCCTGGGCGCGATCGCGACCGTGTGCTCGACCGACGACCGCTACGCCGACGACGTGCACTACATGGGCGGCTGCCTGCTCGGGGACAACCTGTCCTGGGCCTCGACGATGTTCTCGTTCAACTCCTGCCCACCGGACCCCGCGCTGGTCGGGGACCGCTGGAAGGAGATGTGGCTGGAGCGGATGCGGGAGAGCGGCCTGTGGGTGCAGAAGTGGCTGCGCCACCAGCGCCGTGACGACTACTGGCGGCACGGCTCGATCTGCGAGGACTACTCGGCGGTGCAGTGCCCGGTGCTGGCCGTGAGCGGCTGGGCCGACGGGTACTCGAACTCGGTGTTCCGGCTGATGGAGCGCCTCGACGTGCCGCGCAAGGGCCTGATCGGCCCGTGGTCGCACAAGTACCCGCACATGGGCGAGCCGGGCCCCGCGGTCGGGTTCCTGCAGGAGCTCGTCCGGTGGTGGGACCGCTGGCTCAAGGACACCGACAACGGGATCATGGACGAGCCGATGCTGCGCACGTTCATGCAGGACACCGTGCCGCCGTCGACGGCCTACGAGGACCGTCCGGGCCGCTGGGTGGGTGAACCGTCCTGGCCGTCGCCGCACGTCGACACGGTCGCGTTCCCGCTGCTGCCGACCAAGCTCGGTGACCGCGACGAACGCGCCGACGAGGCGGAGCTGACCG
Source organism: Pseudonocardia sp. KRD291 (assembly GCF_019263595.1). GTDB lineage: Bacteria > Actinomycetota > Actinomycetes > Mycobacteriales > Pseudonocardiaceae > Pseudonocardia. The sequence goes on along the minus strand of NZ_JADQDD010000008.1, from coordinate 34,803 downwards.
TGTCCTCGCCGCTGTCGGTCGGGCAGTTCGCCGGCAAGTGGTGCTCCTACAACGCGCCGCCGGACCTGCCCTACGACCAGCGCGAGGAGGACGGCGGGTCGCTGGTCTTCGACAGCGACGTGCTGACCGAGTCGCACGAGATCCTCGGTGCCCCGGAGCTCGAACTGGAGTGCTCGGTGGACCGGCCGGTCGCGATGGTCGCCGCGCGCCTGTCCGACGTGGCACCGGACGGGCGGGCCACCCGCGTGACCTACGGCCTGCTCAACCTGACCCACCGCGACTCCGACGCCGAGCCGGCGCCGCTGGAGCCCGGGCGGCGCTACCGGGTGCGGGTCGGGCTCAACGGTGTGGCGCAGCACTTCCCGGCCGGACACCGGATCCGGTTGTCGCTCTCGACCTCGTACTGGCCGCTGGCCTGGACCCCGCCCGAGCCGGTGTGCCTGTCGGTGGTGACCGGGCAGAGCACCTTGAGCCTGCCGTTGCGCCGTACCGGGGACCCGGACGAGGCCCCGGTGCGGCCGTTCGACGCGCCCGAGGGCACGCCGCCGCCGGCCACGACGCAGACCCGGCCGGGGGAGCAGCGCTGGCAGGTCACCCGGGACCTGGTCGACTACGTCTCCGAGCTGCACGTGGTGAAGGACCCCGGCGGCTACCGGCTCGACGACATCGACCTCGAGGTCGACGAGCGGGTGGAGGAGCGCTACAGCTGCCGCGGCGACGCGTTCGACTCGGTGCGCGGCGAGGTCGTCTCGCGGGTACGGCTGAGCCGCGGCGACTGGGACGCCTCCGCGGTGACCCGTACCGTGATGACCTCCGACGCGCACGACTTCCACCTGCACGCCGAGCTGGACGCCTACCACGGCGCGGAGCGGGTGCTGTCGCTGAACTGGTCGGACAGCATCGCGCGGGACTGTGTGTGAGCGGGTCCCACACGGGAACGCGCCACCATGACTGATTCGACGACCGCGCCGACGACGGCATCGAGGGTGGCCTCGACCGTGGACACGGTGCTGGACCGGTCGCTGGTGCTGGGGTACGGGCGGCCGGGCCTGGCCCTGCGGCGCCTGCTGCCGGGCTGGCCCGCCGACCCGCCCCGGATGGACGGCAAGGTGGTGCTGGTGACCGGCGCCGGGTCCGGACTCGGCCTGGCCGCGGCGGCCGGCTTCGCCCGGCTCGGCGCGTCGGTACGGGCCCTGGGCCGCGACGACGGGCGGGCCACCGAGGCCGCCGACGCCGCACGCGCCGCGGCCGGCGGCGGCGACGTGCGCCCGGTGGCGTGCGACGTCAGCTCCGTCGCGGCGCTGCGCGCGATCGTCGGGCGGGTGCACGAGCAGGAGGAGCGCCTCGACGTGCTGGTGAACAACGCCGGCGTGATGCCCGACGAGCGCACGCACTCGGTCGACGGCGTCGAGCTCGCCTTCGCCACACACGTCGTCGCCCCCTGGGTGCTGACCGAGGGGCTCGCACCGCTTATGGGCCGTACCGCACCCGCGCGGGTGATCAACGTGACGTCCGGCGGGCAGTACGGGCAGCGGGTCCCGGACGGGGACGTCGAGTCCGCGCGCGACGACTACGGCCCGAAGAAGATCTACGCCCGGACCAAGCGGGCGCTGCTCGACATCACCGCGTACCAGGCGCAGCGCTTCGGTCCCGAGGTCCACGTACACGCGATGCACCCCGGATGGGCCGACACGAAGGGAGTGCGCAGCTGGATGCCGGTGTTCCGGGCGTTGACCCGGCCGGTCATCCGGACGCCGGAGGAGGGCGCGGACACGATCGTCTGGCTCGGCGGTGCGCCGGAGGGCGTGACGAGCACCGGCCTGCTCTGGCACGACCGCCGTCCGCGACCGGTCACCTACGCCGCCGGGCCGGGCGCCGACGCCGAGTCGGTGCGCCGCCAGGTCCGCGAGCACGTCGAGGCGGTCCTCGCGCGACACGGTGGCGGCTGACCTGCGGTGACGGGCCGGTACCCGGGCGCGGAATGCGGTGACCCGGCATCCGCGGTTGTGGACCTGATCCGCGCCTACTACCGTCGAAGGCGACCCGCACCGTCGTGTGCGGCGAGGACGCGTTGAACCACCCAGCGCTCCGGTACTGAAGCCTCTGGCCTCGATACCCTGGGAGTGCATCGTGCCCCTGATCCCTGAGCAGAACGCCGACCGGCAGGTACGGCGATGACGGCCACCACGTCGCCCATGACCCACCCGACCCGGGCCGGGCACCGCGACGGGCGCAACGGCTACGACGACCTCGAGCCCGACCTGCGCCTGCACGCGCAGAGCCGGGTCGGCGACCCGGGCCGCGAGGAGCGCCGGGACCGGCTGATCCGCGAGTTCCTGCCGCTGGTGCACAACCTGTCGCGGCGCTACGGCGTCGGGACGCACTCGCCGGAGGACGTGGAGCAGGCCGGCATCGTCGGCCTGATCAAGGCGATCGACCGGTACGACCCGGAGTCGGCCCGAGGTGGGCCGCTGGCCTACCTGGTGCCCAGCGTCCGCGGCGAGATGTTGCGCTACCTGCGCGATCACACGTGGGCGATGCGGGTTCCGCGCGACCTCAAGGAGCTCAGCGTCCGCGTGCGCAAGGCCACCGACGTGCTGACCCAGCAGCTGGGCCGCGCACCGCGCCCGACCGAGCTGGCCGAGGAGATCGGCGTGCCGGTCGGCGAGGTGGTCGACACGCTGGCCGCGCTGGAGTCCTACCAGGCGCACTCGCTGGACGTGCCGTTCGCCGAGGACGGGCCGAGCCTGGGGGACCGGCTCGGCGTCGAGGACGAGGCGCTCGACGTCGTCGAGCAGCGCGGCACGCTGCGGAGCCTGATCAACGAGCTCCCCGAGCGCGAGCGCACGATCCTGTTGCTGCGCTTCTACGGCGAGCAGACCCAGACCCGTATCGCCGAGCAGGTCGGGGTGTCGCAGATGCACGTGTCCCGGCTGCTGAGCCGGACGATCGAGCATCTGCGGTCCCGGATGGCGGACGAGGAGCCCGACGGCGAACCGCTGGTCGAGGATCGGCCCGGCCTGCCGGAGGACGCCTGACGGGTCCGCCGGAGAGGGCGATGTGTCGGCCGTCGTGGGCGGGGTACCCGCTCACCACGACCTGCCTCGAAGGAGGAGAGCAACATGCCCCAGGCGTGGAACGACAAGCGTGAACGACAGTACGAGCACATCAAGGAGCAGACGCAGGAGCGCGGCAGCAGCGAGGAGCGCGCCGAGGAGATCGCCGCCCGGACGGTGAACAAGGACCGCGCCCAGACCGGTGAGTCCCGGCAGGCCAGCAAGACCTCGACCCAGGACGTCTCGCCCGAGCACCGGGGCGGCAAGCGCTCCGGCAAGCGCGAGGGCCCCGGCGGCGAGACCAAGCAGCAGCTCTACGCGGACGCCCAGCGGGCCGGTGTGTCCGGCCGCTCGTCGATGAGCAAGGACGAGCTCAAGAAGGCGCTCGGGAACACGTAGCCGCGTCCCGGCGGCTCTCGGCCGCGCCGGTGCCCAGGGCGTACAGCCGCACACCGGCGCGGTCGAGCACGTCGCGGTCGAGCACGTTGCGGGTGTCCACCGCGACCGGTGTGCGGGCCACCGCGGCCATCCGGTGCCAGTCCAGGTCCCGGAACGCCGGCCATTCGGTGAGCACCACCACGGCGTCGGTGTCCTCGGCCATCCGGTACGGGTCCGGGCACGCACGGACCGGGCACCCGTGCGGCAGGTCGGCGTGCCCGACCGCGGGATCGTGCCCGGTCAGCACGGCCCCGGCGGCGTCGAGCGCGTCGGCCACCGCGAGTGCGGGGGAGTCGCGCAGGTCCGCGGTGCCGGCCTTGAACGCCAGTCCGAGCAGCCCGACCCGCAGGCCGTGCAACGGCCGTCCGGTCGCGGCGTGGACGGCACCGAGGACCCGGTCGCGCTGGTGCTCGTTGGTGCGCAACGCCTCCCGTACCGACGGCAGGTCCATCCCGGCGTCGGCGGCGATGCGCACGAGCGCCCTGCTGTCCTTCGGCAGGCACGGGCCGCCCCAGCCGGGGCCGGGGGACAGGAACGCCGGGCCGATCCGGTCGTCGAGGCCCATCGTCGCGGTCACGTCGCCGATGTCGGCGCCGACCCGCTCGCACAGTGCCGCCAGCTCGTTGACGTAGGAGGCCTTGACGCCGAGGAACGCGTTGCTGGCGTACTTGGCCATCTCGGCGCTGGGCGGGTCGGTGCGCACGAGCGGCGCGTCGATGCCGTCGTAGAGCCCGGCCACGCGGTCACCGGCCCGGTCGCACCGCGCGCCGATCACGATCCGGTGCGGGTGCAGGAAGTCGTACACGGCGTGTGCCTCGCGCAGGAACTCCGGGTTGCTGACCACCGACACGTCGTCGCGGCCGAGACGCTGCGCCAACCGGTCGGTCGTCCCCACCGGCACCGTGGACTTGGTGACCAGGACCGCGCCCGGCGCGAGCCGCTCCCGCAGCGACGGCAGCACCGAGTCCAGCGGGCCCAGGTCCGCGGAACCGTCCGGGGCCGCGGGGGTCGGCAGGCAGAGCAGGACGACCGCGGCGCCGGCGACGTCGCCCGGGTCGGTGCCGAACGAGAGCCGCCCGACGTCGAGGCCGTCGGCGAGCAGCTCGGGCAGGCCCGGTTCGTGCAGCACCGTGTGCCCGCGGCGCAGGGCTGCGACCCGGCCCGGGTCGATGTCGGTGCCGTGCACGACGTGTCCGAGCGAGGCCAGGCACACCGCGCTGGTCAGCCCGACGTAGCCGGTGCCGATCACCCCGACCCGGGTCGGGCTGCGGGGCCGGGTTCCGTTCGACCTTGTCCCGTTCGTGGTCCCGTTGGATGTCCCGTTGGATGGCTCAGCCATGGTCGGTACCTCCGCGCGCCGCGTGGCGGTCGAGTTGGGTGGTGACTGCGGCGAGTACGTCGTCGACGCCCAGCTCGAGCAGTCCGGGGTCCGCGCGGCGGGCGTGCGGGTCGCCGCGGCGGCCCGACCAGAGCGTGACGTGCCGGTGCCCCGGCCGGGCCGGGCCCCACAGCGACGGCGGGGTCGGCCCGAACAGCAGCACCGACGGTGTGCCGTAGGCGGTGGCCAGGTGGGCGACCCCGGTGTCGCCGCACAGCACCAGCCCGGCGCGCGCGACCAGGGCCGCCAGCTCGGACAGCCCGGTCCGTCCGGCCACCACCCACGACCCGGGCAACCCGGCGCGCCGGGCGACCTCGCGCGCCAGCGGCCGCTCGTCCGGACCGCCGGTGACCACGACCCGGTGCCCGGCCGCGGCCAGCGCGGCGGCGACCCAGGCGAACCGCTCGGCCGGCCACCGGCGGGCCGGGGAGGCGGCGCCCGGATGCAGCACGACCGCACCCGGGCACGGGCTGGGCACGTCCGGCTCGGCCAGGCCCAGATCGGCCGGGTCGGCCGCGATCCCGGCGTGCTCGAGCAACGCGCACCAGCGGTCGACCTCGTGCGTGTCGGCCTGCCACGGCGGGCCGCCGACGTCGGGCACGTCCGGGTGCCGGTGGGTCAGCAGCGTGCCCGGGCGGGTCCCGACCAGGTCGGTGATGCTCTCCGGGCCGCTGCCGTGCAGGTTCACCGCCAGCGCCGGCGGCGGGCCGGCCCAGCTCAGCGCGCCGAGCCCGTCGGTGGGTACCAGCTCGTCGACGACGCCGGTGAGCGCGGCCAGCTCGCGCAACGGAGCCGGCGCGGCCAGCAGGGTGGACGCGGCCGGGAACGCGCGGCGCAGCCCGCGCAGCGCGGGCACGGCGGTGAGCAGGTCACCCAGCCCGAGCGCGCGCAGCACGAGCACCCGCTCGGGAGCGGGGTCGCTCACGGCCACGAGCCCTCTTCGGAGTTGCACACCACCAGCTCACGTACCTCGCAGCCGGGCGGCTGGCGCAGCGCGAACAGCACCGTCGCCGCCGTGTGCTCGGGCCGGTTGAGCGGGGCGCCCTCCGGCGGGCGGTACTGCTCGTCGCGTCCGTCGAAGAACGCGGTGTGCATGCCGCCGGGCACCAGCATGGTGACCCCGATCCGGCCCGCGGTCTCGGCGGCCAGCGCGCGGGTGAACCCGACCACGCCGAACTTCGACGCGCAGTAGGCGGTGGCGTCGCCGACCGCGCGCACGCCCAGCGTCGAGGACACGGTGATCACCTTGCCCCGGGAACGCTCGAGGTAGGGCAGCGCGGCACGGACCACCGCGGCGGTGCCGAGCAGGTTCACCTGCACCACCCGCTCCCAGTCCTTGGTCGACAGCGAGCCGAACGGGGCCGGGTGGTCGATGCCGGCGGCGGTGACCACCGCGTCCACGGTGCCGCCCGCGCGCTCGACGAGCTCGTGCACGGCGTGCTCGGTGGCCGCGGAGTCGGCGAGGTCGACCTGCGCGTGTGCCACGTCGGCGCGCGGCGGCTCCAGGTCCAGCACCAGCGGGGTGCCCCCGTCGGCGCGGACCGCGTCCACCACGGCCGCGCCCAGGCCGGACGCTCCGCCGGTGACCAGGACGATGCCCGGGCCGGTCGTGGGGGTGCTGCTCGGCTGAGTCGTGGTTGTCATCGGACTCCTCTCGTGGGGGTGACGGGTGTCGGGGCCGCGGACCTCGAAGGCCTTCGGCCCGGCCGGTCGGGGACCGGTGCGAGACCGGGTTCGGGCAGGGAGTCGGGGACGGGGACGGGGGCCGGTGCGGTGCGCACGCCGGGCCCGCGAGCCGGTGCCGGACCCGTCCGGGCCGCTGCCACCAGCCCGGTGGTGGAGTGCTCACCGACCAGCGGCAGCACCGTGACCACGCCCCCGTGGCGTTCGACGACCTGCGCCTCCGGCAGGTGGGCGCCCTCGTAGTCGCCGCCCTTGACCCAGACGTCGGGGCGCAGCCGCTCCAGCAGCGCCGCCGGGTCGGGCTCGTCGAAGACCGCGACGGCGTCCACGGCACCGAGCGCGGCCAGTACCCGCGCGCGGTCGGCAGCCGGCACCAGGGGCCGGTCGGGGCCCTTGCGCCGGCGCACCGAGCGGTCGGAGTTCAGGCACACCACGAGCGCGTCGCCGCGTGCGCGGGCCGCCTGCAGCAGGGCCACGTGCCCGGCGTGCAGCAGGTCGAAGCACCCTCCGGTTGCGACCACCCGCCCGCCGGAGCGCCGTACCCGGTCCGCCAGCTCGAACGGGTCGGGCGGCCCGGACGAATCGAACGGCACGGGCGGCTCGGAGCGGTCGGCGCGCGGGTGCGGCTTGCTCGGGCCGTCGAGGTCACGGCCACCGGCCCCGCCGTCGCCGACGAACCGGGCCGCGGCGGCCACCGCGTCGCGGACCGCCCCTGCGGTACCGGACCCGGCGCCCAGGGCGGCCGTCGCGGCGGCGGCGAACATGTCACCGGCACCGCAGGTGTCGCGCTGCCGCAGCTGCGCGACCGGCATGCCGCCGGACCCGGTCGCCGGGACCGGGATCTCCCTCGACCCGCCGTCCGCGGGGGCCAGCACGGCGCCGTCGGCGCCCACCGTGACCGCGACCGCGTCGCACGCCCAGTGCCGGCGCAGCCGCTCGCCCAGCCCGGCGACGCCGCGGTCCGGGCCGCGGTCCTCCCCGGCGCCGGGGTCCGCGGCGCGGGCCTCGGCGCGGTTCGGTGTGACCAGGCGTGCGCCCGGAACCGGCGCCGCGCCGCGCGGGTGCGGGTCCCACACCACCGGGGTGCCGGCGTCGAGCCCGGCCAGCGCCCGGCGCAGGCCCTCGTGCGCGGCGACACCGCGGCCGTAGTCGGAGACCAGGACCGCGTCCGCCGCGTGCAGGGCGCGCCGGACCTGCGGTGGCACCGGACCGGGGGCCGCGCGGCCGTCGCCGGTGTCCAGGCGGGCCAGCACCTCCCCTCCGGTCAGCACCCGGGTCTTGCACACGGTGCCGCCGCGCAGCGGCAGCGCGACCAGCTCGACCCGCCCGGCCAGCAGCCGGGCGAGGCGGGCGCCGGCCTCGTCGTCGCCCAGCGCGGTGACGAGCACGACCCGGTCGACACCGGGCAGCTCGGCCGCCAGCACCGCCGCCAGGCCCGCACCGCCCGGCCGGGCCCGCTCACCGGCCACGTCCACGACCGGTGCCGGCGCGTCCGGGCAGCTGCGTTCGACCGCGCCGAGCATGTCCACGTCGAGCAGCACGTCGCCGAGGACGACGACTGCGGTCACCGGGGCGCCCCGATCGCGTCCAGGCGCTCGTCCAGGGCCTCGCAGAGCGCGTGCACCAGGAACAGGTGGATCTCCTGGACGGTGGAGGTGCGGGGGGCGTCGACGGTGACGGCGTCGTCGCACACCGCGGCCAGCGGGTTCGGCGCCGGGCCGGTGAGCGCCCACGCCCACATCCCGACCTCGTGCGCGGCCTTGGCCGCGGCGACCACGTTCGGGCTGCTGCCGCTGGTGGAGAGCAGCACCAGCACGTCGCCCCGGCGGCCGTGCGCCCGCACCTGCCGGGCGAACAGCTCGTCCGGGCCGTAGTCGTTGCCGATCGCGGTCCCGGCCGAGGTGTCGGCGTGCAGTGCGATCGCCGAGAGCGGCATCCGGTCGCGCACGTAGCGACCGACCAGCTCCCCGGTCAGGTGCTGGGCCTCGGCCGCGCTCCCGCCGTTGCCGCAGGCCAGCAGCCGGCCGCCGGAGGGCAGCAGCGCGGCCAGGTGCCGGCCCCAGGCCGTGATCGTCGGCAGCGAGGGACGGACGCGTTCCAGGGCGTGGGACAGGTCGGTGAGCTGGCTCTCGGTCACGGCGATCCTCCCGTTGTCATGCGGCCGGCCGGTGTGGCCAGCCGGTTAGTGGCGCTCACCACGTCCCGGGTGGTGATCGAGTCGAGGCAGGGGTGGCCGCGCACCGGGCAGCGGCGCGCCCGGGTGTCGCGGCACGGCGCGTCCTGGTCGCCGAGCAGGATCGTCGGGACCCGGTGCGGCGCCCACCGCCGCGCCGGCACGACCGGCGCGAACAGCGACACCACCGGGGTGCCGACGGCCGCGGCCAGGTGCGCGGTGCCGGTGTTCGGCGCGACCGCGACGGCGGCCCGGTCCAGGACGGCGGCCAGCCCGGGCAGGTCGGTCGCGCCGCCCAGGTCCCGTGCGCCGTGCACGGCCACCTGCGCGGTCAGCTCCCGCTCGTGCGGCGCGCCGGTGACCAGCACCCGGTGGCCGTCGGCGAGCAGCCCGCGCACGTGCTCCGCGCTGCGCTGCGCCGAGGGCCGCCGTGCCGGCACCGACGCGCCCGGATGCACCACCACGTAACCGGGCGGCCCGGTCAGCGCGGAGACGTCCGGGAGCGGGCGGCGGACCGCGAGCGCGCCGTCGTCCCCGGGCGGGGTCGGGTAGCCCGCGGCGCGCACCAGCGACAGCCCGCGTTCGGCCTCCGGCAGGTCGTCGCGCACCCGGTGGCGCAGGTCGAGCAGCGACCCGGGGTAGTCCTCGCTGACCGCGCCGATCCATCCGACGCCCGCCGTGCGCAGCACCAGCGCCAGCGGTAGGGCGGACTGGTGGAAGGAGGTGAGCACGATCGCGGCGTCGACGCCCTCGGCGCGCACCGCGTCGGCCAGGTCCCGGACCGCGTCGGCGGTCACCGGCGGCGGCTCCGGGTCGATCCACGGCGCGCACCACTGCAGGACGGTGTCCACCCCGGGCAGCATGTCCGCCCCGGCCCGGCCGCGCGGCCCCGCCAGCAGCACCACCCGGTCGGCCCGGGCGGCGACGGCCCGGACGCTCGGCCCGGCGAGCAGCACGTCGCCGACGTTGTCCATCCGGGCCACCAGCACGGTGCCGCCGGGAGCGGGCACGTCCGACACCGGCCCGGTGGCCCCGGGTTCGGGCGGGGCGGGCGCCGCCGCGGCGGCGCTCACCGCGCACCCGCCAGCGCGACCTCCACGCCGTGGCGCAGGTCGCGGGCCACGGCGGCGTGCGCGCGGGCGTGCACGACCTCGTCCGGCAGGGTGCGTGCGGTCGGCACCAGCACCGCCCGCGCACCGGCCGCGAGCGCGGCACGCACGTCGGCGCCGGTGTCGCCGAGGACCACGCACCGCCGGACGTCGACGCCCAGCGCCGCCGCGGCGCGGTGCACCAGCCCGGGGGCGGGCTTGCGGCAGGCGCAGCCGTCGTCCTCGCCGTGCGGGCAGACCTGCCAGGTGCCGAACGGGCCGAGCAGCTCCTCGACCCGGGCGTTCACCGCGGTCAGCCGGTCCGGGGCGATCAGCCCGCGGGCGACCCCGGACTGGTTGCTGACGACCCCGACCGGGATCCCGGCCGCGCGCAGCCGGTCCATCAGCTCGGCGGCGCCGTCGACCGGCCGCACCCCGTCCGGGTCGGCCAGGTACGGGACGTCGACGATCAGGGTGTCGTCGCGGTCGAACAGCACCGCGGCCGGGAGGGCCCGGTCCGGCGACGGGCCGCGCCGCACCCTCAGCTCGCCGCGCAGCCGTTGCGCGCAGGCCACCGGCGGGATCGCCACGCTGGTCACCGCCATCGAGACGAGCTCGGTGCCGGTGCGTGGCCCGGGTGCGATCCGGCGGGCGGCGAACTCGGTGGTCAGCCCGGCCCAGCCGAGGGCCGCGGCCCATCCGGCCCGCCGGTGCCCGGTCGCCAGTAACCCCGCACCGGCCAGGCCCGCGGCCACCGTCAGCGCGTGCCGGGACAGACGCCCCGTCCCGGCCCCGGCGCCGTCGCGCCATCCGCGTCCGTGCTTGCGGCGCATCAGCGCGTCGTCGGCGTTGCCGGCCTGCGCGCGCACGCTCGTCCACCGGTCGGCCGCGCGCGGCGGGTGCGTGGTGACCCGGTCGCCGTCGACGATCCGGTACCCGGCTGCCCGCACCCGCAGCCCCAGGTCGGAGTCCTCGCGGTAGGCCCGGGGGAACCGCTCGTCGAAACCGCCGACGGCGAGCAGCGCGTCGCGGCGGTAGGCCATGTCGGCGGTGATCCAGCGGGCGCCGGACAGCGCGGCCGTGCCCCGCTCGTCGTCGGTGGGGCTTCGGTGCGGGGGCAGCGGGACCGCGATCCGGGCCTGCGAGGCGGCCACGTCGGGGGCCAGGTCGCGCAGGTCGGCGGCGAGGAGGTGCGGCCAGTCCGCGGGGACCCGCACGTCGTCGTCGAGGAAGGCGACCCACGGCGTGCGGGCGGCGCGCCACCCGGTGTTGCGGGCCGCGGCCGGACCGTGCCCGCCGGAGTGCAGGACGCGTTCGTCGTGGTGCCCGGGCAGCGGGTCGGTGCCCGGGTCCGGCCGGTCGTCGACCAGGACGATCTCGTCCGGGCCGGGCCCGTCCGCGGCGCGCAGGTCGGCCAGCAGGTCGGCCAGCCGTGCGCGCCCGGCGGTCGGGACGACGACCGTGTAGGCGGGGTGCCCGTCGGCGCCGTGCGCGGGAGGCCCGTCGGCGCGGCTCACCGGCGCACCACGAACGGCCCGATCGCGAGCAGGTCCACCGGGGCCGAGCCGAACGTCTCCAGGGCCTCGCGCGGGTGGTCGACCATCGGCCGTCCCGCCGTGTTGAGGCTGGTGTTGACCACGGCCGGGATCCCGGTGCGCTCCTCGAACGCGGCCAGCGTCGCCGCGAGCCGCGGCCGGTCGGTGTCGTCGACGGTCTGGATCCGGGCGGTGCCGTCCACGTGCGTCACCGCAGGGATCCGGTCGCGCCACTGCGGCGCGACGTCGTGCACGAACAGCATGTACGGGCTGGGCACCGGTCCGCGGCCGAAGATCTCGCCGGCCCGCTCGGTGCGCACCATCGGCGCGACCGGGCGGAACTGCTCGCGGCCCTTGACGTCGTTGAGCCGTTCGAGGTTCTCCGCCCGCCCGGGGTGGGCGAGCAGCGAGCGGTTGCCCAGCGCGCGCGGCCCGAACTCGGAGCGGCCCTGGAACCAGGCGACGACCCCGTCCGAGGCCAGCGTGGCGGCGACGGTGTCGGCGATGTCGTCCGGGCGCTCGTAGCGCACCCGGGCGCGGCGCAGGACGTCCTCCAGCTCGTCGTCGGTCCACGCCCGTCCCAGGTCGGCGCCGGGCATCGGGGTGATCGTGTCGCCGGCTTCGGCCGCCAGGTGCAGGGCCGCACCGAGCGCGGTGCCGGCGTCCCCGGCGGCGGGCTGCACCCAGACCTCGTCGAACGGGCCCTCGTCGTGCAGCCGGGTGTTGGCGACGCAGTTCAGCGCGATCCCTCCGGCCAGCGCCAGCCGCGAGGACCCGGTCACCCCGTGCAGCCACCGCGCCAGGTCCAGGAGCACGTCCTCGAGCCGGCGCTGCATGCTGGCGGCCAGGTCGGCGTGCTCGGCGGTGATCGGGTCGGCGGGGCCGCGGCGCGGCGCGAACCGGGACAGGTCGGTCGGGGTGGCCACGAAGCCGCCGTCGCCGGTGGCGTGCATCGTCCTCGCGAGGGCGTCGGTGAACCGGGGGGTCCCGTAGGACGCCAGCGCCATCACCTTGTACTCGTCGCTGGAACGGCGGAAGCCGAGGTGCTCGGTCAGCTCCTCGTAGCGCAGGCCCAGCGAGTCCGGCAGGCGCTGGGTGGCGAGTTCCTCGAGCTTGCCGTCGCGGTACTGCCCGGCCAGGTAGGACGTCGACTCGCCGCGCCCGTCCGCGACCAGCACCGCGCAGTCCGACCCGGTGGCGGCCGAGCGGGGCGCGGCCGGCCCGGCCGACGCGGCGTGCGCGACGTGGTGCCCGACGTGGCGCACCACGCCGGGGTCGAGGCCGGGCAGCGCGCTCCGCAGGAACAGCGGTGCCCGGGCGGCGTAGTCGGTGCGCAGCTGCTCCCACCCGTCGTCGGTGCCCTCCTGCCCGGGCTCGACCAGCGACGGGTCGTAGGAGTAGGCGACGGCGTCGAGGTCGGCGGCGTCGATCCCGGCCCGGGCCAGGCACCAGGCGGCCGCCTCGGCGGGCTGCTCCCAGGCCGAGAACGGCACCGGCTCCTTACCGTGCTTGCGCCGGGTGAATCGCTCCTCCTCGGCTGCGGCGACCACCCGCCCGTCGACGACGAGGGCGGCGGCCGGGTCGTGGAACACGGCGTTGACGCCGAGGATCCGCATCGCTGTCTCACCTTCGTGCAGGTCGGGGGCCGGACGGGCAGTCGACTACCCGGCGCGTTCGCCGGCAAACGATCGGGACCGAAGTCCCTGGACGTCGCTACTGCGCGCAGTCGACCGGTTCCGCCCGGGGCGGGAACGGCAGCCCGGCCCCGGGTCAGGCCGGGTCCGCGACCGGCATCCGGGCGGCGAACCAGGCCGACGTGCGCGCCAGACCGTCGGACAGCTCGACCTCCGGTTCCCACCCGATCTGCTCGCGGGCCAGCGTGATGTCCGGGCACCGCCGGCACGGGTCGTCGACGGCCGCCGGGACGTGTCCGATCGGGGACCCGAGGCCGACCAGGTCGTTGATCGCCTCCGCGAACTCGCGCACGCTGCGTTCCTGCGGGTTGCCGATGTTGACCGGGCCCGGGTGGCCGGACCCGGCCAGCGCCAGCAGGCCGCCGACCGTGTCGTCGACGTAGCACAGCGACCGGGTCTGCTCCCCGGTGCCGGCCACGGTCAACGGCTTCCCGGCCAGCGCCTGCCCCAGGAACGCCGGGACCATCCGCCCGTCGTCCGGGCGCATCCGCGGGCCGTAGGTGTTGAAGATCCGCGCGATCGTCGTGTCCAGGCCGTACTCCCGGCGGTGCGCGGAGGTCATGGCCTCGGCGTAGCGCTTGGCCTCGTCGTAGACGCTGCGCGGCCCGATCGGGTCGACGTGCCCGCGGTAGCTCTCGGGCTGCGGGTGCTCCTGCGGGTCGCCGTAGACCTCGCTGGTCGAGGCGAGCAGGAACCGTGCGCCGTGCCGTCCGGCCAGGCCCAGCGCGTTCTCGGTGCCCTGCGACCCGGCGCGCAGGGTCGCGATCGGACGGCTGAAGTAGTCGACGGGGGATGCGGCCGAGGCGAGGTGGGCCACCAGGTCGACCCGACCGGCCCCGCGCCCCGGGTCCCACGGCTCGGTGACGTCGTGCTCGACCAGCCGGAACCCGGGCTCGCCGAGCAGGTGGGCCACGTTCTCCCGTCGGCCGCTGGAGAAGTCGTCCAGGCAGATCACGCGGGTGCCGCTGGCGAGCAGCCGCTCGCAGAGGTGCGAACCGAGGAACCCGGCGCCGCCGGTGATCACGGCATGGGTGAACGACGTCGTCATGCGTGGCTCCTACCACCGGCACCGGCGGTCAAACGGAGATTGACCCGGCCGCCACCGGGTACCGGGGCTCCATGCGGATACTGGTGGCCGGGTGGGCCAGCTTCGTCGACGGGGAGGCCACGGCGGGCGACGTGCTCGCCATGTCCCGCGTCGCGCAGATCCTCGACGACGCCGGCCTGGCCTGCGACCAGGCGTTCAGCCCGGTCTTCCGGCCCGGGTCGCTGAGCCTGGACCAGGCGGCGCCGGAGGCGTACTCGCACCTGGTGTTCGTCTGCGGACCCGCGCACGGTGCGCAGGTGCGGGCGCTGCACCGCCGCTACGCGCGGTGCCGCCGGATCGCGGTGGGTGTGAGCGTGATCGACCCGGCCGACGATGCGGTGACCGGTTTCGACCGGGTGCTGGCCCGCGACGGCGCCGGTGCCGCCCCCGACCTGTGCTTCTCGGCCGCGCCGCCGGCGTCGGTCCCGGTGCTCGCGACGGCGCTGGCCCCCGGCCAGGCCGAGTACGGCGCCCGCGGGCGGCACGGTCCGGTGCACGAGGCACTGGGGGAGTGGCTGCTCGGACTCGACGCCGCGCGGGTCCCGATCGACACCCGGCTCGACAGCCGCGACTGGCGCCAGTGCGCCACACCCGACCAGTTCGCCGCGCTGGTGGCCCGGTTCGACGTGCTGGTCACCTCGAGGCTGCACGGCCTGGTCTTCGGGCTCCGCGCCGGGGTCCCGGTGCTGGCGGTGGACCCGGTCGGGGGCGGCGGCAAGGTCGCCGCGCAGGCGTCGACGCTGGGCTGGCCGGGCGTGGTCACCGCCGACGAGCTCGTCGGGCCGGGAGCGGCCCCCGGCGACGTCCTGGACCGCTGGTGGGCGTGGTGTCGCTCAGAGCGGGCCCGTGCTCTGGCCCGGTCCCTGTCCGACCAATCCCTGTCCGACCGGCCCCTGTCCGCCCAATCCCTGTCCGACCGGCCCGGTGAGGACGGGCTCGAGCCTGCGCTGCTGGCCGTCCTGCGGGTGGAGGTGCCGGCGTGACCCCGTCGCGGACGACCGTGGTGATCGCGACCCGCAACCGTTGCGAGGAGCTGGCCACCACCCTGTCGCACCTGCGCGAGCTCGATCCGGCCCCGCCGGTCGTCGTGGTGGACAACGCCTCCACCGACGACACCGCGGGCACCGTCCGCGGCTTCGCCGGGACCCGGCTGGTGTCGTTGCCCGGCAACGACGGCGCCGCCGCCCGCAACGCGGGCGTGCGGTACGCGGACACCCCCTACGTCGCGTTCTCCGACGACGACTCGTGGTGGGCGCCGGACGCGCTGGCGCGTGCCGAGGCGGTGTTCGACGCGCACCCGCGCCTGGGCCTGCTCGCCGCGACCACGCTGGTCGGCCCGCAGGACCGGTCGGACCCGGTGAACGCCGCGATGGCCGCCAGCCCGCTGCCCTGTGACCCTTCCCTGCCCGGGCCGTCGGTGCTCGGTTTCCTGGCATGCGCGGCCGTCGTGCGGGCCGATGCCTACCGGCAGGTCGGCGGGTTCAGCGCGTTGCTGCGCTTCGGCGCGGAGGAGACGTTGCTGGCCTGCGATCTCGCAGCGAGCGGCTGGGCCGTGTGCCACGTCCCGCAGGTGCGCGCCCACCACCATCCTTCGCCGCACCGGCCGGACCCGGACGCGCGTGCGGCGCTGGAGCTGCGCAACCGGCTGCTGATCGCGGTGCTGCGCCGTCCGGGCCCCGTGGTCGCGCGGGCGTTCGCCGACACGGCCGAGCGCGCCGCCCGGGACCCGGTGGCCCGACGCGCGCTCGGTGGGGCGCTGCGTCGCCTGGCTCCGGCCTGGCGGGACCGCCGGGTACTGCCTCACGCGGTCGAACGCGACGTGTGCCTGCTCGCGGACGGTGCGGCATGAGCACGCCGGCGGCCGGGCCCGGCGACGCCCCGGTGACCGTCGTCATGATCACCCACAACCGGGCCGACGAGCTGCGGCGCACCTTGACGGCCATGACGGCGCTGCCTGACGCCGCACCGATCATCCTGGTGGACAACGCCTCCACCGACGGCACGGCGGACATGGTGGAGCGCGAGTTCGGCCAGGTGGAACTGATCCGCGGTGATCGCAACCTCGGCGCTGTGGGGCGCAACGTGGCCGTGGACCGGGTCCGCACCCGGCACGTCGCGTTCTGCGACGACGACACCCGCTGGCAGTCCGGTGCGCTGACCCGGGCCGCCGCACTGCTCGACGCGCACCCCGGGCTCGCGTCGGTGACCGGGCGCTGCCTGGTCGAGCCCGGCCTGGCCGAGGACCCGATCACCCCGGAGATGCGGTACTCGCCGGTCCCCGGCCCGGCCTGGCTGCCCGGGCCGGCCCTGCTCGGTGTGATGGCCGGGCTGACGACGTTCCGGGTCTCGGCGTTCCGCGGCGTCGGCGGGTTCTGCGAGAAGATGTGGCTCGGCGGCGAGGAGGAGCTGCTGGCACTGGACCTGGCCGCCGCGGGGTGGTGGATGTGCTGGGCCCCCGACGTGGTGGTGCACCACGCGCCCTCGACCGCTCGGGACCCGCGCGGGCGCCGCCGCCTCGGTATCCGCAACACGCTGTGGACGCTGTGGCTGCGCCGGCCGGTGCGCAGCGCGGCCCGGCGGTCGGTGGAGGTCCTGCGCGGTGCGCCGGCCGACGCCGCCACCGCCCGGGCCGTGCTGTCCGCACTGGCCGGGGCGGTGTGGGTGCTGCGCGGGCGCCGGGTGGTGCCGCCGCACGTCGAGGCGGGCCTGGTACTGCTCGAGGAGCCGCAGCGCCGCTCCACCGCCCGCCGCTACGTCGGCTGACCCGACCCACCGCCGCACCCTCGACCCGCCACCGCGCGCTCCGCGTGCCGACGCGACCGCGGCAACGCGCGCATCGACGAGCCCGGCGCGCGTCCGCAAGCCCGGCGCGCGGGCGTCACGTTATGGCGGTGGCGATGACCAGGTCGCGACGCTCGTCGGGTCCGGCGACCGCCCGGTGACGCCGGGCGTCACGAGATGGCGCTCCGGCCGGCCATAACGTGACGCTCGCCGGCCGGTGGGCCGCCGAGGACATCGGGTGACGCACGATGGCTGCCGCGGACCGGTCCCGCAGCGATGGCGCGTCGCTCGGCGTGCCCGGCAGGACCCGGGCGACCCGCGCCCGGACGCCGCGTGTCCCGGGGCCGGGCTCGGCGACCGGACGGGGCCTACCAGGCCCCGTCCGGCGGCGGGGCGAGGTGCAGCACCTTGACCGTGCTCATCTCGTCGAGAAGCTCCGGCCCGAAGCCGAAGCCCTGCCCGCTACAGCCCCGCGGCTCGGCCGCACCGCCGGGCGCGCCGCCGAACACGTCGTTGACCTTCACGGTGCCCACCGGCAGCCTGCTCCAGGCGCGCTGAGCGTGCTCCATCGAGCGGGTCAGCACGCCCGCGCCCAGCCCGTGCGGCCCGGCCGCGGCCTCGAGAAGGGCCTGGTCGAAGTCGTCGACCGCCCGCACGGCCGCGACCGGGCCGAACGTCTCCTCGGCGTAGGCCGCCATCTCCGGGGTGCACCCGGACAGCACGGTCGCCGGGTACGACGCGCCCTCGCCGTCGGGCACCTCGCCGCCGATGTGGCACACCGCGCCGGCCGCCACCGCGGCACTCACGTGGGCGTGCACGCCGTCGCGGTGCGCCCGGTCCACCAGCGGCAGGTTCCCGCGCCGGCGCGCCTGCTCGGTGAGTGCCTCGATGAAGGGCACCGCGATCCGCCGGTGCACCAGGATCCGCTCGACCGAGACGCAGATCTGCCCGGAGTTGGCGAAGCTGCCCAGGGCGGCCTGTTCGGCGGCCCAGCCGGGGTCGACGTCGTCGTCGATCAGCAGCGGGTCGTTGCCGCCGTTCTCCAGCAGCACCTTCGCGCCGGTGACGGCGGCCGCCGCGGCGATGCTGCGCCCGGCCCGGGTGCTACCGACGTGCGCGACCAGGTCGACCTCCTCGGCGCCGGCCAGCTCCGCGCCGACCGCCCCGTCCCCGGACACGGTCGCCACCACGTCCGTGCGTTCGATCGCCCCGGCGATGGCCTGCCCGAGCAGCTCACCGACCTTCGGCGCGCGCTCGCTGGGCTTGTGCACCACCACGTTGCCGGTGGCCAGCGCCGCCCCGATCAGGCCGCAGGCGATCGCGACCGGGTCGTTCCACGGCGTGATCGCGACGACCACGCCGCGCGGTCGCGGGATCATCAGGTCGGTCGCCGAGTCGCCGCCCTGCAGCGCGCGCCCGCGGTGCACCGGGCCGAGCTCGGCGTACTGGTCCAGCGTCCCGGCACCGGCCAGGACACCCTCGCGGGCGTCGTCGCGCGGACGGCCGGTCTCGGCCTCCTGGCAGGCGGCCAGCTCGTCGGCCTGCTCGCGCACCGCCTGCGCGGCGACGTGCAGCAGCCGGCCGCGCTCGGCGGGCGGGGTGGCCGCCCATCCGGGAGCGGCGGCGCGGGCACGGTGCAGGGCGGACGTGGACGTCGTCATGAGGTCTCCTCGATCGTCGTGCGGGTGAGCGGGGCCCCGCCCGTCCGGGGCGGGAGCCGGGTCGTGAGGACCGTGCGGCGCGGTCCGACGGCCTCGTCGAGCAGCTCGTCCCAGCGGCGCAGGAACGCGGCCTGGCCGTGCTGGGTGAGCGCGTGCGCGCGGGCCGCGGCCCCGGCCGAGGCCGCGTGTTCCGGGTCGCGCACGAACCGGCGCACGCCCTCGACCAGCTCCGCGACGTCGGTGGAGAGCACCCCGGCCGCGGGCGGGACGGCCGCGACGGCCTCGGTGCTCGCGACGGCCACCACCGGCATGCCCAGGGCCATCGCCTCGATCAGCGACAGCCCGAGCGAGGTCCACCGGGCGGTGTGCACGTACACCCGCCGGCGCGCCATCTCCGGGTGCAGCCGCGCCTGCCCGAGGTCGCCGACGCCGCACACACCCTCATGCGCCGCGCCGAGCTCGTCGGCGCCGATCCCGTAGACGTCGACCGGGGCAGCGAGCGCGATCCGGTCCAGCAGGTCGGTGCCGGTGACCCGGCCGCGCCGGATCGGTTCGTTGATCAGCGCGGCCGCCCGGGGGAGCTCGCCGGTGTAGCGGTGGCCCGGGTCCGGGATCCCGTGCGACACCACGGTGCTCGGCCGGTCGCCGTTGTCCCACATCAGGTCGTTGAAGTGGGTGACGTGCACGAGCCCGACCTCCGGGTGCCCGGCCATCGGGTGCCGGGTGCGCACCGGGTGCTCGTGCGGCGTGTTGTGCTCGACGTAGATCGCCGGCACGTCCACCCCCGGCCGGCGGCCCAGCCACCGGTGCGCCAGTTCGAGCTCCTCCGGCCGCTGCAGCAACACCACGTCCACGTCGGCGCCGCCGAGGTCGCCGGCCGGGACCTCGCGCACCGAGGCGGGCCAGTCCCGCCCGCAGCGCCCGCGGCCCCACGGACCTCCCTCGGGCAGCGTGGGGAGCAGATAGGTGTGGCGCCCCTGCACGAACGAGCCGGTCCACGAACCGTGTACGTGCCAGAGCAGGATGCGCAGCGGAGCGGTCGCGGGCGTGGGCATGGTCCACGCGTTGCCGCCACACCGTCGGTCAAACCCGCCGCGGACGATCTCGGCGGGACCGCCAGGTTTGAAGCGGCCCGTGGCGGTCACCCGCCACCGTGCACATCGCAATGGTCTCCGAGCACGCCAGCCCGCTCGCCGAACCGGGCGGGCCGGACTGCGGCGGTCAGAACGTCCACGTCCGCGAGCTGGCCTGCGCCCTGGCCCGGGCCGGGCACCGGGTCACCGTGCACACCCGCCGCGACGACGCGGCGCTGCCCGAGTGGGTCGAGCTCCGCGCGGGCGTGCGGGTGCACCACCTCGACGCCGGCCCCGCGGTGTCGCTGCCCAAGGACGACCTCATCGCGCACGTCCCGCAGATGGCCCGCGAGCTCGAACGTGCCTGGCGCGGAGACCGGCCGGACGTCGTGCACGCGCACTTCTGGATGTCCGGGCAGGCCGCGCTGGCGGCCGCCAGGGGACTCGACGCAGCCCTCCCGGTGGTGCAGACGTTCCACGCGCTCGGCGCTGTCAAGGCGCGCCACCAGGGCGGTGCCGACACCAGCCCGGCCGGTCGGTGCGCCGCCGAGGCACACCTGGCCCGCGCCGTGGACCGGGTCATCGCCTCCTGTCCCGACGAGCGCGACGAGCTGTCCGCCCTCGGCGCGCCGGTGTCCACGCTGGTCACGGTGCCCTCCGGGGTGGACACCGGCCTGTTCGCGCCGGTCGGCCCGGTGCGCCGGCGCGGGGCCCGCCCGCGGGTGCTCACCGTCGGGCGCCTGGTCCGGCGCAAGGGGGTGGACGAGACGGTCGAGGCGTTGGCCGAGGTTCCCGGGGCCGAGCTGCTGGTCGCCGGCGGGCCGGCGGACCCGGCCGACGAGGCGACCGACCCGGACACCTGCCGGCTGCGCGCGGTCGTGCACCACGCCGGCGTGGCCGACCGGGTGCGCTTCGCCGGGGCGGTGTCGCGGGACCGGATGCCCGCGATGCTGCGCTCGGCCGACGTGGTGGTGTGCGCGCCCTGGTACGAGCCGTTCGGCATCGTGCCCCTGGAGGCGATGAGCTGCGGACGCCCGGTGGTGGCGACCGCGGTCGGCGGGCTGCGCGAGACCGTCGTGCACGGGGAGACCGGGCTGCACGTCGCGCCGCGGCGCGCCGACGAGATCGCCGCCGCCCTGCGCGCCCTGCTGGCCGACCCGGCCCGGCGCACCGCCTACGGGTCGGCCGGGCGCCGCCGCGTGCTCGGCGCCTACTCCTGGGACCGGGTCGCGGAGTCGGTCACGCAGGTATACGAGGACGCCGTCCGCCACCGCGTCCGGACGCCGGCCGTCTCGGCCGTGTGAGGGCGGCCCGCGCCGCCGTGCGCGGGCGGTCGCGGGGAAAACGGCATCGTGCCCGGTTGGGGTGACATGTGGCGGGAAGCCGTGGCCCATGGATCCCGACACCACGCTGCGCGTCGACGGCGTCACCCACCACCTCGACCTCGACCCCCGGGCCTCGCTGCTCGACACCCTCCGACAACGGTTGGGTGTGATGAGCCCGAAGAAGGGATGCGACCACGGCCAGTGCGGCGCCTGCACCGTGCTCGTCGACGGCCGTCGCGTGCTGGCGTGCCTGTCGCTGGCGGTGGCGCAGGACGGCCACGAGATCACCACCGCCGACGGGCTCTCCGAGGACGGTGCGGACCACCCGGTGCACCGGGCCTTCGTCGAGGAGGACGCGTTGCAGTGCGGGTACTGCACCCCCGGGCAGGTGTGCTCGGCCGTCGGCGCGCTCGACGAGTTCGCACGCGGCTGGCCCAGCGCCGTCACGACCGACGTCGCCGCCGACCCGGAGCTCGACGACGCCGAGATCGCCGAGCGGATGAGCGGGAACCTGTGCCGGTGCGGGGCCTACAAGGGCATCCGCGCGGCCGTCGCCGACGCCCACCGCGAGGTGTCGCGATGAGGCCCTTCGCCTACCAGGCTCCCGACGACACCGGCGCCGCCGTCCGGTCGGTCGCCGAACGACCCGACGCCGTGTTCCTGGGCGGCGGCACCAACCTGGTCGACCATCTGCGGCTGGGCGTGGTCTCACCCGGCCTGCTCGTCGACGTCACGGCGCTGACCTCCACCGAGATCACCGAGGTCGGTGGCGGCCTGCGGGTGGGAGCCGGCGTTCCCAACTCCGAGCTGGCCGCCGACGCCCGGGTGCGGTCGCGCTACCCGGTCCTGGCCCAGGCCCTGCTCTCCGGGGCGTCCGGGCAGCTGCGCAACATGGCCACCACCGGAGGCAACCCGCTGCAGCGCACCCGGTGCATGTACTTCCAGGACGTGAGCACGCCGTGCAACAAGCGCGAGCCCGGTTCCGGGTGCTCGGCGATCGGCGGCTCCACCCGCAACCACGCCGTGCTCGGTACCTCCGAGCACTGCATCGCGACCCACCCGTCCGACATGGCGGTGGCGATGGCGGCCCTCGACGCGCAGGTGCTCGTGCTGGGCCCGGACGGGGAGCGCACGATCCCGTTCACCGAGCTGCACCGGCTGCCCGGGGACACCCCGGAGCGCGACACCGTGCTCGAGCACGGCGAGCTGATCACCGCGATCGACCTGCCGGAGCTGCCGATGGCCCGCCGCTCGCGCTACCGCAAGGTGCGCGACCGGGCCTCCTACGCGTTCGCGCTGGTCTCGGTGGCCGCCGCCCTGGACGTCGACGGCGGGGTGGTCCGGGAGGCGCGGATCGCGTTCGGCGGCGTCGCGCACGCCCCGTGGCGCGCCCGCCGCGCCGAGGAGGCACTACGCGGCGCGACCGTGTCCGACGAGTCCTTCGCCGCGGCCGCGGCCGCGGAGCTCACCGACGCCCGCCCGCAGCCGGGCGTCGACGGGGGCAACGAGTTCAAGATCGCGCTGCTCACCCGGACGCTGGTCGCCACGCTGCGCGACCTCGCCCGCGAGGAGGCCTGAGATGACCGACACCGACATGACGGGCACCGACATGACACCGGCTCTGGCACCGCACGCGATCGGACGCGACCTGGCCCGCCGCGACGGCGCGGCGAAGGTGCGCGGGACGGCGTTCTACGCCGACGAGTCCCCGGTCGAGAACCCGGTCTACTGCCGGATCGTGGCGTCCACCATCGCCCGCGGGCGGGCGGTCTCGGTCGACACGGGGGAGGCGGAGGGGCTGGACGGCGTCCTCGCCGTGCTCACCCCGGCCACCGCGGAACGCCTGGCCTCGACGTCCGACGCCGAGCTGGCCGTCCTGCAGGACGACCGGGTCGGCTTCCGCGGCCAGATCGTGGGCGCCGTCGTCGCCGAGAGCTTCGAGGTCGCCCGGGACGCGGCGGCCCGCGTGCGGGTGGAGTACGAGGTGGCCGCCCACGACGCGGCGCTGTCCGCGGACCGCGACGACCTCTACACCCCCGACCAGGTCAACCCGACCTACGAGACCGACACCGCCCAGGGCGACATGGCCGCCGCGATGGCCTCGGCGCCGGTGACCCTGGAGCGGACCTACACCACGCCGATGCTGCACAACAACCCGATGGAACCGCACGCCACCACGGCGCTGTGGGAGCCGGACCGGGGCGCGGGCGCCCTGACGCTCTACGACTCCACGCAGGGCGTGCACCCGGTCCGCAGTACCGTCGCGGCGGTCCTGGGCCTGGACGAGGACCAGGTCCGCGTGGTCTGTCCCTACGTCGGTGGCGGGTTCGGCTCGAAGGGGATGCCGCACGCGAACACCGTGCTGGCGGCGATGGCCGCGCGGGCGGTGCCCGGCCGCCCGGTGCGGGTCGCGCTGACCCGCCAGCAGATGTTCTCGCTGGCCGGCTACCGGACCCCGACGATCCAGCAGGTGCAGCTGGCCGCGCAGCGCGACGGCGCGCTCGACGGGATCGCGATCGACGTCGTCGAGCAGACCTCGCGGATCAAGGAGTTCGCCGAGCAGACCGGAGTGCCCACCCGCAACATGTACGCCGCGCCGAACCGGCGGACCACCCACCGGCTGGCGGCCCTGGACGTGCCGGTCCCGAGCTGGATGCGGGCGCCGGGTGAGTGCCCCGGCATGTTCGGGCCCGAGGTCGCCCTCGACGAGCTGGCCGCCGAGCTGGGGATGGACCCGGTGGAGCTCAGGATCCGCAACGAGCCCGACGTCGACCCGGAGACCGGCAAGCCGTTCTCCACGCGCAACCTGGTGGCGTGCCTGCGCCGGGGCGCGGAGCAGTTCGGCTGGCCCGGCCGCGACCCCCGGCCCGGCGTCCGTCTCGAGGGCGGCTGGTGGATCGGGACCGGGGTCGCGTCGGCGACCTACCCCGTCTACCGGATGCCGGTCTCGACCGCCGTGATCGGCTACTCCGGCGGGCGCTACGTGGCCCGGATCGGTGCCGCCGACATCGGTACCGGCGCGTGGACGGTGCTGCCGCAGATCGCCGCGGACGCCCTCGGCGTGCCGGTGCAGGAGGTGGAGGTGCTGATCGGTGACACCGAGTACCCGCCCGCGTCGGTGGCGGGTGGCTCCTCGGGCACCACGACCTGGGGTTCCGCCCTGGTCGCGGCGGCCGAACAGTTCCGGGGGAAGTTCGGGGCCGATCCGCACGAGGGTGACGAGATCGAGGCGTCGGTACCGGAGAACGCAGCCTCCGAGCGCTTCGCCATGCACGCCTACGGCGCGCACTTCGCCGAGGTCGCCGTGCACGCCGACACCGGCGAGGTCCGGGTTCCCCGGCTCCACGGCACGTTCGCCGCGGGCCGGATCGTCAACCCGCGGCTGGCGCGGTCGCAGCTGCTCGGCGGGATGACGATGGGGCTGGGCATGGCGCTGATGGAGGACAGCGTGCTCGACCCGCGCACCGGCCACGTCGTCAACCACGACCTGGCCGAGTACCACGTCGCGACCAACGCCGACGTGGCCGACCTGCGGGCCGACTGGGTCCACGAGGACGACCCGCACGTCAACCCGATGGGGTCCAAGGGCATCGGCGAGATCGGCATCGTCGGTACCGCGGCCGCGGTCGCCAACGCCGCCTGGCACGCGACCGGGGTACGGGTCCGGGACCTGCCGCTGACCCTGGACAAGGTGCTCCCGCCGGCTTGAGCAGCGACGTCCGCCCGCACGCCGCGGGGTGTCCCCGCGGCGTGCGGGCCTCGGCGTTTGCGCCCGACGGTCACGGGTAGCGCTGTGGCGAGAAGCGGGCCCGCCCGCACCCCTCGCCACGATGGGAGCCGCATGCGCGCACTGACCTGGCACGGACGGCGCGACGTCCGTGTCGACACCGTCCCCGACCCGAGGATCGAGGCCCCCGACGACATCGTCGTCCGGGTCACCTCGACCGGCCTGTGCGGGTCGGACCTGCACCTCTACGAGGTGATGGGGCCGTTCCTGAGCGAGGGCGACATCCTCGGCCACGAGCCGATGGGCGTCGTGGTCGAGAAGGGGCCCGAGGTGACCGCCCTCGACGTCGGCGACCGGGTGGTGATGCCGTTCAACGTCAACTGCGGGCACTGCTGGATGTGTGACCGCGGGCTGCAGTCGCAGTGCGAGACCACCCAGAACCGGGACCAGGGCATGGGCGCCTCGCTGTTCGGCTACACCAAGCTCTACGGCCAGGTCCCCGGCGGTCAGGCGGAATACCTGCGGGTGCCGTTCGGCAACTCGCTGCCGATCAAGGTGCCGGACGGCCCGCCGGACGACCGGTTCGTCTACCTGTCCGACGTGCTGCCCACGGCGTGGCAGGCGGTCGCCTACGCCGACACCCCGCCCGGCGGGACGCTGCTCGTGCTCGGCCTCGGCCCGATCGGCGACATGTGCACCCGGATCGCCCGCCACCGCGGGATCGAGCAGGTGATCGGCGTCGACCTGGTGCCGCAGCGGTTGACCCGGGTGACCGCGCGCGGGGTGCACACGATCGACCTGAACATG
Source organism: Pseudonocardia sp. KRD291 (assembly GCF_019263595.1). GTDB lineage: Bacteria > Actinomycetota > Actinomycetes > Mycobacteriales > Pseudonocardiaceae > Pseudonocardia. The sequence continues at coordinate 9,297 of NZ_JADQDD010000008.1, read as the reverse complement.
GGCACCGACCGGGTCGCCGAGGCGGTCGCGGAGCTGACCGGCGGGCGCGGCGCGGACGCCGTGATCGATGCGGTCGGGATGGAGGCGCACGGCTCGCCCGGGGCGCGGATCGCCCAGAACCTGGTGAACCTGATGCCGTCGGGGGTGGGGGAGAAGCTGATGAGCACGGTCGGCTCGGACCGGCTCGCCGCGCTGCACCTGGCGATCACCCTCGTCCGGCGCGGCGGCACGATCTCGCTGTCCGGCGTCTACGGAGGTGCGGCCGACCCGCTGCCGATGCTCACCCTGTTCGACAAGCAGATCCAGCTGCGGATGGGCCAGGCCAACGTGTGGCGGTGGGTGCCCGAGATCCTGCCCCTGCTCGGCGACGACGACCCGCTGGGGACCGAGGACTTCGCGACCCACCACGTCTCGCTGGAGCAGGCGCCGGAGGCGTACTCGATGTTCCAGCAGAAGCGCGACGGTGCGGTGAAGGTTCTGCTGCGCCCGGAGGGGGTCGCATGAGCTCGCCGAACCCGCCCGCCCAGCAGCAGGACCCGCCCGGCCGGACCGGCCCGATGGACCCGGAGCCGCGCGACGAGATGCGCGACTACCGCGGGCGGGACCTCCTGCACGGCACGGTGGCCCTGGTGACCGGGGGCGACTCCGGGATCGGTCGCGCGGTCTGCGTGGCGTTCGCGAAGGAGGGTGCCGACGTCGCGCTGGCCTACCTGTCCGAGGACGACGACGCGGAGTACACCGCGTCGCTCGTGCGGGCCCAGGGCCGGCGGTGCCTGACCCTGCGCGGTGACCTCGGGGACGCCACGCACTGCGGTGACGTCGTCGAACGCACGGTCGCCGAGCTCGGCCGGCTGGACACCGTGGTCAACAACATCGCGACCCAGGAGCCCTACGACCGGCCGGAGGAGATCGGCGACGAGGCGTGGCTGCGCACGTTCGACGTCAACATCCACAGCTTCTTCCGGGTCACCAGGGCCGCTCTGGCGCACCTGCCCGCCGGCGGCGCGATCGTGAACACCGGCTCGGTGAACGGGCTGCGCGGCAACAAGACCCTGATCGACTACTCGGCCACCAAGGGCGCCGTGCAGTCGTTGACGTACTCGTTGGCGCAGTCGCTGACCGAGCGCGGCATCCGGGTGAACTGCGTTGCGCCCGGCCCGGTGTGGACGCCGTTGATCCCGGCGACGATGCCGGCCGAGAAGGTCGAGTCGTTCGGGACCCAGGTCCCGATGGGCCGTGCCGCGCACCCGGACGAGATCGCGCCGTCCTACGTGTTCTTCGCGGCGCCGTCCCTCTCGTCCTACTACACCGGTGAGGTGCTCGCACCGGTCGGCGGCGAGACGATGCCGGGCTGAGGGCCCGGGCCCGGGCCCGTCCGGACGGGACGGACGGGAGGCCCTGGGTGTCCGGGGCCTCCCGCGACCTCAGCCGTCGACCGGGAGGGTGCACGCGCGGACCCGCTCGTGCTCGAAGAGCCGGTCGAGGGCGTCGCGCACCAGGGCGCCCGAGTAGCCGAGCGAGGCGGCACCGTCGGTGCAGTAGCGCGCCCGCCGGCCTGCGGTGGGACCGCGGTCGTGCGCGCACCACTGCAGGTAGTGCTCGGCGACCTCGCGGTAGGTCCGCCGGGTCGCCTCGTTGTCGAGCTGGACGGCAAGCCAGGCGATGTAGGGCGCCAACCGGCCGGCGATCGCGTCGGCCTGCTCGATCGTGCCGTCCGTGGTGGCGGGGCGGGTGCGTTCGGGGGGTGTCGACATCTGCAGTCTCCTCGTGACGTGAGGTGGCACACATACCCGCCGCGCCACGCGTCGACACCTGCTATCGGCCGAGTTTTCTCACCGGCCCGGCGGCTCCAGCAGCGGTGTGGCGTCCAGGGTGGCCTCGGTGAGGCCGCGGGCCACGTCGGCCAGGCGGGTGCCGGTGTCGCGGGCGTGCCGGCGTAACCGCGCGAACGCCTCGTCCATACCGATCCGGGCCCGTTCGGCCAGCATGCCCTTGGCCTGCTCGATGATCACCCGGCTGTTCAGCGCGCCCTGCAGCTGCTCGGTGAGCAGCTCGCGCTCACGGGTGCTGCGCTCGGCGAGGATCGCGATCGTGGCCACGTCGGCCAGGGCCTGACCGACGCGTAGCTCCTGCTCCTGCATGGCCGTGGGGCGGCGGTGGAACAGGTTCAGCGCGCCGATCGTCTGACCGCGCAGGCGCATCGGCAGCGCGTGCACCGCGGCGTAGCCCTCCTGCCGGGCGCGGTCGGTGAACAGCGGCCACCGGGACTCGGTACCCAGGTCGCCTGCGTGCACCGGGGCGGTGGTGGCGAAGCAGTCCAGGCACGGGCCCTGCTCGGCCTGCAGCTGGAACAGCTCGACCAGGTGTGCGGCCTCGGTTGAGGCCGAGACGACCTGCAGGCTGCCCCGCTGATCGGTCAGCAACAGGCCTGCGGCGTCCACGCCGAGCAACGTCACACAGTCGTCGCACAGACCGTGCAGCAGCTCGATCACGTCGAAGTCGGCGATCAGGGTGTCGGCCATCCGGACGAAGGCCGCCACCAGGTCCTTCTCGCGGCCCTGCGACGACATTGCTGTACTCATGATCGTTTCTCCTCGTCGCCCGGCTCCTCGTCGCCGGGCCTGCCCGTGTCGTACGTACTCGTCATCGGTGGTGCTGTGGTGCTGTGCCAGGCCCCGTCGGAGTCCAGGCGCAGCCGGCGGGACACGACGTCGGCGGCCATCTCGGCGATCGGGCGCCCGGTGGCGAACGCGCCCGCGCGCAGCCGGGCCAGCGCCGCGCCCGGGCGCAGCCCCGCCTGCACGCTGAGCATGCCGGTGGCCTGGTGGACCTCCGCGCGCGCCAGCGGCGACCCGTTGAACCAGTCCGACCCGGCGCGGTCCCCGTCCAGGGTGCTCGCGGCCCCGTGTTCGAGCAACGTCCACACCGCCGCGTCCACCGCCGCCAACGCGGCGGCGAGCTCGTCGTCGTCCAGGGAACCGGGCGTGTCGCGGTAACAGTCCAACACGCCGAGCCGGGCCGCCCCGACCGACAGCGGGAACACGAACATGCCCCGCGCCCCGGTCGCCGCGGCGGCCGCCGCGAACACCGGCCACCGCGCGTCGGCGCCGTCGGTGATGTCGGACACCAGCACCGCCCGGCCCGTGGTGAACGACTCCACGCACGGACCGTCGCCGAGGTCGAACTGCAGCTCGTCGATCCGGGCCGCGCCCGCGTCCGTGGCGCAGACCGGCTCCTGCCCGTCCGGGCCGGACATCAGCGTGATCGCGGCGCCGGTCATCGGCACCCACGACACCACCGCCCGGCACACCGCCAGTGCCGCCGCGGACCCGCCGACGGCGACCGCCGTCGCCAGTGCCTGGCTCAACCCGCCCCGGTCAATCATCGGAACGCACCCGTGCGCGCGGGACGCCGGCTTCCTGCCGGGCGGCCCGGGCGGCCCGGGCGGCCCGGGAGGCGTGGACGGCGGGACGTGCGGCGTACCCGCGCCGGGATCGGGTGGTGATGGGCGTGACGCTACACCAGCGCCCTACCGCATCCCGGCGTTCCTCGGCCCCTCCGCGCGGCCCGGTACCGCCGTGGGCCGGGGCAGTGCGGGCAGGTCGGCCGCGGGCGCGTCGACCTGGTCGAAGTAGCGGTGGGCGGAACGCAGGACGGCGCCCTGCGCGTCGTCGGTGATCACGTGGTCCCACCACGCGCTGTAGAGCGAGGAGTACCGGTAGGGCTCGGTGAGGTGCACGGCCCGGCTGATGCGGGCGGGCCGCTCGGGGATCAGGTTGGGGTAGCTGTACATGAACCCGACCCAGCGACGGTCGGGGACCACGTTGAAGATGTCGCCCGCGCACAGGGCGCCGCGTCCGTCGGGGCCGGTGTCCCAGTGCAGGACGGTCCCCCCGGCGAAGTGCACCCCGGCGTTGAGCAGCGTGCGGCCGGGCAGGATCTCCCTGGCCTCGCCCTCCCAGAACACGACGTTGTCGCGGCGCGGGACCCACTGCTCGTCGCGGGCGTGCACGTAGATCGGGACGTCGCCGAGCGCCCGGCTCCAGGTGACCATGCTCGAGTAGTAGTGCGGGTGCGACAGGGCGATCGCGGCGACCCCGCCGAGGCGGCGGACACCGGCGAGTGCGTCGTCGTCGACCAGGGGAGTGCAGTCCCACAGGACGTTGCCGCCCTCCCCGGGCACGAGCAGGGCCCGTTGGGCGATCCCGAAGTCCGGGGTGGTCCCGATCCCGGTCAGCCCGGGCACCTCCTCGCGGACCTCGTTGCGGTACCCGTCCGTGGCCAGGTCGCGCAGGGAGGTCCAGCGCTGACCGTCCCAGCCGACGTGCTCGCGGTCGTCGGCGCAGATCGGGCAGACCGACCGGTCGACGTCGGGCCCGTACTGCACGCCGCAGGTCACGCAGACGGGGTGGTCGAGATCGGAGTCCATGACTGCCGTCCTCCTCGGGTCGTTCCCGGTCGCTCCTGCGCTCACCGGCCGGTCGGGTCCGGGACCGCGCGTGCCGGGAGCGGGGCCGTCTCACCCCTGGCGACCAGGCGCACGCGGGCGTCGAGCATCCCCCGCCTGCGCATCTCGTCGGTGAAATGGCTCAGCGGCGAGCGGAAGACGCCGTAGTCGTCGTAGTGGACCGGGACGACGGCGCCGGGCCGGACGAGCTCCACCAGGTCGGCGCCCTGCACGGCGTCCATCGTGACCAGGACGCCGCCGATCCGGGTGCCGCCGAGGTGGGCCACCATCACGTCCACGTCGGGGTAGCGGTCCCGGACCTCGCGCAGCTCGGGCACGTTGAGCGTGTCCCCGGTGATGTAGACCCGCAGCGACCGCCTCCCGTGCTGCTCGAGGTCGACGATGGTGCCCATCACCGGCGGCAGCGCCCGGTGCAGCAGGGCCGGGCCGTGCCGTCCGGGCACCGCGGTGACCCGCACCCGCTCGGCGTCGTCGCCGAGGGTGTGGCTCTCCCACGTGGGCAGCCCGACCGACGACCCGAAACCCCACCCGCGCAGCGTCCGCGCGGCCGACGGCGTGGTCAGCACGGGCAGTGAGCGGTCCAGCTCGCGCCGCGCGACGTCGTCGAAGTGGTCGCCGTGCAGGTGCGAGAGCAGCACCGCATCCAGCGACGGCAGGTCGGCGATCGTCATCGCCGGGTCGGTCGTCCGGCGCGACGAGAGGCCGTAGCCCAGCTTCGCCCGCTGCCCGCGGTGCAGGAAGTTCGGGTCGGTCAGCAGCGTGTGGCGGCCGAGGCGCAGCACCGTGGTGGCGGTCCCGACGAAGGTCAGGGACGCGTCCGCCGCAGGTTCGGCCGAGCTCACGGTTCGACCTCACCGATGTCGTCCGGACCCTCCGGGTGCTGGCGGCAGCGGTCGGTCTCCGGGCGGGCGCTCAGGCGCTCGTCGTCGATCGGCTCGCCGCAGACGACGCACCGGCCGTAGCTGCCGTCCTCGACGCGCTCCAGCGCCGAGAGCACCTGCCGGCGTCGACGGCGCAGCGTGCCCGTCGTCAGGTCGCGGTCCATCGACTCGGCCACCCGGGACCCGCTGTCGGCGATGTCCATCCCGTCGGCGCTGCGGTCCTCGACGACTTGGCCGGCACGGTCGGAGACCTCGGTCTCGACGTCGGCGTCGATCTGCTTCAGCTCGGCCTCGAGCAGGCCGCGTGCGTGGTCGGCGTCCAAGGGTCCTCCTCGGTGGCGGGTGCGGGGCCGGAACGGTCCGGTCACTGGTCCGGTCACTGCGGTACCCGTACGAGCGCCGCGCAATCATCGCCGCGGCCCTTGGGGAAAGGGCGTCGCCGGACCGCACGGGCCCGGTCGGGGTTGAGGGCCCGCGCTCCGAGCGGTTAGGATTCTCGATCCGGTTGGACCCACAGCCGTCCGAAGTCGAACCGCGCCGTCCCCGGCCCGGTCCGACCCCCTCGCGGAACCGGACGGGACTGTGACCATGCGCTTCCGGAACGACATCGTGCCCCGGCCGGGCGCCGGCGACGGCGACGGTTCTCTGCCCGACCACGGCGACGGCCTGCCGGGACCGTCGCGCCTGCTGCTCAGCACGCACGGACGTCCACCGCGGTGCCGGGTCCGCGTCCGCGGGCACCTCGACCCGGCCACCGCGCCCACGCTGGACGTGCTGTGCGACGACCTGCGCGACGCCGGGGTGCGCTACCTCGCCCTGGACCTCTCCGAGCTGAAGTTCGTGGCCGAGACCGGCCTGGGGGTACTGATCCGGGTCGACCGGCGATTCCGCGACCTGCGGGGCTGGGTGGTGCTGGTGCACCCGACCGAGCGCACCCGACGTGTGCTGGAGATCGCCGGACTCGGGGGCACCCTGACCGTGCATCCGCACCAGGTACTTCCGCCGCACCCGGCGGCCCCGCGGCCGCGGAGTGTGACCCGGGCCTGACCGGGTAGACCGCACGCCGTGGGAGTCATTCTTCGAGGTCTTGTCCGTGGCGCGACCGCCGGTGCTGCCGGTACCACCGCGCTGAACGCCGTCAGCGGCGCGGACGCCGCGATCCGCGGCCGTCCGGGCAGCGACGCGCCGCAGGAGCTGGTGGCCGCGCTGGTCGACGACGCCGGCGTCACGATCCCCGGCCGGAAGAAGGAGCGGGAGCGCCGCATCGCGGCGCTCGGCCCGCTGGCCGGGACCGCGTCCGGGGTACTGGTCGGGGCGGCCGCGGGCGCCCTGCGCGCCGCCGGGCTCCGGTTGCCCACCGCCGTCGGCGGCCCGGTCCTCGGCGTGGCCGCGATGCTCGCGAGCGACGTGCCGCTCGCGCTCACGCGGGTGTCGGACCCGCGCAGCTGGAGCCGCTCGGACTGGATGTCCGACGTGGTGCCGCACCTGGCCTACGGCGCCGTCACGCACCGGACGCTGGTCGCCCTGTCCGCCGCCGACGACGAAACCGGCCGGGCCGCGCCGGTCCGGGCCGGTGCGCTCGGGCGGGCGGCAGCGCTCGGGCTCGCCACCGGGTCGCGCAGCTCGGCCGGCCTCGCCGCGGTGGCGCTGACCTCCGGAGCCCGGGACCGGGGGCTCGCGGGCCTGGCCGGCGGGCGGGCGGCGACCGGGGTGACGCTGGCGCTCGCCGCGGGCGAGCTCTACGCCGACAAGCAGCCCTTCATCCCCGACCGGCTCGAGCCGCAGGGCCTGGTGCCCCGGGTGGTGCTCGGTGGCGGCACGGCCGGTGCGGTGGCCGCCCGCGACGGCGACGATCCCGATCTGCCCACGCTGGTCGGGGCACTCTCGGCGGTGGCGGGCGCGGCGGCCGGGATGCGGTTGCGTGCCGTGTCGGCGCGCCGGTTCGGGTCCGACCGCCCCGGCGCGCTCGCCGAGGACGTCGTGGCGGCGCTGCTCGGCTGGCTCGGTGCCCGCCGCAGGACTACCCCGGCCCGATCCGGGTAGGCGCGCAGTTCCAGACGTGAACGCGAGACAGCGCCGAGAGGAGAGTCCGTGGCGACCTATCAGGAGTTCGTGGAAGGCGTCCGGGACCGTGCCGGCCTGCAGGATGCCCACGAGGCGCGCGAGGTCAGCGGGTCCGTGCTGGGCGCGCTGCTGCGCGCGGCCCCGGCCGAGGAGCGGCAGCGGATCGTCGACGCGCTGCCGGGTGCGTTGGGGTCCGAGGTGACGGTGCCGGTGGGCTCGGGCCCGGCGAGCGGGCCCGAGCTGCTCGACGAGCTGGGACGGCTGGTGTCACGGCCACCCGAGCAGGCCCGCTACCTCCTGCAGGCCGTCCTGGCACAGCTTCGGGAGCAGGACGGCGCCCTCGTCGACGAGCTGGCCGGGCACCTGCCACCGGAGACCCGGGACGCGCTGTCCGAGGCCGGCGACAGCCCGGGGCGCGCGGTGACGACGACCCCGGAACGTCCGACCGAGCTGGACGGGGACGACGTCGCCGCCGGTCTGCGGGACCTGGAGGGGTGGAGCGGCGACGAGCGCGGCATCTCGCGCACGGTCGCGCTGCCCGAGGACCGCATCGACCCGCTCGTCGAGCGCGTCGAGCGCGAGGCGCGCCGCTCCGACGACCACGTCCGGGTCAGCCGGGAGGCCGGTGCGGTCACGTTCACGCTGCGGACCCGCGGAGAGGCGGTCACCCGCCCGGACCTGGAGCTGGCCGGCCGTATCGACACGGTCGTGGGTGGGACCGGATGACGGCGTCGGGCCCGGTGGCCGAGCGGGGCGACGACGGCGACCCGGCGCGGGCCCGGGTGGGCAGCGCCGACGTCTCCGCCCGGATCGCGGTCGAGTTCGCCACCTTCCTGCCCGCCGAGGTCATCGCCGAGGTGATCCGGGACTGCCGCCGCGACCTGCAGGGCGTCTCCCCGGAGATGATGCCCGAGCTCCTCGAACGCCTGGCCCGCCAGTGCCTTATCGACCGGTTGCCCGACGGCGGCAGCGCGCACCGGTCCGGGAGCGGCGCCGACCTCTGATCCGGCGTCGGCCGCTGCGCGGGATCGACCTACCGGCGGGCCGGGGAGTCGAGCTCGCGGACGACACGTCCGATCGTGTCCCGGACCGCCATCGGGGTCCACGGCCGTCGGGCAAGGGGCAACTCCCGCAACGCGCGGTCGTAGCGGGCGTTGACGGCGATGTCGTGCGGGAACCTCCGCCGGTCCAGCGCCGGGAAGCGCGCCCGCGCGCCGTGCCGGCGCACGACCGCCTCCCACTCGTCCGGGGTGGCGATGCCCTCGGAGTCGGCGCCGTGCTGGAACAGCAGCAGGTCGACCGTGCGGTAGGGCTCGGCCCGGGCGAGGTGGTCGTCCAGGGCGCGCAGCGCGGGTTGCACGGAGAAGAACGTCCAGTAGGGGACCGAGGCCGTGGTCAGCGTCCGCCACGGGTCGCCGAGGACGAACGAGGGCACGAGCAGGCGCTCGGCCGCCTCGCCCCGCCTCCGGTACCAGTCGCGCATGACGCCGGCGACGGCGTGCGAGGGCGCCTGCGGGCCCTGGTAGGTGACGCGGAGCAGGGGATGGCCGTGGGCGGCGCACCAGCTCTCGACGGCGGCGCCGAGACCGGGGTCGGCCCCCCACTCGGCCTCCGGTGCCTCGTCGTCGGGCTGCGGGGCGTGCGGTTCGCGCATGTAGGTTCCGGGGTCGCGGCCGCCCTGGGCGCCGGTCTGGAACACGTGCCGGTCGCCGACCCGCACCACCGGCCAGGTCGAGGTGTCCTCGACGAGTACGACCGGTGCCCCGGGAGCGAGACGCTCGTGCAGGAAGCGCGCGTAGGCCTCGGGCAGGGCGCTCCACTTGGTCCGGAAGTAGGTCATCCGGGAGACCATCAGCTCGTCCTGCACGTGGTCGTGCATGTGGT
>NZ_JADQDD010000079.1 GCF_019263595.1 Pseudonocardia sp. KRD291 | reverse complement strand
CCGGAGACGACGGCGCCGCGCCCGGCGACCAGGTGGGCGTGATCGGCGGGGTGGCTGTGGCCGTCGGCGCCGCCGCTCACCGGGGACGGAACCGGTGGCGTCCGGACGACGCCTCCCACGCGGCATGTCGCTCCAGGAATTCGCTCGCCAACTCTCTCGGTTCGTGAGCAATTTCCTGGAGAGACCCCCGGCAGGACGCCCCGGACCCAGCGGCCCGGCCCTGCCGGCTCGGCCCTGCCGGCTCGGCCCTGCCGGCTCGGCCCTGCCGGCTCGGCCCTGCCGGCCCCCGGCGGTGCCCGGGGCGGTGCGGCCGGCGACCCTCAGTCCCGCCGGCGGCGGGCCCCGAAGGCGCGCAGGCCGAGCAGACCGGTGACACCCCGCCTCCGACCAGGCCCGCCGTGGCGAGGGCTCCGGGACCCTCGCGGACCACGTACTGCGGCCGGATCACGGCGGGCGACGGGATCTCGCGCGGGTCGTAATCATCCTCGTCCGCGCTCGCGGCCCAGGCCGTGACGAACGACCGGCCCGCACCGCGGGGAGCGGGGCGGGCCGGCGTGCTGCGGCCGGTCGGGCCTACAGGGCCTTGAGCTCCTCGGTCACCTTCTCCACCGACGACTTCGCGTCGCCGAACAGCATCGACGTGTTGTCCAGGAAGAACAGCGGGTTCTCGATCCCGGCGAAACCGGAGCTCATGGACCGCTTGAGCACGATCACGTTGTGGCTCTGGTCGACGTTCAGGATCGGCATGCCGTAGATCGCCGAGCTCTTGTCGTTGCGCGCGGACGGGTTCGTGACGTCGTTCGCCCCGATCACGATCGTGACGTCGGTGCGGGAGAAGTCGTCGTTGATCTCGTCCATCTCCTTGAGCACGTCGTAGGAGACCTCGGCCTCGGCGAGGAGCACGTTCATGTGCCCGGGCATCCGGCCCGCGACCGGGTGGATCGCGTACCGGACGTCGACGCCCTTGGCCTCGAGCAGCTTGGCCATCTCCTTGATGGCGTGCTGGGCCTGCGCGACGGCCAGGCCGTAGCCCGGCACCACGATCACGCGCTCGGCGTAGGCCATCTGGATCGCCGCGTCCGCGGCCGAGGTGGACTTGACCGTCTTGTTCGGGTCGTCGTCCGCGGCGGCCACCGAGGCCCCGCCGAACCCGCCGGCGACGATCGCCGGAATGGTCCGGTTCATCGCCTGCGCCATCTGGTTGGTCAGGATCGAGCCGGACGCGCCGACGATCATGCCGGCGACCATCATCGCGGTGTTGTTCAGCGCGAGGCCCGCGGCCGCCGCCGCCAGTCCGGTCATCGCGTTCAGCAGCGAGATCACGACCGGCATGTCCGCGCCGCCGATCGGCAGCACGACCATCACGCCGAGGATCCCGGCCAGCACCAGCACCGCGACGATCCACAGCGACGACGTGTTGCCCGTCCCCGCGACCACGGCGCACACGATCGCGCCGATCAGGAGGATCGCGTTCACCAGCTGCTGCGCCTTGCCCAACCCGATCGGCGACGAGGAGAGGAGCTCCTGCAGCTTGCCGAACGCGATCAGCGAACCCCAGAACGAGATCGAGCCGACGATCGCGGAGAACAGCGAGGCGACCACGAACACGCCGGCGCGGCCCGCGAAGCCGGGCGTGGCCAGGAACTCCGACCAGGCGATCAGCGCGACCGTGCCGCCACCGACGCCGTTGAACAGCGCCACCATCTGCGGCATCTGGGTCATCTTGACCCGGCGCGCGGACGGGACGCCGAGGAGGGTGCCGACCACCAGGCCGACCAGGATCCAGACGATGTTGTTCGCACCGTTGATGATCACCACGAGCAGCACGGTGAGCATGGCGATCGCCATCCCGACCGCGGCGATCCAGTTGCCGCGGACCGCGGTGCGCGGCCCGGTCAGGCCCATCAGGCCGTAGATGAACAGCGCGAACGCGATCAGGTAGAGGACCGGCTCCAGGATCTCCATCACGCGCCGCCCTTCGCTGCCTTCTCGGCGGTCAGGGTCTGTGCGTCGCCGCCGCCGGACTCGGGCTCGGCGCCGGGCTTCGGGGGCTGCTTGCCCTTGAACATGCCCAGCATCCGGTCGGTGACCAGGAAGCCACCCACCACGTTGATCATCCCGAACGCGATCGCGACGGTGAGCAGGATCGTCTCCAGCACGGTCGCGTTCTCCAGCTCGCCGAGCACGATCATCCCGCCCAGCACGACGATCCCGTGGATCGCGTTCGTTCCCGACATCAGCGGGGTGTGCAGCGTGTTCGGCACCTTGGAGATCACCGCGAACCCGACGAACCCGGCCAGTACCAGGATCGCGAGGTTCGCCAGCAGGCTTCCCGACTCCATCAGGACTCTCCCTCGCTCGTCGTGTCCTTCGTGTCCGTGTCGCCGCCGGGGGCCGGCTGGGCGGTGTCGGCGCTCGTTCCGCCTGCGCTGCTCTCGCGCGTCACGCAGGACTTGGCCAGCACCTCGTCGTCCCAGTCCGGGGACAGCTCTCCCTCGGAGAGCATCAGCTCCAGCAGTGCCGTGACGTTGCGCGCGTAGAGCTCGGAGGCGTGCTCGGGCATCGTGGCCGGCAGGTTCAGTGGCGAGGCGATCGTGACGTCGTGCTTGACGACGGTCTCGCCCGGCTCGGTGAGCTCGCAGTTGCCGCCGCCCTCACCGGCCAGGTCGACGATCACGCTGCCCGGCCGCATGCCCTCCACGGCCTTGGCGCTGACCAGCGTCGGTGCCTTCTTGCCGGGGACCTGCGCGGTGGTGATCACGACGTCGAAGCCGGTGATCGCCAGCTCCAGCTGCTCCTGCTGCTTCTGGCGCTCGGAGTCCGACAGCTCCCGGGCGTACCCGCCCTCGCCGGCGGCCTCGATCCCGAGGTCGAGCCACTGCGCGCCGAGCGACTTCACCTGGTCCGCGACGTCCGGGCGGACGTCGTAGCCGGTGGTGCGCGCGCCGAGGCGCTTGGCCGTGGCCAGTGCCTGCAGCCCGGCGACGCCGACGCCGAGGATCAGCGCGGTCGCCGGCTTCACGGTGCCGGCCGCGGTGGTCAGCATCGGGAAGAACCGGGTCGACTCCTGGGCCGCGAGGAGCACCGCCTTGTAGCCCGAGACGTTCGCCTGCGAGGAGAGCGCGTCCATGCCCTGGGCCCGCGAGATCCGCGGGATGGACTCCATCGCGAACGCCTGCACGCCCGCCGACCTCAGCGCCTCGATGGTCTCCGGCGAGGTCAGCGGGGCCAGGAACCCGATCAGTGTCGTGTCCCGGCCCAGCTTGCTGATCTCGTCGCTCGTCGGTGGCGCGACCTTGACCACCACGTCGCACGACCACGGATCGCCGATCGTCGCCCCGGCGTCGGTGAACGCCTCGTCCGGGATCAGCGCCTCGAGCCCGGCGCCGGACTCGACGACGATCTCCGCCCCGCGCTTCTGCAACTTCTCGATGACCTTGGGGACGAGCGCCACCCGGCGCTCGCCCTCCGCCGACTCCTTCGGTACACCGACAGACGTCGTCCGCCCTGGTGGTGACTGTCCGGCCTCTTCGCCCATGCGCAGAACCTAGTGCAGCGGTGCGCCCGATGCCGTCCCCGTGTGACGCCCGTCCTCACCGTAAGGCGGGATGACCGATCAAGAACCGGTCTTGCCCGTTCAGGAACCGAGTACGGCGTCCTGCTCGGCCGGCACGGTGAGCAGCCACGGCCCGTCCTCGGTCACCGCGACCGTGTGCTCCCAGTGCACCGCCCGTGCCCCGGAGGCGGTGACGACCGTCCACCCGTCCTCGAGCTCCACGGTCTCCGGGTCGCCCGCGGTGAGCATCGGCTCCACGGCCAGCGCCATCCCGGGGCGCAGACGCGGGCCGTGGCCTGCGTCGCCGTGGTTGGGCAGGAACGGGTCCATGTGCATCGACGTCCCGATGCCGTGCCCGCCGTACTCGGCGACGATCCCGTAGTCGGCCCGGTCCCGGTTCGCCGCCTCCCGGCAGGCCTCCTGGATCGCGAACGAGACATCGGTGAGCCGGGCGCCCGGGCGGACCGCGGCGATACCGGCCGTCAGTGCGCCCCGGCAGGCCTCGGACAGGGCCAGGTCGGGCGCCGCGACGTTCCCGACCGGGATCGTGACGGCCGCGTCCCCGTGCCAGCCCTCCAGGATCGCGCCGCAGTCCACCGAGATCAGGTCGCCGTCGGCGAGGACCTGCGACGACGACGGGATCCCGTGCACGATCTGCTCGTTCACCGACGCGCAGATGCTGCCCGGGAACCCGTGGTAGCCCAGGAACGACGGCACCGCACCGGCGGCCCGGATCGTCTGCTCGGCCACGGCGTCCAGATCGGCCGTGCTCACCCCGGGCCGCGCCTGCTCGACGACCGCCGCCAAGGTCGAGGCGACCAGCGCCCCGGCCGCACGCATCGCCTGCAGCTGGCCCGGTGTCTTGAGCTCGATGTCGCGTCCGCGGTAGCGCGCGATGGCGCCGCGGAGGCCTCCCCGGCCGGAGTTCACGTCCCGTTCCCCGTTCGTCAGAACCCGCGGTTGTCCAGCACCGTGAACACCCGCTCGGTGATCTCGTCCACCTCGCCGACCGCGTCGACGGTCACGAGCCGGTCGGAGTAGTACTGCAGCAGCGGGAACGTCTCGTCCCGGTAGACCTGCTGCCGGTTGCGGATGACGTCCTCGTTGTCGTCGCTGCGACCACGCGAGAGCAGCCGCTGCACGACGACCTCGTCGTCCACCTCGAACTGGACGACCGCGTCGAGCGCCAGGCCCTTGTCCTTCAGGATCTGGCCCAGCGAGTCGGCCTGCGACGTCGTGCGGGGGAAGCCGTCCAGGATGAACCCCTTCGCGGCGTCGGCGTCGCCGAGGCGGTCGCGGACCATCCCGACGGTGACCTCGTCCGGGACGAGGTTCCCGGCGTCCATGTACCGCTTCGCCTCGAGGCCGAGCTCGGTCTCGTCCTTCAGGTTCGCCCGGAACAGGTCACCGGTCGAGATGTGCGGGACGTCCAGCCGCTTGGCCATCTGCTCAGCCTGGGTCCCCTTGCCCGCACCGGGCGGACCAACCAGAACGAGTCGCACGCGAACCCGACCTCCCCTGCTCTTTCGTCACGCCGGCACCGACGCCGGCTGGAAAACCACACTGCTCGAACGAACACCGACCACGTCACGGCGGGCGGGTCCCGGACCCGCCGACGTCCGCGGGACGGCCTCGCCCGGCGAGCCTAACGCAGGAAACCCTCGTACTTGCGCTGCATGAGCTGGCTCTCGATCTGCTTCAGCGTGTCCAGACCGACCGTCACCATGATCAGCACAGCGGTGCCGCCGAACGGGAAGTTCTGGTTCTGGCCGCTGCCGGTGACGCCGAGGAAGAAGTTCGGCAGCACCGCGATGATGCCCAGGTACAGCGAACCGGGCAGCGTGATGCGGCTGAGCACGAAGTTCAGGTACTCGGCGGTGGGCCGGCCGGGCCGGATGCCCGGGATGAAGCCGCCGTACTTCTTCATGTCCTCGGCACGCTCGTCCGGGTTGAACGTGATGCCGACGTAGAAGTAGGTGAAGAAGATGATCAGCGCGACATACAGCAGGATGTGCAACCAGTTGGACTGGTCGACAAGATAGGTCTGCACGAACTGCTGGAACGCGCCGCCGTCGTTGCCGGCCAGCCGGGCCACCAGATCGGGCAGGTAGAGCAGCGAGCTACCGAAGATCACCGGCACGACGCCGGCCTGGTTGACCTTGAGCGGCAGGTAGGTCGACGTGCCGCCGTACATCCGCCGCCCGACCATGCGCTTGGCGTACTGCACCGGGATGCGGCGCTGGCCGTTCTCGACGAACACGACGCTGGCGATGATGGCCAGACCGAACACGCAGACGCCGGCGAAGACCAGCCCGCCCGCGTTGTCCAGGATCTGCTTGCCCTCGGCGGGGATCCGGTGCGCGATCGAGGCGAAGATCAGCAGCGACATGCCGTTCCCGACGCCGCGTTCGGTGACCTGCTCGCCGAGCCACATCACGACCGTGGTGCCGGCCGTCATCACGACCACGATGATGCTGAGCGTGAAGATGCTGCCGTCCGGGATCACCGGCAACGAGCAGTTGCCGAACAGCTGCCCCCGTTCGGCCAGGGCGACGAAGCCGGTGGACTGCAGGATCGCGATCCCGATCGTCAGGTACCGCGTGTACTGCGTCAGCTTGGCCTGGCCGGACTGGCCTTCCTTCTTCAGCTGTTCGAAGCGCGGGATCACCACCTGCAACAGCTGCACGATGATGCTGGCCGTGATGTAGGGCATGATGCCCAGCGCCAGGATCGAGAGCTGCAGGAGCGCGCCGCCGGAGAACAGGTTGATCAGTGAGTAGACGCTGGAGTTCTCGCCGCCCTCGACCTGGCGGACACACTCCTGGACGTTGATGTAGGACACGCCCGGCGAGGGGATGTTGGCACCCAGCCGGTAGATCGCGACGATGCCCAGGGTGAAGAGGATCTTCTTGCGGAGATCCGGAGTGGTCAGGGCCGACCGGAACGCGCTGAGCACTCGGTGATCCTCCTACGACGTCGGCGGCCCGACGCCGCCTCCTCGCCGGCCCGGGGGGCCCGGCCGGATGTGGGACACGGTCCCGGCCGCCGGAGGCGACTCGGGGCCCGGTGACCGGCCACGATCTCGCCGCGTGTCAGGGCGGCGGGGACCGGAAACCCCCGTGCGGCGACTCTAACAGCGGCCACACAGCAGTACGGCGCCGCCCACGGGCCCGGCCGATCCCTCGGGATCGGTGGGCACCAGGGCGGCGCCGTGTGGCACTACAGCTCGGAGACGGACCCGCCCGCTGCCGAGATCTTCTCGCGCGCGGACGCGGAGAACTTGTGCGCGCTGACGGTCAGGGTGATGCCCTCGAGCTCACCCTCCCCCAGCACCTTCACCAGCTCGTTGCGGCGGACCGCACCGGCGGCGACCAGCTCGGCCACGCCGACCTCGCCACCGTTCGGGAACAGCTGGGCCAGGTCGCCGATGTTGACGACCTGGTACTCGACCCGGAACCGGTTCTTGAAGCCCTTGAGCTTGGGCAGCCGCATGTGCAGCGGCATCTGCCCGCCCTCGAAGCGCGGCGACACGGTCTTACGGGCCTTCGTACCCTTGGTGCCTCGCCCGGCGGTCTTACCCTTGCTGCCCTCACCACGTCCGACGCGGGTCCGGGCCTTCTTCGAGCCCGGGGCGGGACGCAGGTCGTGCAGCTTGATGACGCCGGGAGTCGTCTCGTCGTTGCTCATGAGCCGACCTCCTCCACGTTCACGAGGTGGCGCACGGTGTGGACCATCCCGCGAACCTGCGGGTCGTCCGGGCGCTCCACCGACTGACGGATCTTGCGCAGGCCGAGCGAGCGCAGCGTGTCGCGCTGGTTCTGCTTGCAGCCGATCCGGCTCTTCGTCTGGGTGATCTTGAGAGTCGCCATGTCGGTCAGACCCTCGCAGCCTCGGCCGCGGCAGCGCGCGCCCGCATCATCGACACCGGCGCGACGTCCTCGAGCGGCAGGCCACGACGTGCGGCCACCTCCTCCGGACGCTGGATCGCGCGCAGTGCGGCCAGCGTGGCGTGCACGACGTTGATCGCGTTGTCGCTGCCCAGGGACTTCGACAGGATGTCGGAGATCCCCGCGCACTCCAGCACGGCGCGCACCGGGCCGCCGGCGATGACACCGGTACCGGGGCTGGCCGGGCGCAGCATGACCACGCCCGCCGCCGCCTCGCCCTGCACCCGGTGCACGATCGTGCCCCCGATGAGCGGGACGCGGAAGAAGCTCTTCTTGGCCTCCTCGACACCCTTGGCGATCGCCGCGGGCACCTCCTTGGCCTTGCCGTAGCCGACGCCGACCAGGCCGTCGCCGTCGCCCACGATCATCAGGGCGGTGAAGCTGAAGCGACGACCACCCTTGACGACCTTGGACACGCGGTTGATCGTGACCAGCCGCTCGATGTACGGGGTCTTGTCCTGGGCCCCGCCGCGGCCGCCGCCCTGGCGGTCCCGGTTGTTGCTGTTGCGGTTGTCGTTGCTCGGGCCGCCGGGGCCTCCGGGGCCTCCGCCGCCGTCGCGCCGTGCACGTCCCGGCATCAGACGATCCCTTCAGTCTTGTTGTTCATCAGAACTCCAGGCCTCCCTCACGGGCGGCGTCCGCCAGCGCGGCGATCCGGCCGTGGTACGCGAGGCCACCGCGGTCGAACACGACCGAGGTGACGCCGGCGGCCTTGGCACGGGAGGCGATGAGCTCCCCGACCTTGGTCGCCTTGGCCTTCTTGTCGCCGTCCACCGTGCGGATGTCGACGTCCAGGCTCGAGGCCTGGGCCAGCGTGTGGCCGGCCAGGTCGTCGATCAGCTGCACGGTGATGTGCCGCGAGCTGCGGTGCACCGCCAGGCGGGGACGGTCCGGCGTGCCGGAGATCTTCTTGCGCAGCCGCACGTGCCGGCGGGTCCGCGAGTCCCTGCGGATCCGCGACACCTGGGAGGCCATCCGCCGCCGGGCGGCGCCGGAGACCGTGTTGTTCGTCTCGGCCATCACTTACCCGTCTTTCCGACCTTGCGGCGGATCTGCTCGCCGGCGTAACGCACGCCCTTGCCCTTGTACGGGTCCGGGCGCCGCAGCTTGCGGATGTTCGCAGCGGTCTCGCCGACCAGCTGCTTGTCGATGCCCGCGACCGAGAACCGCGTCGGGGACTCGACGTTGAACGTCACGCCCTCCGGCGGCTCGATGACGACCGGGTGGCTGAAGCCCAGGGCGAACTCCAGGTTCGACCCCTTGAGCTGGACCCGGTAGCCGACGCCGTGGATCTCGAGCTTCTTCTCGTAGCCGGCGCTGACGCCGACCACGATGTTGTTGACCAGGGAACGGGACAGGCCGTGGTAGGCCCTCGTCTCGCGCTCCTCGTCGGGACGCTTGATCAGCACCGTGCCGTCGTCGTCGCGCTCGACCGTGATCGGCTCGACGACGGTGTGCGACAGGGTGCCCTTGGGGCCCTTCACGGTGACCGTGCGGCCGTCGATCGTGACGTCGACTCCGGACGGGACGGTGATGGGCAGCTTTCCGATGCGGGACATCGTCAGTTCTCCCTTCTCACCAGACGTAGGCGAGGACTTCCCCGCCCACGCCACTCCGGTAGGCCTGCTGGTCGGTCATCAGACCGCTCGAGGTCGAGATGATCGCCACGCCGAGGCCCCCGAGGACCCGCGGCAGGTTCGTCGACTTCGCGTAGACGCGCAGGCCGGGCTTCGACACCCGACGCACGCCGGCGATGCTGCGCTCCCGGTTGCGGCCGTACTTCAGCTCGACGACCAGGGACTTGCCGACCTCGGCGTCCTCGGTGTGGTGCGAGGCGATGTAGCCCTGCTTCTGAAGGATCTCGCTGATCGCGACCTTCAGCTTGGAGTGCGGCATCACCACGCGGTCGTGGTAGGCCGAGTTCGCGTTCCGCAGACGGGTCAACATGTCTGCGATCGGATCGGTCATCGTCATGATCGGTATCTCTTTCCCGCCGTGGTTCCCGGGGCGCCGAGCTCGAGGCTCGTCACCGGCGCAGGCCTGTGGCGATAGGAACGGCTGGTGGGAATGTCACCAGCTGGACTTGCTCACGCCCGGCAGCTCGCCGGCGTGTGCCATGTCGCGCAGGCACACGCGGCACAGCCCGAACTTGCGGAACACCGCGCGCGGACGCCCGCACTTCTGGCAGCGGGTGTACCCCCGCACGGCGAACTTCGGCTTCTTGTTCGCCTTGTTGACCAGCGCCTTCTTCGCCATCGTGCTCAGCTCTCCTTGAAGGGGAAGCCCAGGTGGCGCAGCAGCGCCCGGCCCTCGGCGTTCGTGGTCGCGGTCGTCACGACGGTGATGTCCATGCCGCGCGGCCGGTCGATGTTGTCCGGGTCGATCTCGTGGAACATCGACTGGTCGCTGACGCCGAACGTGTAGTTGCCACGGCCGTCGAACTGGTTGCCGGACAGTCCGCGGAAGTCGCGGATACGCGGCAGCGCGATCGTCAGCAGCCGGTCCAGGAACTCCCACATCCGGTCGTTGCGAAGGGTGACCTTCGCGCCGATCGGCATGCCCTCGCGGAGCTTGAACTGCGCGATGGACTTGGTCGCCTTCCGCACCTGCGGCTTCTGCCCGGTGATGATGGACAGGTCGCGCAGCGCGCCGTCGATCAGCTTCGAGTCACGGGCGGCGTCGCCGACGCCCATGTTAACGATGATCTTCACGAGGCCCGGGACCTGCATGACGTTGCCGTAGCCGAACTCCTCGCGCATCGCGGCGATGATCTCGTCGCGGTAGCGCTGCTGGAGCCGGGGGGCCGTCCGCTCGGTCTGCTCTGCAGTGGTCATCTCAGATCTCCTTCCCGTTGCGCTTGGAGATCCGGACCCGCCGGGTCTTGCCGTCATCGCCCTCGACGGCCTTGCGCCCGACCCGGGTCGGGGTGCCGTCCGAGTCGACGACCATCACGTTCGAGACGTGGATGGCGGCCTCCTGCGTGACGATCCCGCCGGACTCCGCACCGCGCTGGTTCTGGCTGATCCGGGTGTGCTTCTTGATCCGGTTCACACCCTCGACCAGCAGGCGCTCGCGCTCCGGGTAGACCTGGATGACCTTGCCCTTGGCGCCCTTGTCCTTGCCGGCGATCACCTGCACGGTGTCGCCCTTCTTGACCTTCATCTTCGCCTTCATCTCAGAGCACCTCCGGAGCAAGGGAGATGATCTTCATGAACCGGCGGTCGCGCAGTTCGCGACCGACCGGGCCGAAGATGCGGGTCCCTCGGGGTCCGTTGTCCGGACGGATCAGGACGGCGGCGTTCTCGTCGAACTTGATGTAGCTGCCGTCCGGCCGGCGCTTCTCCTTGACCGTGCGCACGATGACCGCCTTGACGACGTCACCGCGCTTCACTCCGGCGCCGGGGATGGCCTCCTTGACCGAGGCGACGATGACGTCGCCGATCCCGGCGTAGCGCCGCGCCGAGCCGCCCAGCACCCGGATGCACAGGATCTCCTTGGCACCGGTGTTGTCGGCGACGCGCAGCCGCGACTCCTGCTGGATCACTGTGTCTCCTACTTCGCCTTCTCGAGGATCTCCACGAGCCGCCAGCGCTTCGTGGCCGACAACGGGCGGGTCTCCATCAGGCGGACACGGTCACCGATGCCGGCCGTGTTGCCCTCGTCGTGCGCCTTGACCTTGCTGGTCCGGCGGATGACCTTGCTGTAACGCGGGTGCTTGACCCGGTCCTCCAGGGAGACGACCACGGTCTTGTCCATCTTGTCGGACACGACCAGGCCCTCGCGGACCTTCCGCTCCCCGCGCACCTGAGTGCTCTCGTCGCTCATGCTGCGCCCTCACTCTCGATCGGCGCAGCGGAGAGGCCCAGCTCACGCTCGCGCATGACGGTGTAGACCCGCGCGATGTCGTGGCGGACGGCCCGCAGCCGCCGGTTGTTGTCCAGCTGCCCCGTGGCCATCTGGAAGCGCAGGTTGAACAGCTCCTCCTTGGCCTCACGGACGCGCACCGTGAGCTCCTCGTCGGACAGCTCACGCAGCTCGGCAGCCTTGGTGCCACCGCTGGTCGCCATCAGATGTCACCACCCTCACGGGTCACGATCCGGCACTTCATCGGCAGCTTGTGGATGGCGCGACGCAACGCCTCGCGCGCGGTCTCGTCGTTCGGGAAGCTCATCTCGAACAGGACGCGACCCGGCTTGACGTTGGTGACCCACTTCTCCGGCGAACCCTTACCGGAACCCATGCGGGTCTCGGCCGGCTTCTTGGTCAGCGGGCGGTCCGGGAACACGTTGATCCAGACCTTGCCACCACGCTTGATGTGGCGGTTGATCGCGATACGCGCCGACTCGATCTGGCGGTTCGTGACGTAGGCCGGCTCGAGAGCCTGGATGCCGTAGTCGCCGAACGAGACCTTCGTGCCGCCGGTCGCCATCCCCGTCCGGTGCGGACGGTGCTGCTTACGGTGCTTCACCTTGCGTGGGATCAGCATGGCTCAGGCCTCCCCACCCTCGCTCGGGGTACCGCTGGTGGTCGCGGTGCTCTCGGCCGGGGCCTCGGCGGTGGCGACGCTGCCGCCACCGGCCGCGGCACGACCGGCCTCGGTGCTGGTCGCGGTGGTGCCCGAGGCGCCCGAGCGCCGGCGGGCCGGACGCTCGCGACGCGGCGCGCGATCGGCTGCGGCCGCGGCCGGAGCACCCTCGCGACGACCGCCGACGACGTCACCCTTGTAGATCCAGACCTTGACGCCGATCCGGCCGAACGAGGTCTTCGCCTCGAACAGGCCGTAGTCGATGTCGGCGCGCAGCGTGTGCAGCGGCACCCGGCCCTCGCGGTAGAACTCCGACCGCGACATCTCGGCGCCGCCCAGACGTCCGGAGCACTGCACCCGGATGCCCTTGACCTGCGGCGAGCGCATGGCCGACTGGATCGCCTTGCGCATCGCGCGGCGGAACGCCACGCGGTTGGACAGCTGCTCGGCCACGCCCTGGGCGACGAGCTGTGCGTCCGACTCGGAGTTCTTGACCTCGAGGATGTTGAGCTGGACCTGCTTCTTGGTCAGCTTCTCGAGGTTGCCCCGGATGCGGTCGGCCTCGGCGCCGCGGCGGCCGATCACGATGCCCGGACGCGCGGTGTGGATGTCCACCCGCACGCGGTCCCGGGTCCGCTCGATCTCGACCTTGGAGATGCCGGCCCGCTCCATGCCCTTGGAGAGCATGCGACGGATCTCGACGTCCTCCTTGACGTACTCCTTGTACTGCTTGTCCGCGTACCAGCGGGACTTCCAGTCCGTGGTGATGCCCAGACGGAACCCGTGCGGGTTGATCTTCTGCCCCATCAGCGGGCCCTCCCCTTCGCACCACGACGTCCGCCGCCGGCCGTACCGGCCGGACGGGACTCGACCTCGATGGTGATGTGGCTCGTCCGCTTGCGGATGCGGTACGCGCGCCCCTGGGCACGCGGCCGGATCCGCTTGAGCGTCGGGCCCTCGTCGACCATCGCCACGGCCACCACAAGGGTGTCCGGGTCCAGGCCCAGGTTGTTCTCGGCGTTGGCCGCGGCGCTCGCCACGACCTTGGCCACCGGCTCGGCCGCGGCCTGCGGCGAGAACCGCAGGATCGCCAGCGCCTCGGACACCGGCACTCCGCGGACCAGGTCCACCATGCGACGGCACTTCATCGGCGACATGCGGACGAACCGCGCCACGGCGTGCGCTCGAGTCAGCTCGAGCGCGGTGCCGGTGGTCTCGGCTGTGTCAGCCATCTTCTCCACCTCTCCTTGTCGCTACTCGGGCCGCTCTAGCGCCTACGCGCCTTGCGGTCGTCCTTGATGTGACCCCGGAACGTGCGGGTCGGGGCGAACTCCCCCAGCTTGTGGCCGACCATCGAGTCCGAGACGAACACCGGCACGTGCTTGCGGCCGTCGTGCACCGCAATCGTGTGGCCGATCATGTCCGGAATGATGGTCGAGCGACGGGACCAGGTCCTGATCACCGTCTTCTTGTCGGTCTCGTTGAGGGCGTCCACCTTCTTGAGCAGGTGGTCGTCGACGAACGGGCCCTTCTTCAGGCTGCGCGGCATCTTTACCTCCCTGCTCAGCGCTTCTTGCCGGTACGACGCCGGCGGACGATCAACTTGTCGGACGGCTTGGTGCGGCGGGTACGGCCCTCGGGCTTACCTGCCGGGTTGACCGGGTGGCGACCACCGGAGGTCTTCCCCTCACCACCACCGTGCGGGTGGTCGACCGGGTTCATGGCCACACCACGGACGGAGGGGCGCTTGCCCTTCCACCGCATCCGGCCGGCCTTGCCCCAGTTGATGTTCGAGTGCTCCGAGTTACCGACCTCGCCGATCGTCGCGCGGCAGCGGACGTCGACGTAGCGGATCTCGCCGGACGGCATGCGCAGCTGCGCGTAGGGGCCGTCCTTCGCCACCAGCTGCACCCCGGAGCCCGCGGCCCGCGCGATCTTGGCGCCGCCACCGGGGCGGAGCTCGATCGCGTGGATCACGGTGCCGGTCGGGATGTTGCGCAGCGGCAGGTTGTTCCCGACCTTGATGTCGGCCTGGGGGCCGTTCTCGATCGGGTCGCCCTGCTTGAGCCGCGCCGGCGCGATGATGTAGCGCTTCTCGCCGTCGGCGTAGTGCAGCAGTGCGATCCGCGAGGTGCGGTTCGGGTCGTACTCGATGTGCGCGACCTTGGCCGGCACACCGTCCTTGTCGTTCCGGCGGAAGTCGATCAGCCGGTACGCCCGCTTGTGACCGCCGCCCTGGTGCCGGGTGGTGACCCGCCCGTGCACGTTGCGGCCGCCCTTGTTGTGCAGCGGACGCAGCAGCGACTTCTCCGGGGTGTCCCGGGTGATCTCGGCGAAGTCCGAGACGCTCGAGCCGCGGCGGCCCGGGGTCGTCGGCTTGTACTTACGAATGGCCATTTCTCAGCTCGCCCCTCAGCTCGCCGGACCACCGAAGACGTCGATCGACTTGCTCTCCGGGGAGAGCGTCACGATCGCGCGCTTCGTGTCCTTGCGCTTGCCGTAGCCGGTGCGGGCGCGCTTGCGCTTACCCGGGCGGTTCAGCGTGTTGACGCTGAGCACCTTGACCCCGAACACCTTCTCCACGGCGATCTTGATCTGCGTCTTGTTCGCGTCCGGACGCACGACGAAGGTGTACTGCTGCTCGTCGAGCAGCCCGTAGCTCTTCTCCGACACGACCGGCGCCAGCAGGATGTCCCGCGGGTCCGTGATCACTTGTCAGCCTCCTCTACGGACACGGCCGCACGACGGCTACCGGTCCTGGGCTTGGCGACCGGTCCGGCGAGGAACTCGTCGAGCGCGGTCGAGGTGAACACGACGACGTCGTTGACCAGCACGTCGTGGGTGTTCAGCTGGTCCGGCGCGATCAGGTGCACCTCGGGGAGGTTGCGCAGGCTCAGCAGCGCGTTCGTGTCGTCACGCTCGACGACCAGCAGCACCCGCTTCCCGACGCCCGCGGTGACCGTCTCGACGACCTTGCGGGCCGCCTTGGTCGACGGGGTGTCGCCGGAGACGACCGAGGAGATGACCCGAACGCGGCCCGCACGGGCCCGGTCGGAGAGCGCACCGCGCAGTGCGGCGGCCTTCATCTTCTTCGGGGTCTTCTGGCTGTAGTCCCGCGGAGTCGGGCCGTGCACGGTGCCACCGCCGACGAACTGCGGGGCCCGGGTCGAACCCTGACGGGCGCGGCCGGTGCCCTTCTGGCGGTACGGCTTCTTGCCGCCGCCGCGGACCTCGGCACGGGTCTTGGTGTCGTGCGAACCCTGACGCGCGGCGTTCAGCTGGGCCGTCACGACCTGGTGCATGAGGGACACGTTGGCGGTCACGTCGAAGACGCTGTCCGGCAGCTCCACGCTGCCGTCCGCCTTGCCCTCCGGTGTCTGGATCTCCACGGTGCTCACTTGCCATCACCCTTCGCGGGGGTCTTCACCACGACGAGTCCACCGCGCGGTCCGGGGACCGCGCCCTTGATGAGCAGCAGCCCGCGCTCGGCGTCGACCCGGTGGACCGTGAGGCCCTGTGTGGTCTGACGGTTCGAACCCATCCGGCCAGCCATCTTCTGGCCCTTGAACACGCGACCCGGGGTGGCACAGCCACCGATCGAGCCGGGCGAACGGTGCTTGCGCTGGACACCGTGCGAGGCGCCCAGGCCGTGGAAGCCGTGGCGCTTCATCACGCCGGCCATGCCCTTGCCCTTGGTCGTACCGACCACGTCGACCTCGGAGCCCTCCGAGAACGCCTCGGCGGTGATCTCCTGGCCCACGTTGTAGTCGGCCGCGTCCGAGGTGCGGAACTCCAGCGTGTAGCGCCGGGGCGTGACACCCGCCTTGGCGAAGTGGCCGGTCTCCGGCTTGTTCACCTTGCGGGGGTCGACCGCGCCGTAGGCGACCTGGATCGCGGCGTAGCCGTCGGTCTCGGGGGAACGGACCTGGGTCACGACGTTCGGCCCGGCCTGGATCACCGTGACCGGGACGATCCGGTTGTTCTCGTCGAACACCTGGGTCATGCCCAGCTTGGTGCCGAGGAGGCCGGTGATGCTCTTGACCTGATGCGTCTTCTGAGTCTGTGTCGTCATCGTCTTCGCCGCCTACTGGATGTTGACGTCGACGCTGGCCGGCAGATCGATGCGCATGAGCGCATCCACCGTCTTGGGCGTCGGGTCCAGGATGTCGATGAGGCGCTTGTGCGTACGCATCTCGAAGTGCTCGCGCGAGTCCTTGTACTTGTGCGGCGAGCGGATGACGCAGTACACGTTCTTCTCGGTCGGCAGCGGCACCGGCCCGACGACCCGGGCACCCGTACGCGTCACCGTCTCCACGATCTTGCGAGCAGACGCGTCGATTGCCTCGTGGTCATAGGCCTTGAGCCTGATGCGGATCTTCTGTCCCGCCATGGTCGTCGGTCGTCCTCTTCTTCCTGCCGCTCAACTTCGCGGTGTTCGCCGGTGGGCCCCGTACATCGCACGGTCACCCCGCAGATCTCACGTCGTCGAAGCGGCACCGGAATCTCTCCGGCGCTCCGCGACCGCGGCCCGCGCGCTGTTCAGGTCTCACATGTCTGGCTGGTTCTCCCGGGCACCCCCGGCATCTCTGCCGGTGGCTCCGGTCCACGAGGTCGGGCGTGTCGCGCTCGACGCTCACAGATCTGCCCGGGTCACCGCTCTCCACCCGGGGGCGGAGGTGTGTATCAGGGCCGACGGCAAGCGTGGCGCGTAGGACCGTGTTCTCACGAACCGGCGCTCCTACGCGCCACGCTCACCGTGCAACCCGTCAAGGATGCCACACCGGAGTGCGGCGTCCCCGACCGGGGGGTGGTACTACGAGTTGATCTTGGTGACCTGGCCGGCGCCGACGGTCCGCCCACCCTCACGGATGGCGAACTGCAGGCCCTCCTCCATGGCGATCGGCTGGATCAGCTGAACGCTCATCGAGGTGTTGTCGCCCGGCATGACCATCTCGGTGCCGCTGGGCAGGGTCACCACGCCCGTCACGTCCGTGGTCCGGAAGTAGAACTGCGGGCGGTAGTTGTTGAAGAACGGCGTGTGCCGGCCACCCTCGTCCTTGCCCAGGATGTAGACCTGGCCCTCGAACTCGGTGTGGGGGGTGATCGAGCCCGGCTTCACGACGACCTGGCCGCGCTCGACGTCGTCCCGCTTGATGCCGCGCAGGAGCAGGCCGACGTTCTCACCGGCACGCCCCTCGTCGAGGATCTTGCGGAACATCTCGACACCGGTGACCGTGGTGCTGGTCTTGTTCGGCTTGATGCCGACGATGTCGACCGTCTCGTTCACCTTGACGATGCCGCGCTCGACGCGACCGGTGACGACCGTGCCGCGACCGGTGATCGTGAAGACGTCCTCCACGGGCATCAGGAACGGCTTCTCGGTGTCGCGCTCCGGCTCCGGGATGGCCTCGTCGACAGCGTCCATCAGCTGGACGATGTTCTCGGCCCACTTCTCGTCGCCCTCGAGCGCCTTGAGCGCCGAGACGCGGACGATCGGGAGGTCGTCGCCCGGGTAGTCCTGCGAGCTGAGCAGCTCACGGACCTCCATCTCGACGAGCTCCATGATCTCCTCGTCGTCGACCATGTCCGCCTTGTTCAGCGCCACCACGATGTAGGGCACGCCGACCTGACGCGCGAGCAGCACGTGCTCACGGGTCTGGGGCATCGGGCCGTCGGTCGCGGCGACCACCAGGATGGCGCCGTCCATCTGCGCCGCACCGGTGATCATGTTCTTGATGTAGTCCGCGTGACCGGGGCAGTCCACGTGCGCGTAGTGCCGCTTCTCGGTCTGGTACTCGACGTGCGCGATGGAGATCGTGATACCGCGCTGGCGCTCTTCCGGCGCCTTGTCGATCATGTCGAACGCCGAAGCCTCGTTGAGGTTCGGGTACTTGTCGTGCAGAACCTTAGTGATGGCCGCCGTCAGCGTGGTCTTGCCGTGGTCGATGTGACCAATGGTGCCGATGTTGACGTGCGGCTTGGTCCGCTCGAACTTCGCCTTCGCCACTGCAGGGTCCTCCTGGACTGTGTTCTTCTTATCCGCCGTGCTGACGGCAGGTCTGGGGGTTGCTCCGAACGAAGAAGGAGCGAGCCGCGGACCCTACAGGCCCGCGGCACACGCCTCTTACTCGCCCGTCGCCTTCGCGATGATCTCCTTCGCCACGGAGGCCGGAACCTCCGCGTACGAGTCGAACGTCATCGTGTAGTTCGCCCGGCCCTGGGTCCGCGACCGCAGGTCACCGACGTAGCCGAACATCTCGGACAGCGGGACCGTCGCCTTGACGACGCGAGCACCCGCGCGCTCCTCCATGGCCTGGATCTGGCCACGACGGGAGTTAAGGTCGCCGATCACGTCGCCCATGTAGTCCTCGGGCGTCATGACCTCGACGGCCATCATGGGCTCGAGAATGACGGGGTTCGCCTTGCGAGCCGCCTCCTTGAACGCCATCGAGCCGGCCACCTTGAACGCCATCTCCGACGAGTCGACCTCGTGGTACTGACCGTCCGTCAGCGTGGCCTTGACGCCGACAACCGGGTAGCCGGCGAGGATGCCGTACTGCATGGCGTCCTGGATGCCCGCGTCCACCGACGGGATGTACTCCCGCGGGATACGGCCACCGGTGACCTTGTTGTCGAACTCGTACAGCGCACCGTCGCCCTCGGTGAGGGGTTCCAGGTTGATGATGACGCGGGCGAACTGGCCCGAACCACCGGTCTGCTTCTTGTGCGTGTACTCGAACTTGATGATCGGCTGCTTGATGGTCTCGCGGTACGCGACCTGAGGCTTGCCGATGTTGGCCTCGACCTTGTAATCGCTCTTCATGCGGTTCACCAGCACCTCGAGGTGCAGCTCACCCATGCCGGCGAGGATCGTCTGGCCGGTCTCGTCGTCCAGGGAGACCTGGAACGTCGGGTCCTCCTCGGCCAGGCGCTGGATCGCGATGCCCAGCTTCTCCTGGTCGGCCTTGGTCTTCGGCTCGACCGCGACCTGGATCACCGGCTCCGGGAAGGTCATCGACTCGAGGACGATCGGCTGCTGCGGGTCGCAGAGCGTCTCGCCCGTGGTCGTGTCCTTGAGGCCGATGACGGCGTAGATGTGGCCCGCCATGGCCTCGTCGACCGGGTTCTCCTTGTTGGAGTGCATCTGGAAGACCTTCCCGATGCGCTCCTTGCGGTCCTTGGTCGAGTTCAGGACCTGCGAGCCCGCGGCGACCCGACCCGAGTAGACCCGGATGTAGGTCAGCTTGCCGAAGAACGGGTGCGCGGCGATCTTGAACGCGAGCGCCGCGAACGGCTCGTCCTTGGCCGGCTTGCGGCTGGCCGGGGTCTCGCCGTCGGTCAGGAAGCCCTCGACCGGCGGGAGGTCGTACGGCGACGGCAGGTAGTCGATCACCGCGTCGAGCATGGGCTGGACGCCCTTGTTCTTGAACGCGGAACCGCACATCACCGGGTAGGCGATGCGGTCGGTCACGATCTTCCGGATGCCGGTCTTGATCTGCTCGACCGTCGGCTCCTCGCCGCCCAGGTACGACTCCATCAGGTCGTCGTCGGTCTCGGCGACGGCCTCGAGGAGCTTCTCGCGCCACTCGGCGACCTTGTCGGCCATGTCGGCCGGGATCTCCTCGACGGCGTAGTCCTCGCCCTTGGCGACCTCGCCACGCCAGGTCAGCGCGCGCATCTCGACCAGGTCGACGACACCGATGAACTCGCTCTCGGAGCCGATCGGCAGCTGGATCGGCAGCGGGCGGGCGTTCAGCCGGTCCTGGATCGTCTGCACCGTGAAGTAGAAGTCCGCGCCGAGCTTGTCCATCTTGTTGACGAAGCAGACCCGGGGGACGTCGTACTTGGTGGCCTGCCGCCAGACCTGCTCGGACTGCGGCTCGACACCTTCCTTGCCGTCGAACACCGCGACCGCGCCGTCGAGCACGCGCAGGTTGCGCTCCACCTCGACGGTGAAGTCCACGTGGCCCGGCGTGTCGATGATGTTGATCTGGTGGTCTTTCCAGAAGCAGGTCGTCGCGGCCGACGTGATCGTGATGCCGCGCTTCTGCTCCTCCTCCATCCAGTCCATCGTCGCCGCGCCGTCGTGCACCTCACCGATCTTGTAGTTGATCCCGGTGTAGTACAGGATCCGCTCGGTGGTGGTGGTCTTGCCGGCATCGATGTGCGCCATGATGCCGATGTTGCGGACCTTGGTCAGGTCGGTCAGCACGTCCCGTGGTGCCACGGTCTCAGATCTCCCTCGCGATTGGCGCGGACTTCTGGTCCGTCACCAGCGGTAGTGGGCGAAGGCTCGGTTCGACTCCGCCATCTTGTGGATGTCCTCGCGTCGCTTGACGCTGGCACCGAGGCCGTTGCTGGCGTCGAGCAGCTCGTTCATCAGACGCTCGACCATGGTCTTCTCCCGGCGCTGACCGGAGTAGGTCACGAGCCAGCGCAGACCCAGCTGGGTCTGGCGGACGGTGCGGACCTCGACCGGGACCTGGTAGGTCGCGCCACCGACACGGCGGCTGCGGACCTCGAGAGCCGGCTTGACGTTGTCCAGCGCACGCTTGAGCGTGACCACCGGGTCGGTGCCGGTCTTGTCCCGGGTGCCCTCGAGGGCGGCGTAGACGATCCGCTCGGCGAGCGAGCGCTTGCCGTCCTGGAGCACCTTGTTCACCAGCTGGGTGACCAGCGGGGACCCGTAGACGGGGTCGGAGACCAGTGGACGCTTGGGAGCGGGACCCTTGCGGGGCATCAGCTCTTCTCCTTCTTCGCGCCGTAACGGCTGCGGGACTGCTTGCGGTTCTTCACGCCCTGGGTGTCCAGCGAGCCGCGGATCACCTTGTAGCGCACACCGGGCAGGTCCTTCACTCGGCCGCCGCGGACCAGCACGATGGAGTGCTCCTGCAGGTTGTGGCCCTCACCGGGGATGTAGGCGGTCACCTCGATGCCGCTGCTCAGCTTGACGCGGGCGACCTTCCGCAGTGCCGAGTTCGGCTTCTTCGGCGTCGTCGTGTAGACGCGCGTGCAGACCCCGCGGCGCTGGGGGCTGCCCTTGAGGGCGGCGGTCTTGGTCTTGGAGACCTTGTCCTCGCGGCCCTTGCGGACCAGCTGCTGGATCGTGGGCATGTGCCGTCTACTTCTTCCCGTCGGCGTGCTCGACTGTGTCGGGCGTCTTCACTGTCGTGGTTGAACCCGGGCGCGGGTGGCGGCCGGAGCCGCCGTTCCGATACCCGAGGTCGGGCGTGTCGCTCCAGGAAACCGTGAGGCGTGAACCTCGTGGGAACGGACGGAGCGTCCGCGGTCCGCTGCAGCCCACCCGGAGGTATCGTCCTCGACACCTCACGAGACCGGGCGCTGCGGGGCACACGGAGTGGCCCGACCGAGGTCGAGCGCAAGACATCAGCGTACTCGGCCCGCTCGAAGAGGGTCAAAGCGGGTCCGGCCACGGCGAGACGCCGTGCCCGAGAGCGTGCCGGAACCCGCTCGCCCAGGCAAGGCGACTCACCCGCTCGTCGCACAACGCTATCCGCTCGTCGTCCATTCCCGCACCGCGGCAGCCGGCCGGAGGGGGCGTCGGGCGCGCGTGGTTATCGTCCGGTGTGCACCTACCGCTTGCCGCCAACCGGCTCCTGACCAGTGCCGTCGTCGCTCCGCTGCTGTCCCGGCGACTGCCGGTGCCCGTGCGCCGCAGACTGCTCGATCTCACCGGCGCGGTGCTGCCGCTCCCCCGCGGCACCCGCCGCGCCACCGGGTCGCTGGGCGGGGTCCCCACCGAGGTGGTTTCCGCGGCCGGGCCGATCACCTCGCCGCACCGGATCCTGTACCTGCACGGCGGCGGCTACGTCGTCGGGTCGCCCGCCTCGCACCGCGCGCTGCTGGCCGGGCTGAGCCGCGCCGCCGGGGCTCCGGTGCACGCTCCGTCCTACCGGCTCGCGCCCGAACACCCGCACCCGGCGGCGGTCGAGGACGCCCTGACCGCGTTCCGCGCGCTGCGCATCGCCGGGCACCCGGCCCGCCGGATCGCCGTCGCCGGGGACTCCGCAGGCGGCGGTCTCGCGATGTCGATGCTGCTGCGGTTGCGCGAGAACGGCGAGGACCTCCCCGGTTCGGTCGGGCTGATCTCGCCCTGGCTCGACCTGGACTGCGAATCCCCGGTGCTGGCCCGCAACGCCGCCACCGACGCCATGCTCGATCCCGGCTGGCTGGCCGACGCCGCGCGCGACTACCGCGGCACGACCGACCCGGCCGACCTGCGTTCCCTCGACGGCGACCTGACCGGGCTCCCGCCGCTGCACGTCGTCGCCGGGGCCGGTGAGGTCCTGCTCGACGACGCCGACCGGCTCGTCGAGCGCGCCCGCGCCGCAGGCGTCCCGGTCACCTACCGCCGCGCCGAGGGCATGTGGCACGCGTTCCCGGTCCTCGCCGGCACCCTCCGCGA
>NZ_JADQDD010000078.1 GCF_019263595.1 Pseudonocardia sp. KRD291 | reverse complement strand
CCTGCGGCTTCTCGGCCAGTTCGCCGAGAACGGCGCCGAGACGGTCTCCAGCGAGGAGCTCGCCACGGCGTCCGGGGTGAACTCGGCCAAGCTCCGCAAGGACCTGTCCTACCTCGGGTCCTACGGGACCCGCGGCGTCGGCTACGACGTCGTCTCGCTGCAGCACCAGCTCGAGCGGGTGCTCGGTCTCGACCACCACCAGTCGGTGGCGCTGGTCGGGGTGGGCAACCTCGGTCACGCCCTGGCCGGGTACGCCGGTTTCGCCGGGCGCGGGTTCCCGGTCAGTGCGATGTTCGACGTCGATCCCGACCTGGTCGGGATCCGGATCAACGGCATCCTGGTCGAACACGTCCGCGACATCGATGTCGTGTGCCGCGAGCGCGGGGTGACGATCGGGATGGTGGCGACGCCGGGGCCGGCCGCCCAGGGCGTGTGCGACCTGCTCGTGCGCGGCGGGGTGCAGTCGATCCTGAACTTCGCGCCGGTGGTGCTGCAGGTGCCGGCCGACGTGGAGGTCCGCAAGGTCGACCTCGCGGTCGAGCTCCAGGTACTGGCGTTCCACGTGGCGCGCCGCCACGTGGCGAACGAGTCGGAGGGCGCGGGCGCCACGGCAACCGCGCGGGCCGGCGACATGAACGACCGTGACATGAATGTAAGGGCGAACGGATCGGTGGTGTCCCCACGATGAGTGTTCTCGTGGTCGGCCTGTCACACCGCAGCGCGCCGGTGGAGATGCTGGAGCGTCTCGCGGTGGCTCCGGAGCAGGTGCCGAAGCTCCTCGAGGAGATGCTCGACCGCGCCCACGTCGACGAGGCGGTGCTGCTCTCGACGTGCAACCGGATCGAGGTCGTCGCCGTCGTCGACGCGTTCCACGGCGGCTTGGGCGACGTGACCGAGGTGCTCGGCGGGCACGCCGGATTCGAGCTCGGGGAGCTCTCCGAGCACCTGTTCGTGCACTACGCCGGCTCCGCGGTGCAGCACCTGTTCTCCCTCGCCGCGGGCCTGGACTCGATGGTGGTCGGGGAGTCGCAGATCCTCGGGCAGCTGCGCTCGGCCTACGCCGCCGCGGACTCGACCGGCTCGGTCGGCAAGGTGCTGCACGAGCTGGTGCAGCAGGCGCTGCGGGTCGGCAAGCGGGTGCACGCCGGTACCGGGATCGACGAGGCGGGTGCCTCGGTCGTGTCCGAGGCGCTGCGCGACGCCGGTCGCGAGCTCGCCGGTGGTCCCGAGGGCCTCGACGGCGCCC
Organism: Pseudonocardia sp. KRD291; assembly: GCF_019263595.1. Lineage (GTDB taxonomy): Bacteria > Actinomycetota > Actinomycetes > Mycobacteriales > Pseudonocardiaceae > Pseudonocardia. Next base: position 21,265 of record NZ_JADQDD010000078.1, on the reverse strand, counting down.
GCGCGGTGATCGTCGGCGCCGGCGCCATGGGCGCACTGGCCGCCGCGCACCTGCGCCGCGCCGGGGCGTCGGAGATCGTGGTGCTCAACCGTTCCGCCGAGCCGGGTGAACGCCTGGCCGCCAAGGTGCTCGACCAGGGCACCCCGGCCCGCTCCGGACCGCTGTCCGACCTGCCCGCCGAGCTGGCCGGCGCGGACCTGCTGCTGGCCTGCACCGGCGCGATCGGCACCGTGGTCGGGTTCGACGCGGTCAGTGAGGCGATGGCGCACCGCGACGGTCGACCGCTGGTCGTCTGCGATCTCGGCCTGCCGCGCGACGTCGACCCGGCCGTGGCCGAGGTGCCCGGCGTCGGCGTCATCGACCTGATCACGCTGCAGCGCCGCCTGCTGGACTCCGCGGACGGCGGCTCGGTCGCCGTCGCGCAGCGGATGGTGGCCGAGGAGGCCCAGAGCTACCTGGCCGGGCAGCGCAGCGCCGAGGTCACCCCGACCGTGACCGCGCTGCGCCGCCGGGCCTCCGAGGTCGTCGACGCGGAGCTGCTGCGGCTGGACTCGCGCCTGCCCGACCTCGACGACAAGGTCCGCGGTGAGCTCTCGCGCAGCGTCCGGCGCGTCGTCGACAAGCTGCTGCACACGCCGACGGTGCAGGTCAAGCGCCTCGCCGAGGGGCCGGATGGGGACAGCTACGCCGCGGCGCTGCGCACGCTGTTCGAGCTCGACCCGCAGGCCGCCGCGGCGGTGGCCGCACCGGTCCGCGGGCCGGACGGTGAGCCCGGGAACCTGGCCGCCGCGCTGAACCCGACCACCATGGGCACCGTGCCGCCGGAGCAGGGGGACCCGTCATGAGCGACACACCCACCCCGCTGCGGATCGGTACCCGCCCGTCGAAGCTGGCCATGGCCCAGTCCGGCACGGTCGCCGAGCGGCTGCGCGCCGCCGGGCACCCGGCCGAGCTGGTGTCGGTCTCCACCAGCGGCGACCGCTCGATGGCCCCGGTCGTCGAGCTGGGCGTCGGGGTGTTCGTCTCGCAGCTGCGCGAGGCGCTGGTCGCGGGCGAGATCGACGTCGCCGTGCACTCGTTCAAGGACCTGCCCACCACGCCGGACCCGCGGCTGACCCTGGCCGCGATCCCGGAGCGCGAGGACCCGCGCGACGCGCTGGTCTCCAGCCGGGGCCGGGTGCTCGGCGAGCTGACGCCCGGGTGCCGGGTCGGCACCGGCTCCCCGCGCCGGATGGCCCAGCTCGAGGCGCTCGGGCTGGGGCTGGAGGTGCTCCCGATCCGCGGGAACGTGGACACCCGGATCAACAAGGTCCGCTCCGGCGAGCTGGACGCCGTGGTCGTGGCCGCGGCCGGGCTGCGCAGGCTGGGCCGCATCGACGAGGCCGACGAGCTGCTCGACCCGATGATGCAGATGGTGCCCGCACCCGCCCAGGGAGCGCTGGCGCTGGAGTGCCGGGCGGGCGACAGCGAGCTCGCCGGAATGCTCGCCACCACACTGGACGACGCCCCGACACGTGCCGCGGTGACGGCCGAGCGGGCGGTGCTGGCCACCCTCGAGGCCGGCTGCAGTGCACCGATCGGTGCACTCGCCGACGTGGTGTCCGACCTCGACGAGGACGGGCACGTGATCGAACGGCTCTCGCTGCGGGCCGTCGTCGGCACCACCGGGGGTTCGCTGCTGCGGACCTCCATCACCGGAGAGATGGACGCCGCCGAGAAGCTCGGGGCTGCGCTCGCGCACGAGCTTCTCGACATGGGCGACGGCGAACTGCCGGTTCCGGCAGACGCCGGTCGCCCCGATGACCGCCGTATCGGGAGTTGAAGAATGACCACTGCACCTACCACCCCGGGACGGATCGCCTTCGTCGGCAGCGGGCCCGGTGACCCCGGCCTGCTCACCGTGCGCGCACGTGAGGTCCTGGCCTCCTCGCCGCTCGTGATCGTCGACCCGGACGTGCCGGAGGGGATCCTCGCCCTGACCGCGGACGGCGCCGAGGTGCGCCCGGCCGTCGGGCAGCCCGGCGACGTCGCGGGCGACCTGCTCAAGGAGGCCGCGGCCGGCCGCTCGGTGGCCCGCCTGGTCTCCGGTGACCCGCTGACCAACGACGCGATCGTCGCCGAGGCACTCGCCGTGTCCGCCACCGGCTCCCCGTTCGACGTGGTGCCCGGCGTGCCCTCCTCCACCGCGGTCCCGGCCTACGCCGGTGTCGCGCTGGGCTCGGCGCACGTCGAGGCCGACGTCCGCGCCGGGGTCGACTGGGCCGCGCTGGCCGCGTCCCCCGGTCCGGTCGTGCTGCACGCGACCGCCGCGCACCTGTCCGACGTCGCCGCGGGCCTGGCCGCCCAGGGCGTGCCGTCCGAGACGTCGGTCGCGATCACCGCGGGCGGCACCACCTCGACGCAGAAGACGCAGTCGGCGACGCTGGGCTCGATGGCCGGCGACGGTGCCGACCTCGAGGGCCCGCTCGTGCTGACCGTCGGCGACGCCGCCGGCCGGCGCGGGGACCTGTCCTGGTGGGAGTCGCGCGCGCTCTACGGGTGGCGCGTCCTGGTGCCGCGCACCAAGGACCAGGCCGGCGTGATGAGCGAGCGGCTGCGCATGCACGGCGCGATCCCGGAGGAGGTGCCGACGATCGCCGTCGAGCCGCCCCGGTCGCCCGCGCAGATGGAGCGCTCGGTCAAGGGCCTGGTCGACGGCCGCTACCAGTGGGTCGTGTTCACCTCGACCAACGCCGTCAAGGCGGTGTGGGAGAAGTTCGCCGAGTTCGGCCTGGACGCCCGCGCCTTCTCCGGCGTCAAGATCGCCTGCGTGGGCAACGCCACCGCCGAGAAGGTGCGCGAGTTCGGCATCGTGCCCGAGCTGGTGCCCGACGTCGACGAGGCCCAGACCTCCACGTCCGAGGGCCTGCTGGAGATCTTCCCGCCCTACGACGACGTGCTCGACCCGGTGGACCGGGTGCTGCTCCCGCGCGCCGACATCGCCACCGAGACCCTGGCCGCCGGCCTGGGCGAGCGCGGCTGGGAGATCGACGACGTGACCGCCTACCGGACCGTGCGCGCCGCCCCGCCGGCCGCGCCGATCCGCGAGGCGATCAAGACCGGCGGCTTCGACGCGGTCTGCTTCACCTCGTCGTCGACGGTGCGCAACCTGGTCGGGATCGCGGGCAAGCCGCACACCCGCACCCTGGTCGCCTGCATCGGCCCGGCCACCGCGGAGACCGCGCGCGAGTTCGGCCTTCGCGTGGACGTGCAGCCCGACGAGGCCCGCGTCCCGACGCTGGTCGACGGCCTGGCCGAGCACGCGAACAAGCTCCGCGCCGAGGGCGCCCTGCCCCCGCCGCGCAAGGTCAAGGCCCGCCGCCGCTGACCCGGTACGCGCCACGGCCCCCGCATCGCCCTTCCCGGCGGCGCGGGGGCCGTTCCGTGTCCCGTCCGAGGGGATTTCTCGGGACGTCACCGACCCTGCGCGGGGTGGTGCGGTCGGACGTAAGGTTGGGCGCATGGGTTTTCCGGAGCAGCGGCCCCGCCGGCTACGTAGTACGCCCGCGTTGCGCCGGATGGTGTCCGAGACCGAGGTCCGGCCCCGCCAGCTGGTGCTGCCGATGTTCGTCCGGGAGGGTGCGACGGAGCCGGTGCCGATCGGCTCGATGCCCGGCGTCGTCCAGCACACCCGGGACTCGCTGCGCAAGGCCGTCGCCGAGGCGGCCGGGGCGGGGATCGCCGGCGTGATGCTGTTCGGGGTGCCGGCCCGCCACGACGCGACTGGCAGTGCCGCGCTGGACCCGGACGGCGTCCTGAACGCCGCGCTGCGCGACGTGCGCTCCGAGGTCGGCGACGACATCGTCGTGATGAGCGACCTGTGCCTGGACGAGTTCACCGACCACGGCCACTGCGGCCTGCTCGACGAGCAGGGACGGGTGGACAACGACGCCACGCTGGACGTCTACGCGCGGATGGGCGTCGCGCAGGCCGACGCCGGGGCGCACATGGTCGGCCCGAGCGGGATGATGGACGGCCAGGTCGCCGTCATCCGCGCGGCGCTGGACGCGGCCGGGCACACCGACACCGGGATCCTGGCCTACACCGCGAAGTACGCCTCGGCGTTCTACGGCCCGTTCCGGGAGGCGGTGAACTCGCAGCTGCGCGGGGACCGCAAGACCTACCAGCAGGACGGCGCGAACGCCCGGGAGGCACTGCGCGAGCTGGCGCTCGACCTCGAGGAGGGCGCCGACATGGTGATGGTCAAGCCGGCCCTGGCCTACCTCGACATCCTCGCCCGGGTGGCCGACGCCTCCGATTTGCCGGTCGCGGCGTACCAGATCTCCGGGGAGTACGCGATGATCGAGGCCGCCGCGGAGCGCGGCTGGATCGAGCGCGAGCGCACGATCCTGGAGACCCTCACCTCGATCCGCCGCGCCGGCGCGGACGTGCTCCTGACCTACTGGGCCACCGAGGTCGCGGGCCTGCTCGACTGAGGAGGGCCCATCGCCATCGGATCGGTACCGCCGGACGTGGCACGTCGCCGAACCGCGCCACTACCGTGGGGGCGTGAGCTCGCCACCGGATCCGCAGCAGCCGTCCTCGTCCGAGGGGGGCGGGACGCCGGGAACCGGTGACACCACCCCCGCCGACCAGCCGGGCGCCGCCCCGCCCGGGCCGCCGGTGTACTACCGCCCGGGCCCGTCATCGGGCCACTACCCGCAGTACCCGCAGAACCCGTACGCCGGGCAGGCCTACGGCAACCACCCCTACGGTCAGCAGGTCTACGGCCAGCCGGGGACCACGCCGCCGGCGCAGCAGCAGCCTGCGTACCCGCAGCCGTACGGGCAGGCCCAGTACGGACAGGCCGCTCAGTACGGCCAACCGCAGTACGGGCAGGCCCAGTACGGGCAGCCCGCGGGCACCGGATGGGCCGGGACCGGTTCGGCGGTCCCGCGGCCCACGACCATGGTCACCTCGCTGGTGCTGCTCCTGCTCGCCGCGCTGCCGTTCCTGGCCGGCGGCCTGGCCGTGTCGTTCGTGCCGCTGGAGCCGGGGATGTTCCCGCCGGAGGCCGGCCTCGACCAGGTGCTGGCCCAGACCGGGGTCGGGTTCACCGAGTTCGTCTCGCTGGTCCGGACGATGGGTGTGGTGATGGCGGTGCTGGCCGCGCTCTACATGCTGCTCGCCGTGGTCGCGTTCACCGGCCGTGCGGGCGCGCGGCTGGCGCTGACCGTGCTCACCGCGCTGTTCGGTCTGTTCCTGCTGTTCGCGGTCGTGGGCAGCCTGGGCGACCCGCTCGGCCTCGCGGTACCGCTGCTGGTGCTCGTCGCGTCCGTGGCGGGTGTGGTGCTGATGTTCGGCGCTCCGGCGAAGGCGTGGTTCGCCTCCAAGCGCACCTGAGCGGAGCCGGCGGGGGACGAGCATCACCCCGGCCGGGTCCGGGGGCCACGGGCCCGTGCGCGGTCCGGCTGGGAGACTGGCCGGGTGAGCCCGACACAGCCGTCCCCGTCCGGTCGTCCCGAGCCCGTCGAGTCCGCGCGCCTGTTCGAGCGCGCCTCCGGGCTCATCCCGGGTGGGGTGAACTCGCCGGTCCGGGCGTTCAACTCGGTCGGTGGGACGCCGCGGTTCATGGTCTCCGCGCAGGGCTGCCGGCTCACCGACGCCGACGGCGCGACCTACGTCGACCTCGTCTCCTCCTGGGGTCCGATGATCCTCGGGCACGCGCACCCGGCGGTCGTCGAGGCGGTGCGCGAGACCGCGTCGCGCGGGCTGTCGTTCGGCACCCCGACCCCCGGTGAGATCGACCTGGCCGCCGAGATCGTGGACCGGATGCCGGTCGAGCAGGTCCGGCTGGTCAACTCCGGGACCGAGGCCACGATGAGCGCGATCCGTCTCGCCCGCGGCATCACCGGGCGCAGCGTGATCGTCAAGTTCGCCGGCTGCTACCACGGCCACGTCGACGCGCTGCTCGCCGACGCCGGCTCCGGCGTCGCCACCCTGGGCCTGCCCACCAGCCCGGGCGTCACCGGCGCGCAGGCGGCGGACACCGTCGTCGTGCCCTACAACGACCTCGACGCGGTGCGCGCGGTGTTCGCCGAGCGCGGCTCCGAGATCGCCTGCGTGATCACCGAGGCGGCGGCCGGGAACATGGGCGTGGTGCCGCCGGCGCCCGGGTTCAACGCCGGGCTCAAGGAGATCGCGCACGCCCACGGCGCGCTCCTGGTGATCGACGAGGTGATGACCGGCTTCCGCGCGTCGGCCACCGGCTGGTACGGCTGCGACGGCGTCGCGGGCGACCTCTACACGTTCGGCAAGGTGATGTCCGGCGGGCTGCCCGCGGCCGCGTTCGGCGGGTCCCGGGAGCACATGTCGCACCTCGCCCCGGCCGGGCCGGTCTACCAGGCAGGCACCCTGGCCGGGAACCCGGTCGCGGTCGCGGCCGGGCTCACGACGCTGCGACAGGCCGACGCGGCCGTCTACGCGACCCTGTCGGAGAACGCGACCCGGCTCGGCGACCTGGTCACCAGGTCCCTGTCCGCGGCCGGTGTCCCGCACACCGTGCAGTACGCGGGCACGATGCTGTCGGTGTTCTTCACCGAGGACCCGGTGACCGACTACACCGGGGCGAAGGCCGCCCAGACCTGGCGTTACCCGGCGTTCTTCCACGCCCTGCTCGCCCGCGGCATCTACCCGCCGCCCAGCGCGTTCGAGGCGTTCTTCGTCAGCACCGCCCTCGACGACGACGCGTTCGCCGAGATCGAGGCCGCGCTGCCGGACGCCGCGCGGGCCGCCGCGGCCGCCGTGGAGCCCTCGGCGTGAGCACCCCGCAGGCGACCGGCCCGGTCACCGTGGTGCACCTGCTGCGCCACGGGGAGGTGCACAACCCGGACGGCGTCCTCTACGGCCGGCTGCCCGGCTTCGCGCTCTCCGACCGCGGCGAGGCCCAGGCCAAGACCGTCGCCGAGGCGCTGGCCGGCCGGGACGTCGCGGCCGTGGTGGCCTCCCCGCTGCTGCGCGCCCAGCAGACCGCCGGGCCGATCGCGGCCGAGCACGGCGTGGAGATCGGCACCGACGACGGCCTGATCGAGGCCGGCAACGCGTTCGAGGGCGAGCGCTTCGGCGTCGGCGACGGCGCGCTGCGCCATCCGTCGCGGTGGCGGCTGCTGCGCGACCCGTTCACCCCGTCCTGGGGCGAGCCCTATTTGCGGATCGCGCACCGGATGCTCGGCGCGGTGCACGCCGCGCGGGCGCTCGCGCCCGGACGCGAGGTCGTCTGCGTGTCGCACCAGCTGCCGGTCTGGACCGCGCGGCGCTACCTGCTCGGGCAGCGGCTGTGGCACGACCCGCGCCGGCGCCGGTGCGCGCTCGCGTCGCTGACCAGCGTCGAGTTCACCGGCGCCCGGATGACGGGGCTGCGCTACTCCGAGCCGGCAGGCTCCAGCGCGGCGACGGTGACCGGGGCATGAGACCGGCGGGTGGGGTGCGGGCGCGGCGGGTGCTGGCCGCCGTCCTCGCCGTGATGTTGCTCGTCGCGGGCTGCTCGACCAGCAAGGACGCCGTCGACTCCGACGGCGAGTTCCAGTTCGTCGCGCCCGGCGGGCAGACCCGGATCACCTACGACCCGCCCGCGTCGCGCGGGCGCATCAGCGACCTGGCCGGGGACAGCCTGCTGCGTCCCGGCACCCGGGTCGGGGTGGACAGCTACCCGGGCAAGGTCGTGGTGCTCAACCTGTGGGGTTCCTGGTGCGGGCCGTGCCGGACCGAGGCACCGGAGCTGCAGTACGTCGCGACGAACGCGCGCGACACCGCGGTCCTCGGCGTCGACGTCCGCGACGACCGCCAGGCCGCACAGGACTTCGTCCGCGACCGCGGCCTGACCTACGACTCGATCTACGACTTCCCCGGTCGCACGCTGACCGCGCTGGCGGGCTACCCGCGCAACGTGGTGCCGTCGACGATCGTCCTGGACCGGGCGCACCGGGTCGCGGCGGTGTTCCTGCTCCCGGTCGGCGCCTCGGACCTGATGCCGCTCGTCGGGCGTCTGGCCGCCGAGCCCGCCGCCACCGCACCGGCGCCGTAGACGACCGTGCCCGCAGTTCCACTACACGATGTAGAACCCGACGCGCGACCGGCCTCGACGCGGGCCTACCCTGGTCGATGATGGACGCCTCGACCACGCTCGCGATCTCGGGTCCGCTGCTGGTGGCAGCGGCCGTGGCCGTGCTGGCCGGGCTCGTGAGCTTCGCCTCGCCGTGCGTGGTGCCGCTGGTGCCGGGATACCTCGCCTACCTCGCCGGGCTGGTCGGTGCCGAGGCACCGCCGGTCACCCCGCAGGAGGCGCGCCGCCGCGCCGCGCGGGTGCCCGCGGGAGTCTCCGCGTCGCCGGACGGCGCCATCGGGCCGGAGCCGGCTGCGAGCGCCGGGCAGGCCGTCCGCGATGACGGCCGGTGGCGGGTCGCCGGTGCGGCGTTGCTGTTCGTCGCCGGGTTCACCGTGGTCTTCGGCGCGATCCTGGTCGGCGTCGTGTGGCTCTCCGACGCCCTGGTGCGCAACGAGGTCCTGCTGCAGCGCATCGGCGGCGTCGTGATGATCGTGATGGGCCTGGCGTTCGCCGGTCTGGTGCCGATCCTGCGCAACGAGCGTCGCGTGCACTGGGTGCCGCGCGCCGGGCTGTGGGGAGCGCCGCTGCTCGGCGCGGTGTTCGGCCTGGGCTGGGTGCCGTGCATCGGCCCGACGCTGGCCGGGGTGATCGCCGTCGCCGCGGGCACCGGCGGCGGGTCGCTGCGCGGGGTCGTGCTCACGCTGGCCTACTGCGCCGGGCTCGGGCTGCCGTTCGTCGTGATCGCGCTCGGGGCGACCCGGGCGGTGACGGCGCTGGACCGGCTGCGCCGGCACACCCGCACGATCCAGATCGTCGGGGGCGCGATGTTGGTTCTGGTCGGGGTCCTGCTCGTCAGCGGGCTGTGGGGCGGGCTGCTGGCCCAGCTGCAGGTCGCCATCTCCGGATTCACCCCGCCGATCTGATGAGCTCCCCGCCGACCGCGCCGCCGCAGCCCCCCGAGACCCGCTCGGGCGGGCTCGACGAGCCGTCGCCCGGCGGCGGCGGGCGCGGCGGACGGCTGCGCGGGGCGCTCGCGTTCCTGCGCAACACCTGGCGCGGCCTGACCAGCATGCGCACCGCCCTGGTGCTGCTGTTCCTGCTGGCGCTGGCCGCGCTCCCGGGTGCGCTGCTGCCGCAGCGCTCGCTGAACCAGAGCCTGGTCGACCAGTACTTCACCGACCACCCGACGCTCGCGCCGATCCTGGACACGCTCGGCGCGTTCGAGGTGTTCGCCAGCACCTGGTTCGCGGCGATCTACCTGCTTCTGATGATCTCGCTGGTCGGCTGCGTGCTGCCCCGGGCGCTGGAGTACTACCGGGGGGCGCGCGCCGCGCCGGTGGCGACGCCGCGCAACCTCGCCCGGCTGCCGCACCACGACGAGGGCGACGTCGCCGAGGACGTCGAGGCGTTCCTCGCCCGCACCCGGACCCGCCTGCGCGGCTGGCGCCGGATCGAGCGGTCCGAGCCCGGCGGCGTCCGCACGGTCTCGGCCGAGCGCGGCTACCTGCGCGAGACCGGCAACCTGGTCTTCCACCTGAGCCTGATCGGGCTGCTGATCGGGTTCGCCGGCGGCAAGATCTACGGCTACGAGGGCGACGTCATCGTGCTCGCCGACGGCAGCGAGTTCTGCAACACCTCGATCCTGGGCTACGACTCGTTCCGGGCCGGCCTGCAGGTCGACGGCACCGAGCTGAACCCGTTCTGCGTCAAGGTCGACCGGTTCGACGCCTCCTACCTTCCCAACGGCCAGCCCTCGACGTTCTCCGCCGACCTCGGCTACCAGTCCGGCGAGGACCTCGACGCGGGCACGACGACCTGGCGCCCGGACACGATCTCGGTCAACCACCCCCTGCGCACCGGGGGCGACCGCGTCTACCTGACCGGCTACGGCTACTCGCCGCAGTTCACCGTGACCTGGCCGGACGGCACCACGCGCAGCGGCGAGATCCAGTGGCGCCCGGTCGACCGCTCCACCCAGCTCGCCGAGGGCGCCACGAAGTTCGAGCGGCCGGGTGTCACCGACCCCGTGCAGCGCACGAACAGCCAGCTGGCGCTGACCGGCACGTTCGCTCCCACCGCCGCCCTGGACACCGAGGGCGACCTCGCCTCGGCCTACCCCGGCCTGCGCAACCCGGTCGTCGAGCTGAACGTGATGCGCGGCGACCTCGGCATCGACGACGGCCGTGGTCAGTCGATCTTCACGGTGGACCAGGCGAAGGTCGACTCCGGCGAGCTGCGCAGCGTGGCCCGGGCCGACCTCGCCCCGGGCCAGACCACGCGCCTCGACGACGGCACGGTGGTGCGGTTCGACGGCGTCGGGTCCTGGGTGAACCTGCAGGTCGGGCACGACCCCGGACAGCTGTGGGTGCTGGTCTTCGCCGTCACGATGGTGGGCGGCCTGGCCGTGTCGCTGTCGATCCGGCGGCGGCGGTTCTGGGTGCGGGTCGTCGGGTCCGGGACCGGGAGCCGGGTGCAGATCGGCGGTCTCGCGCGCACCGACCGGGCCGGCTACGGCGAGGAGTTCGACCGGGTCGCGGCCGAGCTCCTGCGCCCGGGGCACGACACAGACATCTCGCACGGGGACACCCAGAAGAAGGACGGTTGAGTCGCATGCTCGTCGATCCGATCATGTCGCTGTGGAGCGACCGGCTGTTCCAGGGGGCGGTGGTCGTCTACCTGATCGCCCTGCTGGTGCACGCCGCGGAGTACGTGGTCGGCCGGTCGCCGAGCCTGCGCGCCGCCGCGCCGGTGGCCGCCGGCGCCGGCTCCGCGTCGGGATCCGGTTCGGTCGCCGTGGCCACCCCGCCGGAGGGGGTCACGGTCGGCCCCGTCGGCGACGACTCCGCGACGTCGGACGAGAGCGTGCGCGGGCGGCGCAGCCGGGCCGACCGCTACGGGCGGATGGCGGTCTCGCTGACCGTCCTCGGCGTCCTGGTGCACCTGGCCTCGATGGTCGCCCGCGGCCTGGCCGTCTCGCGGTGGCCGCTGGGCAACATGTACGAGTTCACCTCGGCGCTGTGCCTGCTGGCGCTGGTGTCCTGGCTGGTCGCGCTGCGCCGGATCCCGACGATCCGCACGGTCGGGGTGTTCGTGCTCGCCCCGGTGCTGATCCTGATGTTCCTGGCCGGCACCGTGCTCTACGCGCAGGCGGCGCCGGTGGTGCCCGCGCTGCAGTCCTACTGGCTGATCATTCACGTGACCACGATCACACTCGGGTCCGGGCTGCTGCTCGTACCCGGCGTGGCGAGCGTGCTGTTCCTGATGCGGCGCTCCGGCCGACCGGCGCGGCTGGTCGCCAGGCTGCCCTCGGCCGACGTCCTGGACCGCATCGCCTACCGGGTCACGGTCGTCGGGTTCCCGATCTACACGTTCGCGGTGATCTGCGGCGCGATCTGGGCCGAAGCCGCCTGGGGACGGTTCTGGGGGTGGGACCCGAAGGAGACGGTGGCGTTCGTCGCATGGGTGATCTATGCGGCCTACCTGCACGCCCGGGCGACCGCCGGATGGCGTACGACTCGCGCTGCGTGGATCAACGCGGCCGGTTTCGCCACGATCCTGTTCAACCTGTTCTTCATCAACATGGTGGTCGCCGGGCTGCACTCGTACGCGGGGTTGTGAGCCTGCTCGACCGCTGCCCGCCGTGCGACTACCGTCGGACGACGTGAGTGAGCCTGTGCCCGACGAGCAGCCCGACGGATCCGTGGGCCGTTACGTGCGTGAACGGTGGGGCGCAGCGGAACCGCAGTCACGTCCCCGCCGCCGGCTCCGGCGCGCCGGCGGGCCCGGGACGCCTGCGGGGCCCGGCGGGTCGGAGCGGCCGCCCGAGCGGGGCTCCGCGGCCACCGGCACCCGCACCCCGCCCGGGGGCCTGGCGTGGGGGGCCGAGCTCCCGGACGTCGACGACGACCTGGTCTCCGAGATCGACCCGTCCACCCCGCCGTCCGGGCTGGACCTGAGCGCGGTCCGGGCCGCGGCCCCGCCGCAGGAGGCGCAGGCGCCGACCCGTCGTCAGGACCGGGAGAGCCGCGAGGCCGCCGCCCGGGCCGCCGAGGACGAGCACGAGCAGGAGCGCGCCCGCGCGCAGGCCGAGCAGGAGCGCGCCCGCGCGGCGCGGGAGGAGGCCGATCGCGCCCGCGCGGCGCGGGAGGCCGGCGCGGCCGAGTCCGCACGTCGCGCGCAGGATTCCGCGCCGGTCACCGAGCAGACGGCCGACGACGCGGTCGCGCAGGTCCCGCCCGCGCGCGGCCCCGAGCCGGACGACAGCCCGGGCGTGGTGTGGCGGCGCTCGGTCGCCCGCCGCCCGTCGCCGTCGGCCCGGCCGGCCCCGGACGGGGACCCCGCAGCCGGTGCCGTCCCGCCGTCGGACGCACTGCCGTCCGGCCCGGCCGGGAACGAGCCACGGCCCGGCACCGACCGGGCCGCCGCCACGGCGGAGGCACCCGAGGGCTCCGCCCGCGCCTCCCGCGCCTCCCGCGCCGAGCGTGCGCGCTGGACCGCGCCCGAGGCCGTCGAGACCCGGGACGCGCAGCGCAGGCGCAGCGAGAACGGCGGCATGGACGTCGACCTGGCCTCGGCCCGGTTGCTGCGCACCACCCGCCGGCCGCCGCGGACCGGGTGGCGCCGCGCCGTCTACGTGCTCTCCCGCGGCTACCTCAACCCCGGCGAGAGCCCGGCCGACGTCCGCGAGCGCGAGCTGACCGTGCGGGTGAACAAGCCGCTGCTCAGCGCCCACAAGATCGCGATGCTGAGCCTCAAGGGAGGCGTCGGCAAGACGACGATCACCGCGACGCTGGGCGCGACGTTCGCCTCGCAGCGCGGCGACCGGGTGGTCGCCGTCGACGCCAACCCCGACCGCGGCACGCTCAGCCAGAAGATCCCGCTGGAGACCACGGCCACCGTGCGGCACCTGCTGCGCGACTCGCAGCGCGTCCGCCGCTACACCGACGTGCGCGCCTACACCTCACAGGGCTCCTCGCGGCTGGAGGTGCTGGCCAGCGAGCAGGACCCGGCCGTGTCCGAGGCGTTCAGCGAGGGCGACTACCGCCAGGCGGTGGACCTGCTGGAGCACTTCTACAACCTGGTGCTCACCGACTGCGGCACCGGGCTGATGCACTCGGCGATGTACGGCGTTCTGGGCATGGCCGACCAGCTCGTGATCGTCTCGTCCGGCTCGATCGACGGTGCCCGCAGTGCCTCGGCGACGCTGGACTGGCTGGACGCGCACGGCAACGGGGACCTGGTGCGCAACGCCGTCGTCGTGATCAACACGGTGCACCGGCGGGCGGGCAGCGGGGTCGACCTGGACCGGGTCGCGGAGCACTTCGCCGGGCGCTGCCGGGCGGTGGTGCGGGTGCCGTTCGACGGGCACCTGGAGGAGGGCGCGGAGATCGACCTGGACCGGCTGGAGCCGCACACCCGGACGGCGCTGCTCGAGCTCGCCGCGTCCGTGGCGGACGGTTTCCCTTCGTAGATCCTTTACCTTCCCCGTGCCCCGGCGGGCGCTCCCGGCCGGGGAACGGGGGAGACCCGCGTCACGTCGCGGCGGGCGGGTCCTCGTGGCCGCGGACCTTCTCGTCGAGCTGCTTGAGGAACTCCGGGTCGTCGTCCGGTCCGCTGGCCCGCGGCTTCGCGGGACGGGACACACCGCCCCAGGGCATCTCCGGGCTCTGCGAGGGGTCGGTCACCATCTGCTCGGCCTTGAGCGTCCTCCACAACACGACTGCGAAGACCGCGGCACCGAGCAACACGAACAGAAAAAGCATCAGGCCACCTCCGCTGCCAACAGTAGCGGAGGTGGCCTGATGCCCGGGTGAGGTGCGCGAGGCCGCCTCACCCGGTCGGGTCGGGGTGCACGTCAGTGGGCGAGCGTCGCCTCGCTGGTCAGGTCGGCGAGCAGGCCGCGGACCTCGGACTCGCGGAAGCGGCGGTGGCCGCCGGGCGTGCGGATCGAACCGATCCGGCCGGCCGAGGCCCAGCGGGTCACGGTCTTGGGGTCCACCCGGAACAGGGTCGCGACCTCGCCCGGGGTCAGCAGTCGCTCTGGTGCCTGCGTCGGAGCTGCCATGTCGTCCTCCCGAAGGGGTCACGGTTCGTCGTGTTCCGGGCCATCGTGACACCTCAGACCCCGGGTACTCGAACGGTTGTCCGGAGGTAAAGGGTTCTTAAAGGGCAAAACGTGCGAGTCGCCGGAACCGGACGAGAGGGACGGGCCGGGCGCGCCGAGCCGTCCCGCCGCAAGGCGCTACGGGGGCCGGTGCCGGGCCGAGACGTAGGCTCGATGCATGACCGCACCGACCCCTCCATCCTCCACCGCCGCGCCGCAGCGTGGGCGGGAACCGGGTCTGGCCGCGACCGTGGCGCTCTACGCGCTGGCCCGACTCGGGATCGTCGCCGTCGTCGCGGTGCTGCTGGCGCTGGCCGGGGTGCCGTTGCTGCTGGGCATCCTGATCGGCCTGGTCGTGGGGCTGCCGTTGTCGATGGTGCTGTTCCGCGGTCTGCGGGCCCGGCTGGACCGGGCGATCGCGGCCAAGACCGCGCGCCGCGGGGCCGAGCGGGACTCGTTGCGGGCGCAGCTGCGCGGCGAGCGCGCGCCGGACGAGCCCGTGCCGGACGAGCGCCTACCGGACGACGGGGCCTCAGCCGAGGCCGGCGACGGCGAGTCCGACCGCGGTCGCGGCTGACCAGGCCAGCAGCAGGAACCCGGTGTCGCGCAGCGCCGGGATCAGCTCCATCCCGTCCGACCCGCCGAGCACCCGGCGCAGCGGTCCGACGGCGAGCGGCAGGGCGAGCAGGGCGCACAGCAGCGCGGGCCGGTCGAACGCCGCGGCGATCGTGATCAGGAACGGCACCGCTACCAGCACCAGGTAGAGCAGCCTGGTGCCGCGGTCGCCGAGCACCACCGCGAGGGTCCGCTTGCCGGCGATCCGGTCGGTCGGGATGTCGCGCAGGTTGTTCGCCACCAGCACCGCGCAGGTCAGGGTGCCCGCCCCGACCGCGCCGATCAGCGCTCCGGCGCCGACGGCGCCGCTCTGGGTGAGCGTGGTGCCCAGCACCGCGACCGGGCCGAAGAACACGAACACCGCGACCTCGCCGAGGCCGGCGTAGCCGTACGGGCGGCTGCCCCCGGTGTAGTACCAGGCGCCGAGGATGCAGAGCGCGCCGATGACGACCAACCACCACTGCCCGGACACCCCGACCAGTACCAGCCCGGCGACCGCGGCGAGCCCGAAGCAGCCGAACGCCGCGGTCTTGACCGTGGCCGGGCTCGCCGCCCGGGACCCGACCAGCCGCAACGGGCCGACCCGCTCGTCGTCGGTGCCGCGGATGCCGTCGGAGTAGTCGTTGGCGAAGTTGACGCCGATCACCAGGCTGACCGCCACCAGCAGCGCCAGCAGCGCGGCCCCGGGGGCGACCGCCCCCGCGCCGACCGCGGCGCCGGTGCCGACGAGGACGGGGGAGATCGCGGTGGGCAGGGTGCGCGGACGCGCTCCCTCGACCCATTCCGTCACGGTGGCCACGGGGGAAACCTATCCGTCCCCGCCGTCCCGCGCCCTTGTGTCGGGCGACACTCGTGCGTCACGACGAGCGACGCGCGCACCTCGTGGTTCATGAGTGCGGCCGGATCGGGACGCTGGACGGTGGGTCAGGGCGTTGCGGCGGACGGGGCGCGTTGCGCCGCTCCGCTGCCGGGTGCGGCCTGGCGGGTGCCCGTGTCGGCCGGTGGCGACGGCTTCGTCGACGCGGGGGCCTCGTCCGTCGTCGTCGGGTCGGCGGGTGTCGCGGGTGCGCCGGAGGTCGTGGACTTCCGCGTCGCCTTCTCGGCGGGGGAGTCTGCCGGGTCCGTGGCGGGCTTCTCCCCGGCCGGGGCCGTGCCCGTCGGTGCCGCGCCCGCCCTGTCGCCGGCGGCGTCGGCCGGCGGGTCGGTGGCCACGGCGTCCCCGGCCTTCTCCCCCGGAGCGGCCGGAGCGGCGGGGGCGGCCGGAGCGGCCGGACCGCATGCGGGGACGTCGGTGGGCGCCGACTCGACCGCGTCCGCCGGGATGTACTGCCCCTCGCCGACGCGGAGCCAGGCCTGCTCACCGGTGCCCTGCGTGCACTCCACCGGGACGTCGGCGCTGTCCGCGGCGATCCCGACGACCGGTGCCCCGGCCTCCGGCGCGGCGTGCACGTCGACCTCGTCCTCGTCGCCCTCGGTGCTGACCGTCGAGAGCCGCACCGAGCCCGTCCACAGGTAGTCCACCTGCACCTGGGAGTTGTCCTTGAGCCCGAGCGCGTCCCAGAAGATGCCGTCGCCGAGGTCGATCCCGGCCGGGTTGGCGGGCCGGCGGCCGAACTGGTCCTTGCCGCCGTTGTGCCCGTTCCGGAACGCGGCCTGGGCCTGCGGGACGCCCTGGGGCAGGTCCTTGAACGACTGCCGCTCCGCCGCCGGGTTCCAGTAGTCGTCCTTGGTGTTCCACGGGCCGATGTCCCAGACCGGCGCGAACGCGCACCTGCCGTTCGGCGCGCAGACCTTCACCGAGTAGTCGCTTCGGCCGTTCGGGGACAGCGCGCGCCGCGACGGCAGCGCCACGAACCGGTCCCGGTTCGCGATCTTGTGCCCGTTGGCGGTGGTGCCGCCGACCAGGCCCTCGCGGGTGGCGAACACCGAGTAGCTGCGCGGCCCGGCCTCGGTCATCGGGGCGGACTCGGTCTCCGACTCCGTCGCCGGCGCGGCGGACAGGGTCACCCCGCGCACGGCCGGCGGGGCGCCACCGGTCGAGGTGAGCACGATCCGGCCCTGCACCTCGTCCACGGCCTCGGGCAGTTCGGTCGTCGCGCTGCCCGGCTCCTCGCCCGGGGTGGCCGGGACCCACTCGGTCCAGCCACCGCCGGCCCGCTTGCCGCGCACGTCGATACCCGCGGTCGAGCCCGGGGCGGTGTCGGTGACCAGCGTCGAGTCGACCTCGGTGGCCGGGCGGTCCAGCGGCCGGGACGGGAGCGTGAGCAGCCCGGTCGGGACGACGTCGGCCGGGTCGGCCGAGGACTCGGTCTCGCCCTCCGGGCCCTCCATCGGCGCTCCGATCGCGGTGGCCGCGTCGAACCGGGCCGTCCCGCTCTCGACGACGACGCCGGTGCCCTCGCCTGCGGACAGGTCGGGCTGCCAGGTCGCCGCCGGCTCGGCCGCCGCCGGTGAGACCGCCGCTGCCACCAGCGCGCCGGTCACGGCGAGCAGGCCGACTCCGCGCAGTCCGGCCCGCATTCTGGTCCGCATCCTCGCTACCCCCGGGGGTTGGTGTGACTCGTGTGACGACAGGTGTTCCTGTGTCGCCAGTGGTCGCAGCAGACCTCATGCGGATGTAGTTGGCAATCAACGCAGCGTCACCGCCCCTATGGGGTGTACGGCCCTCTCACCGGTTCGGGTGGGCCGGATGCGCGGCAACCGGTCGCAGGGCGTGTGCGCGACGCGATCAGGTGGTGCGCACGCCCCGCAGGGCGCGGGCGACGGTCGCCCGGTCGGGCTTGCCGATGCCGCGCTCCGGGATCGCCCGGACCCGCGCCAGCAGCCGGGGGACGGCGGCGCGGCCCTCGGCGGCGCGCACGGCGGCGCGCAACGCGTCGTCGTCCGGACCGGGTTCCTCGTCCGCGACGACCATCGCCGCGACGATCTGGCCCCACTCCGTGTCCGGCAGGCCGACCGCGCATGCTCCGCGGACACCGGGGACGGCGAGCAGCGCCCGCTCCACCGCGGCCGGGGCGACCTTCTCCCCGCCGGTGTTGACCATGTCGTCGACCCGGCCGAGCACGCTCAGCCGCCCGTCGCGCCACCGGCCGAGGTCTCCGGTGCGGAAGACCCCGCCGTCGAAGGCGGCCGATTCCGCGGGGCCCGCGGCGAGGTAGCCGGCGGCCAGGGTCGGGCCGCCGAGCAGCACCCGCCCGGTGTCCGGGTCGGCGCCGGTCGGCTCGATCGCCACCGTCACGCCGTCCAGCGGGACGCCGTCGTACACGCAGCCCCCGCACGTCTCGCTCATCCCGTAGGTCGTGACGACGGCGATCCCGGCGCTCTCGGCCCGCGCGCGCAGTCCCGCGTCCAGGGCCGCACCGCCGACCAGCACCGCGCTGTAGCCGCCGAGGGCGTGGCGGGCGGCGCCGTCGTCGTCGAGGATCCGGGCGAGCTGGGTCGGGACGAGGCTGGTGTAGCGCCGCGCGCCGTGCGGGAAGCGTCCGGTGGCCCGGGCGAACCCGGCCGGGCGGAAGCCCTCGCGGACGTCCTGCACGACCGGCTCGGCCCCGGCGAGCACGGCGCGCAGCAGCACCTGGATGCCGGCGACGTGTTCGGCGGGCAGCGTCAGCAGCCAGCGCCCGGGTCCGCCGAGACGCTCCTCGGTGGCCCGTGCCGAGGCGCGCAACGCGTCCGCGGTGAGCGCGACGTACTTCGGCTCGCCGGTCGACCCCGACGTCGCGACGACGACGGCGACGTCCGCGGGCACGGTCGGGACCGGTGCGGCGGGGGCGTCGGTGGCCGGCACCGGCAGCACGGCGGGCCCGGTCCCCGACGTCGCGGCGTCCAGTGCCGCGACCAGGTCGGCCACGGCCTGCGGGGAACCGTCGACCGGGACCACCCGCAACGTCCGTCCGCTCACGGTCGTACCTCCCTGAACCCGATCCGCCCTGAACCCGTTCCGCCGGGCGGGCCGCCGCCCGGACCGGCCCCACTCTGCCACTCGCCGTTCGCCTAGCCGCCGGCCTGCGCGCGCTGCAGCGACAGCCGGCCGTCCTCGGGGCCGCTCGAGGCCCACTCGCCGGACTCCGCGGTCCAGCTCCAGCCGTCGAACGTCACCCGCTCCAACCCGAACCGCGCCCCGTGTGCGACCAGCCAGTTCGCGATCTCCCAGCCCCGAACCCCGTCCTGCGGGCCGCTCAGCTCCGCCGTGCCGAGCTCACGCGCCGCGACCGTCGCGACGTCGTCCGGCGCCGTGGTCGCCGGCAGGTCGTGGCAGGTCAGTGCCGGCCCGTTCTGCCCGGTCAGCGCCGCGGCCATCGTCGTGGCCTGCGGCTCCCACTGCGCGTAGAGGCTCCCGTCGAAGGAGCGCTGGATCAGCTGGGCCGCGTCGGCGACGTCGAGCGTCGGCCAGTCCGGCTCGGTGCGCAGCTTCCGGTAGAACGCCTGCGAGGCGTAGACCGGGTCGGTGACCTGCTCGTAGGTGCCCCAGTCCTGGCTGGGTCGCTGCTGGAACAGCCCGGCCGAGTCCCGGTCCCCGCCCGGCAGGTTGCGCAGTCCCGACTCCTGCAGCACCGTGGCCAGCGCCACCGTGACGGCGTGGTCGGGCATTCCCATCGCGGCGCCGACACCGGCGATCGTGGCCGCGTTCCCGGCCTGCTCGACGCTCAGGGTGACGTCCCGCGAGCCGCCCGTCACCGTGCACCCCGGCGTGCCGGGGATGCTGCGGACCAGGACGTAGATCCCGGTCACGGCCGCGAGCAGGAGCACCAGCGCCAGCACCGGGCCCCGCCACAGACGCCGCACCCGGACACGGGGCGGCGGCGCGCCCCGGTACCGGACGGTGGGTGGCTCCCGGTGGCTCATCGTCAGCCGTTCAGTAGTGCCAGGGGTAGGGCGCCCAGTCCGGCTCGCGCTTCTCCAGGAACGCGTCGCGGCCCTCGACGGCCTCGTCCGCGGCGTAGGCCAGGCGCGTCGCCTCGCCGGCGAAGAGCTGCTGGCCGACCAGGCCGTCGTCGATCAGGTTGAAGGAGTACTTGAGCATCCGCTGCGCGGTCGGGGACTTGCCGTTGACCTCGCGGGCCCACTGCAGCGCGGTCGCCTCCAGCTCGCGGTGCGGGACGACGGCGTTCACCGCGCCCATGTCGTGCATCTGCGCCGCGGTGTAGGTGCGGCCGAGGAAGAAGATCTCCCGGGCGAACTTCTGCCCGACCTGGCGCGCGAGGTAGGCCGAGCCGAACCCGCCGTCGAAGGAGCCGACGTCGGCGTCGGTCTGCTTGAAGCGCGCGTGCTCGGAGCTGGCCAGGGTCAGGTCGGCGACGGCGTGCAGCGAGTGTCCGCCGCCGGCGGCCCAGCCCGGCACGACCGCGATCACGATCTTGGGCATGAACCGGATCAGGCGCTGGCACTCCAGGATGTGCAGCCGTCCGGCGCGACCGGCCTGCACGGTGTCGGCGGTGTCGCCGTCGGCGTACTGGTAGCCCGAGCGCCCGCGGATGCGCTGGTCGCCGCCGGAGCAGAACGCCCACCCGCCGTCGCGCGGCGAGGGGCCGTTGCCGGTGAGCAGCACGCAGCCGACGTCCGGGCTGGTGCGGGCGTGCTCCAGGGCGGTGTAGAGCTCGTCGACGGTCCCGGGGCGGAACGCGTTGCGCACCTCGGGCCGGTCGAACGCGATCCGCACCGCCCCGGTGTCCACCGCCCGGTGGTAGGTGATGTCGGTGAAGTCGAAGCCCTCGACCGCTCGCCAGGCCTGCGGGTCGAACAGTTCGGAGACGGTGTCCGGCATGGGGCCAGGGTAGGTCCGCGCCACGGGTGGGTGATCAGAGGTCGGGTCCGGGTACCGAGCACGGGCCCGGTTCGCCGCCGGCCACCGGCTCCGGGAGGATCGCGCGGCGGGCACACCGGTGTCCTGTGCCGTCCGTTTGCTCCCCGTCCGGGCGTTTTCGGCGGTCCGACCGACGTGAGGAGTGCCGTGCGCTGGGTTCTCGTGGCCGTCGTGGCCTTCCCCGGGCTGCTGCTGGCCGTTCTGGGCTACGACCACCCGACCGTGCTCGACGTCTCCACCGCGAACATGTGGTGGACCATGCACGTCCCGCTGGTCCCGGTGTTCCCGCTGCTCGGCGTCGCGCTGTGGGTGCTCCTGCGCCAGGAACGCGGTCCGGTCGCCTGGATCGGCAAGATCGGCGCCTACCTGTTCGGCTGCTTCTACACCGCGCTGGACTGCCTGGCCGGGATCGGCGCCGGGCTGGTGCTCGACACCGAGAAGCAGGGCCAGCAGTCGATCATCGAACTGATCCGGGTCGGGGACCGGCTGTCCTACATCGGTACCGGCGCCTACCTGGTGGCCACGGTCGCCGTCGCCGTCCTGATGCTGCGCCGGGCGCGGTGGTGGGCGCTGCCCGGGTCGGTACTGCTGATCGGCGCCGCGGTCCCGTTCATCACCTCGCACATCTTCTGGCCGGACGGGGTGCTCGCGATGGCCGCCA
>NZ_JADQDD010000077.1 GCF_019263595.1 Pseudonocardia sp. KRD291 | reverse complement strand
CCTCGACGACGTCGGCACCGAGCCGCCCGCACAGGTCCGCGAGCGCGTTGACGTAGGACAGCTTCATCGCCAGGAAGCAGTTCGCCGCGTACTTGACCATCTCGGCGCTGGCCGCGTCGGTGAGCTGGGTCGGGGCGCCGAGCCGCATGTAGAGCGCCGCCACCTTCTCCGCCGAGGCCTGGTCGTCGCCGCCGACCACGATCCGGTCCGGGTGCAGGAAGTCGTGCACCGCGCTGCCCTCGCGCAGGAACTCCGGGTTGCTGACCACGGCGACGTCGTCGCGGCCGAGCATCGAGGCGGTCGCGGCCGCGGTGCCGACCGGGACCGTCGACTTGTTCACCACGACGGCGCCGGGCGGCAGCAGCTCCCGGATCTCCGCGGCGACGGCGTGCACCGCGGCCAGGTCCGCCGCGCCGCCGGCGCCCATCGGGGTGGGCAGGCAGAGGAACACCACGTCGACCGGGCCCGATCCGGGGCGGTCCATCGCCGACGCGGCGCCGAGCACGAACTCCAGGCGGCCCGCGTCCAGGCCCTCGCCGACCAGCTCGGGCAGCCCGGGCTCGAGGATGTCCACCTCACCGCGGGCCAGCCGGGCGACCTTGCCGGGGTCGATGTCGGCGCACACCACGTGGTGCCCGAGCGAGGCCAGGCACGCTCCCGTCGTCAGGCCCACGTACCCGGTTCCGATCACGGCGATTCGTCGGACGAACATGGGTGCCGATGCTGCGCGGCGCAGGCGACGCGGCCACGATGCGCAGGCGACCGGCGGATGACCGTTGCCCGACATCGCCGGTCCCGACCGGCGGCGGGCCGATCGGGAGGTAACGTCCGATCGGCGTAAGCACGGTGCGGCAGGACGGGGTGGAGCGATGGACCAGGCGAGCACGACGATCGCGAGCCCTCCGGAGCAGGTGTGGCGGATGGTCTCCGACATCACACGGATGGGCGAGTGGAGTCCGGAGACGACCGGCGGGCGGTGGCGGGGCGGCGCGACCGGCCCGGCCGCGGGCGCCCGGTTCGTGGGCAGCAACCGGCACGGCCGGATCCGCTGGTCGACGCACTGCCGGGTCACCGAGTGCGAGCCGTCGTCGCGGTTCACCTTCGTCGTCGGCGAGAGCGCCACGGCGTGGGGCTGGATCCTGGAGCCGGACGGCGACGGCACCCGGGTCACGCACTGGCGGGAGAGCGTCGGGACGACTAACCCGCTGGTCAAGGCCTTGCAGAAGAGCGGTCTGCTCGGCCGGGACCGCGAGGCCATGATGGTCGAGGGGATGCGCCGGACCCTCGACGCCGTCCGCTCGGCCGCCGAACGCAGCGCCTGACCCCGCGGCCGTGCCCGGCCCCGAGCACCCCGTCCGGACGCTGGCCCCGACCGCGACCGTGATCACCCTCGCGCTACTCGTCGCGGTGCTGTTCGTGCCGACCTCCCCGGTCGCGGGCCCGGTCGGCGTGGCGACCGCGTCGGCGACCGCGCCGGTGACCGCGCCCGAGCGGGCCGAGCGCGCCGGACGGGCGGCGTGCCCCGGCCAGCTCGTGCCACCGGGCCCGCCCGCGCAGGAGGAGCTCGTCCCGGGGGCACCGCAGCCGCTGCCGGTACCGGCCGAGCCGGTCGGCGGCCCGGGCATGGGTACCTGCGCCGACGCCCACGCGTCCGGCGCCGCGCCACCGCCACCGGTCGGGATCGCGAGCTACGTCGTGGCCGACCTCGACTCCGGCGCCGTGCTCGCCGTCCGCGCACCGCACGCCCGTCACCGCCCGGCGTCGTTGCTCAAGCTGTTCACCGCGCTGGTCGCGACGTCGCGGCTGGACCCGGCCCGGGTCGTCACGGCCACCGCCGAGGACGCGAACATCGACGGCAGCCGGGCCGGGATCGGCCCCGGCGGTCGCTACACCGTCGCGCAGCTGCTGACCGGGCTGCTCCTCGACTCGGGCAACGACACCGCCTCGGCGCTGGCCCGGACGCTCGGCGGCACCCCGGCGACGCTCGCCGCGGTGCAGGACACCGCCCGCTCGCTGGGTGCGATGGACACGCGGCCGGCGACCCCGTCCGGGCTCGACGGCCCCGGAATGTCCTCCTCGGCGTACGACCTGGCGCTGGCGTTCCGCGCCGCGGTGGCCCGTCCGCAGATCGCCCGGCTGATGCTGACGCGCACCGCCCCGTTCCCCGGCTTCGGCGGCAAGCCCGGCTTCCTGCTCGCCAACGACAACCCGCTGCTGGGCACACCGGGCACGATCGGCGGCAAGACCGGTTTCACCGACGCCGCGCGGCACACGTTCGTCGGGGCGGTGGACCGCGGCGGTCGCCGTCTGGTCGTGGTGCTGGTGCGCGGGGAGCAACGCCCGGTCCGGATGGTCGACTCCGCCCGCACGCTGCTGGACTGGGGATTCGCCGTCCCCCGCACGGCCGCACCGGTCGGCACGCTCGTCGAGCCCGGCACCGTCGCGCCGGGTGGCGCCTCCGCACCCAGCACCGCGACACCCGGCACGGCGGACCCGGCCACGGGCCCGCCTGCTCGTCCCGCCGACGGCCCCGCGCCCGCGGGCCCGGCGGTGGCCCTCATCGTGGGCGCCCTCGCGGTCGTGGCGGTCCTCCTGGCCGGCACGGTCCTGGCCCTGAGACGGCGCCGCGGCTGACGCACGAGCCGGGCCCGCTGCCCCCGATCCGCCCGCTGCCCCCGATCCGCACCCCTCCCAGTCGATCCGCACCCCCTGCAGGAGGTGCGGACGGCTGCCAGGGGTGCGGATCGGGATGTGGCGGAGTCGACGCGGCCCGGCTCAGCGGATCCGGAGCGCGGCGGCCAGACGGCGGGCCGTGGGCGCGAAATCGTCGAGGTCGCGCCAGGTCCAGCGGACGACGGCCAGGTTCTCCGCGCGCAGCAGGTCCTCGCGAACCTTCTCCTCGAACACCGCGTCGCCCTCGCTGCGGCCGGCACGCAGGGAGCGGCCGTACTTGGCCTTCCCGTCGAACTCCCCGACGACCGACGGTGCTCCGTCCCACCAGAAGTCGACCGTCGCCAACCAGCCGCCGAACCCGTCGTGGACGTGCCGCTGCTGCACCGGTGGTGGGAGTCCCGCCCGGTGGACCGCGACCCGGCTGCGCGACTCGGGCACCCCGGTGGCGGCCCCGTCGGCGAACCGGGCGACCCGTTCGGCGGCGGCGTTCCCGGTCCGTCCGCGCCCGTCCCGGACCGCCGTGAGCAGGTCCGGCCGGGTGACGGTGAGCCCCTCCCTGCCGGGCCGTAGCGCGGAGTCGGCCGCCACGACGGCCTGCTCGAACGGCACGGTCCGGGCCAGGTCGGCGACGGTGCGCGCGACGGAGGTGACGGCCAGGCCCTGCACCTCGACGATCTCGTCCGGGGCCAGTGGCGCCGGATGGACGTGCAGGCTCCGGGTCCGCCGGCCACCGTGGTCCCGGTCGCGGACCACGTGTACCCGGTCGAGCGGGACCTTCCAGAGCCACAGCCCGTGCAGGGCGGCCGCCGACTGGTGACTCACGACGGCGTCCGACGACAGGTGGGCGGCGACGGCTCGCACCCGGACGGTGTAGCGCCACACCGGGTCGACGGCGCGGTCGTCGTCGACCGCGAGGTAGGCCCCCCGGCACGGCCGGAGCACCGTCCCGTCCCGGTGGGCCCGGCGCAGCTCCGCGTCGCTCACCCCGCCGGCCACCAGCTCGGCCCGCCCGACCGGCGCGTCACCCCGGATCCAGTCCATGCCCCACCCTGACCCCGCCGCAGTGACCCGCACGGACGAAGACCGCTCCTGTGGACGGCCCGACCAGGTTGGGGACAACCGGATCCGCACCCCTCCCGGTCGTTCGCACCTCCTGCAGAGGGTGCGGATCGACGGAAGGGGTGCGGATCGGAACGGTGGGCCGCGAAGGGGCCGGTGGGTCAGGTTCGGCGGCGGCGGGCGCCGAAGGCGCGCAGGCCGAGCAGGCCGGTGACGACCCCGGCTCCGACCAGGCCGGCGGTGGCGAGGGCTCCGGGGCCCTCGCGGACCACGTACTGCGGCCGGATCACCGCGGGCGACGGGATCTCGCGCGGGTCGTAGTCGTCCTCGTCCGCGCTCGCGGCCCAGGCCGTGACGAACAGCAGGAAACGGGACGTGAAGAAGATGAACACCAGCAGGCCCAGGATGCCGCCGAACGCGGCGCCGGCCGGCGAGGAGGTCACCGAGCCGAGGTAGAAGACCATCACGACCTGCAGCAGCTTGAACCCGATGGCGCCGAACACCGCCGCCTTCATCGCGCTGCGCAGCGTGACCGGCTCCCGCGGCAGGCGGGCGATCACCCAGAGGAAGACCAGCCAGTTCGCGGCCAGGCCGAGCACGAGCGTGCCCACGAACAGCAGGAACCGGGCCCACCCGACGTCGCCGAGCCCGACCAGCCCGAGCAGGAACTCCCCGAGCGACCCGCCGACCGCGGAGATCGCGAACGACGCGACCAGCGCCAGCCCGAGACCGATGAGCGCGAGCAGGTCGAAGCCCAGGCGCTTGAGCATCGGTGGGGCGTCGTCGCGCTGGCCCCACTGCTCGGACAACGCCTCGCGCAGGTTGCTCATCCACCCGATGCCGGAGTAGAGCGCGCCGAGCAGGCCGATCGCACCGATCGCACCGGCCTGGGTGGTCGCGGTGGTCACGACGCTGCCGAGCAGCTCGCCGATGCCGCCGGGCGCGGATTCGGTGATCCCCGCCTGCAACCGCTGCAGGAGGTCGGGTGACCCGCGCAGGACGAACCCGGCGACGGCGAAGGCCACCATCAGCAGCGGCACCAGCGCCAGGATGGAGAAGTAGGTGATCGCGGCGGCGTAGTGGTCGCCGTGGTTCTCCGTGTAGCGGGCCCCGGCCCGGACCATGTGGTCGAGCCAGGGATAGCGCTCACGGGCCTTCTCCAACGCCGTCGGCTCGGCGTCACCGGTGTCGTCGGACTCGTGCTCGAGCCTCGCACCCGGCTTCGTGTCGGTGGCCACGGCGGTCCCCCAGGGTCATCCGGTCGGCGGTAGGAACCCGATCCTCTCGTGAACCTGCGTCAATGTCGCGCCGGCGACCTCACGCGCCCGGGTGGCGCCGCGGGCGAGCAGGCGGTCCAGCTCGGCCGGGTCGTCGAGGTACTCCCGGACCTGCTTCTGGACCGGCCCGACGGTGTCGGTGACGACCGTGGCGACCTCCCCCTTGAGGTCGCCGTACCCGCGGCCGGCGAACTCGCCCTCCAGCTCGGGCACCGGACGGCCGGTCAGCGCCGAGAGGATCGTCAGCAGGTTGGACACGCCCGCCTTGTTCTCCGGGTCGAACACGACCTCGCGGCCGGTGTCGGTGACCGCCGACCTGATCTTCTTCGCGGTGGCCTTCGGCTCGTCGAGCAGGTACACGCAGCCGTTTCCGGGCAGCGACTTCGACATCTGTTTGTCCGGCGTCTGCAGGTCGTAGATCTTCGCGGTCTCGCGCGGGATGTACGGCTCGGGCACGGTGAACGTCTCGCCGAAGCGCGTGTTGAACCGCTGGGCCAGGTTGCGGGTCAGCTCCAGGTGCTGGCGCTGGTCCTCGCCCACCGGGACCCGGTCGGCCTGGTAGAGGAGGATGTCCGCGGCCTGCAGGACCGGGTAGGTGAACAGCCCGACGGTGGCCCGGTCGGTGCCCTGGCGCGCGGCCTTGTCCTTGAACTGGGTCATCCGGCCGGCCTCGCCGAACCCGGTCATGCACTCCAGCACCCAGCTCAGGCGGGCGTGCTCGGGGACGTGCGACTGCACGAACAGCGAGCACCGCTGCGGGTCCAGCCCGATCGAGAGCAGCTGGGCCGCGGCGACCCGGGTGCGCTCGCGCAGCAGCGCCGGGTCGTGCTCGACCGTGATCGCGTGCAGGTCGACGACGCAGTAGAACGCGTCGTGGTCGTCCTGCAGGGCCACCCACTGCCGCAACGCGCCCAGGTAGTTGCCGAGTGTGAACGAGTCGGCGGTCGGCTGGATCCCGGAGAGCACCCGGGGGCGGGGGGAGGAGGCCTCGGTCATGACCCCATTGTCCCCACCTGACCCGCCCGTCCGACAGCCGGTTACGGCGCCACCGCCCGCGACGGGGCACTGGGCGGCGCGACGGCGGTGCGGGTGAACGCGACCCCGCACCCGGAGCAGTTCAGCTGCAGGCGCAGCGGGTGGTCGCAGGCGCGGTGCCGGATCTCGAGGTCGACCGGGGCGCCGTCCGCGGCCTGCCAGCGGTTGGCCCACTCGACCAGGCACGCGTGGATCCCGAACGCGGCCCGGCCCTTGTCGGTCAGCCGGTAGCCGGCGTCCCCGGTGCGCACCACGATCCCGAGCTCGACGAACCGGCGCAGCCGGTCGGTGAGCACCTCCGGCGAGATCGACAGTTGCGCCTCGAAGTCGGTGAACGTCCGCACCCCGACCAGGCAGGCACCCAGCACGGTCGCCCCCCACCGATCGCCGATGATCTCCATCGAGCCGGGGAGCAGCGACAACGGGTCCTCCGGCAGCCGCCCGCGGGTGCGACGCGGGTGCACCCTCGCGAGCCCGCCCCGTCCGGCCACCGCACCGCGGATGCTCACCGAGGTGTCCTGCGGCCCGACCGGCGCGCCGCACTGCGCACAGCACAGGACGACGTCGGTGGCCCGCCCGCACTCGCGGTGCACGATGTCGGGCAGCGGGACCTCACGCGGCACCCAGGACCGCTCCCAGGCCCAGGTGGCCAGCAGCAGCCGCCAGGTGTCCAGGCCCCGCTCGGTGAGCCGGTACTCCAGCCGCGGGCGCCCGCCCTCCCGGTACGGACGCGTCTGCAGCAGGCCGTCCTCGGTGAGCGAGCGCAGGCGCGCGGTCAGCGTGGCGTCGGAGATGTTGAGGGTCTCCCGCCAGCCGGCGTAGCGGCGGACCCCGAGGAAGGCGCGCTGCAGGATCAGCAACGTCCAGGTGTCGGCGAGCACCCCGAGCGTCCGCCCGACGGTGCCCATGCCCCCGCTGCTCATCTCCTCCCGCTCCACCCGCTCGCCCACCCCGTTCCACTTGACCAAACCCGCTCATGATCGTACCGTCGACCCTGGCTCTGCCGATCGAAGTTCACGATCGAAGGACTCGCCCGGTAGGGCTGCACCGTTTCGATGCGGGCCTGCCTCGGCAGGGGTGGATCGACAGGGGGGTTCGATCCACGGAGCAGTCGGCCGGCGCCGGCGACGGCCGGAAAGAGGGGGAGGTCGCCGCCGCGCCGGTCGAGTGTTCTCCGTCCCGCGCGACGTACTTCTCCGACCGGGGGCGAGCGACGTGACCGACGTCGAGGAACGCGCACAGGGCACCGGCCGGCGGCCCGACGAGCCGAACCCGTACCTGATGGGCATCTTCGCCCCGGTGCGCGACGAGATCACCGCCGACGATCTCGAGGTCGTCGGAGAGATCCCGCGCGACCTGAACGGCGTCTACCTGCGCAACGGCCCGAACCCGCGGTTCGACGTGACCGGCCGCTACCACTGGTTCGACGGCGACGGCATGGTGCACGCGATGTCGTTCGAGGACGGCACCGCCCGCTACCGCAACCGCTACGTCCGTACCCGCGGCCTGTCCCGTGAGGAGGCCGCCGGGCACCCGCTGTGGGCCGGGGTGGTCGAGCCGCCGGCCGGCAACCCGGTGGGCACCGCGCGCGGCCTGCCCTACAAGGACACCGCGAACACCGACCTGACGTTCCACCGCGGACGGGTACTGGCCACCTGGTACCTGTGCGGGGGGCCGATGTCGATGGACCCGCTCTCGCTGGAGACACTCGGCGCGGAGACGTTCCTGGACACCCTGCACGGCGACGTGATGGCGCACCCGAAGCTCGACGAGCACACCGGCGAGCTGATGTGGTTCGACTACGGCGCACGGAGCCCGCTGCTGCGCTACGGCGTCGTCGGGGCGTCCGGGGCGATCGAGCACGAGGTCGCGATCGATCTGCCCGGACCGCGGATGCCGCACGACATGGCGATCACCGAGAACTACTCGGTGCTGATGGACCTGCCGCTGGTCGCCGACCCCGACGCCGCCCGCAAGGGCCGGCACAAGCTGTTCTTCGACCGGTCGATGCCGGCCCGGTTCGGGGTCATCCCCCGCCGCGGCGCCGCCGAGGAGATCCGCTGGTTCGACGCCGAGCCCTGCTACATCTACCACGTGGTCGGGGCGTGCGAGGAGCGCTCCGCGGCCGGGCACGACACGGTCGTGCTCGACGTCTGCCGGGTGACCCGCCCGGAGCCGCGCCCCACCCGTCCGGGCCCGATCGGCAAGCTGCTCGGCTACCTGCGTCTCGACGCCCGGCTGCACCGCTACGTGTTCGACCTGGACACCGGCGCCACCACCGAGACGCAGCTCGACGACGCCAACACCGAGTTCCCGTCGGTCGACACCCGGGCCCAGGGATCAGGGGCCGGGTACCGCTACTCCTACGGCGTGCACATCGCCGAGCACGAGACCGTCCGGTTCGACGGGCTGCTGCGCCGGGACCGGGTCACCGGCGAGCGCCAGGACCACTTCTTCGGGCCGGGACGCTTCGGCAGCGAGGCCCCGTTCGCCCCGCGCGAGGGTGGTACCGGGGACGACGACGGCTACCTCGTCTCGTTCGTCACCGACGAGCGCGACGGACGTTCGGAGGTCGAGATCCTGGACGCCTCGGACCTGGCCGCCGGCCCGGTCGCGCGGGTGCTCCTGCCGCAGCGGGTGCCGCTGGGCTTCCACGCCACCTGGGTACGCGCGGACCAGCTGCGCAGCCCCTGAGGGACGGAGCGGCCGTCAGCGGCCGGGGTCGGGCTCGTCGTCCGCCGCTTCCACCGGGCGGGCCGGCTGCAGCTGCACGACACCGGAGTCCAGGTCGATCGGCCCGATCCGGAACTTCTGCCCGTCGGCCGCCGCGTCGGAGTCGTCGTGCGTCTTCGGCCGCGGGAACAGCTCTCCCAGGATGCCCATGTCCCCACCGTACGCACCGGGACGGTCCCGCCCGCTCGTCGGCGGCTGCAGGCCGACCCGGTGGGTTCGCCGGTGAGGACGTCACCCTGCCCGCGGCCGACGGGCAGTTCGGATCAGTTCGGGCTCTTGGACGTGCGACGCAGGCGGGTGTTGACGAACTCCCCCATGCCCCACCGGCCGAGCTCGCGTCCGAAGCCGGAGCGCTTCACACCACCGAAGGGCAGGCCGGGCAGCGTCGTGCCGTGCTCGTTGACGTAGGCCATCCCCACCTCGAGCTGGTCGGCGATCTGCTGGGCACGGTCGATGTCGGCACCCCACACCGAGCCGCTGAGCCCGAACGCGACGTCGTTGGCGAGCTTGACGGCCTCGTCGGTGGAGTCGACACGGTAGATCACGGCGACCGGGCCGAAGATCTCCTCGGAGTAGGCGTCCATGTCCTTGGTGACGCCGGTCAGCACGGCCGGACGCATGAAGGCGCCGGCGCCCTCGACCGCGTCCCCGCCGGTGTGCAGGGTCGCGCCCTGCTCGACCGCGCGTGCGACCTGCGCCACCACGCCGTCCCGCGCCGCGACCGACGACAGCGGACCGACCCGGGTACCCGCGTCCAGGGGGTCGCCGACCTGGGCGGACTCGAACACCCCGACGACGGTCGAGACGAACTCGTCGAACCGGTCGCCGGACACGATCATCCGCTTGGGCGAGTTGCACGCCTGACCGGTGTTGGACAGCCGCGCCTTCGCCGCGGACTTCGCCGTCGAGGCGAGGTCGGCGTCGTCGAGCACGATGAACGCGTCGGAACCGCCGAGCTCGAGCACGGCCTTCTTCAGGTTCCGGCCGGCCGTCTCGGCGACCGAGGCACCCGCCCGCTCGCTGCCGGTCAGCGAGATGCCCCGCACCCGCGGGTCGGCGATCATGTCGGCGATCTGCTCGTTGCTGGCGAACACGTTGATGTAGACGGCCTCGGGAACGCCTGCCGCGTGGAAGATCTCGGCCATGACCTCGGCCGAGGCAGCGCAGATCGGTGCGTGCTTGAGGATCATGGTGTTGCCGACCATCAGGTTCGGCGCCACGAACCGCGCCACCTGGTAGTAGGGGAAGTTCCAGGGCATGACGCCGATCAGGGGGCCGATCGGCTCGGTCTCGACCAGCGACTCCTGCGCCCCCTGCGGGTCCAGCGCCTCCGGGGCCAGCAGGTCCGCGCCGTGCTGGGCGTACCAGCGGTAGATGGCCGCGGCGAGACCGACCTCGCCGGCGGCCTGCTTGACCGGCTTGCCCATCTCGGTGGCGATCAGCTTCGCCAGCTCGTCGGTGCGGGCCTCGTAGGCGTCGGCGATCGCCGACAGGATCGTCGCGCGCTCGGCCACGGGTGTCGCCCGCCAGCTCGGGAAAGCGCCGGCCGACTCGCCCAGAACCTGGGAGACGGCCGCGTCGCTCAACTCGTCGAACTGCTTCTCGGTCCGGCCGGTGGTCGGGTTGGCGGTCACATAGGCAGTCATCATCGCCATGCTAGGTCCCGACGGATGCCGGTGCGCGGTGGCGGAACCGCCGACGGCACCGGACATGCCCGGATCCGGCGTCAGGCCCGCCGCGTCCGCCGGCCTGACGCCGGGAGGCGTCAGGCCGCGTCACGCCGGGTCAGGCGAGCGGGAGCAGGCGCGGGGTGCTGCGCTGGGTGGGGGTGAGCAGGCTCGGCTCGCCCACGTAGGTCGTGGTGCGCTGGCGCACCGGACGTCCGGCGCCGGTGGCGATCGCCGCCAGCTCCTCCACCGAGCGCTCCGAGCCGTTCTCCGACCCGGCCATCCGGCTGATCGTCTCCTCCATCAACGTGCCGCCCATGTCGTCGGCGCCGCCGCGCAGGATGTCCGCGGACAGGTCGTCGCCGAGCTTCACCCACGAGCACTGGATGTGGTCGATCCGCCCGTGCAGCGCGAGGCGGGCGAACGCGTGCACCGCCCGGTTGTCCCGCTCGGTCGGCCCCGGACGGGCCAGGCCGGCCAGGTAGATCGGCGCGTTGTGGTGCACGAACGGCAGCGGCACGAACTCGGTGAAGCCGCCGGTGCGGTCCTGGATCGACGCCAGCGTGCGCAGGTGCCCGAGCCAGTGCCGCGGCTCGTCGACGTGGCCGTACATCATCGTCGACGACGAGGCGATGCCCAGCTCGTGCGCGGTCGAGACGACCTCGATCCACTGCGACGCCGGCAGCTTGCCCTTGGTCAGCACCCAGCGGACCTCGTCGTCGAGGATCTCCGCGGCGGTGCCCGGGATCGAGCCGAGCCCGGCCGCCTTGAGCTCGGTCAGCCACTCCTTGATCGACACCCCGGCCTTGGCCGAGGCGGACACGATCTCCATCGGCGAGAACGCGTGCACGTGCATCCCGGGGACGGCCTCGCGCACCCCGCGGACCAGGTCGGCGTAGAACGAGACCGGCAGCTGCGGGTCGATGCCGCCCTGCACGCAGACCTCGGTCGCGCCGTCCCGGGCGGCGTCGGCGGCCCGGTCGGCGACGTCGTCGAGGCTGAGCCGGAACGCGTCCGCGTCGCGCTCGCGCTGGGCGAAGGCGCAGAACCGGCACCCGACGTAGCAGACGTTCGAGAAGTTGATGTTGCGGTTGATCACGTAGGTGACGTCGTCGCCGACGACGTCGCGGCGCAGGTCGTCGGCCAGGCGGGCCAGCTCCTCCAGGCCCGGCCCGTCCGCGGTGAGCACGGCCATCGCCTTGTCGTGGTGCGCCGGGTCCAGCAGCGCGGCCGGGTCGGTCGAGGCGAGGTCCAGACCGGCGCGGACGTCGGAGTCCAGGCGAGAGGGGACCGTGCCGGCGCCGGTCTCGCCGTGCCGGGAGCGCTGGTCGGCCAGCTCGGAGGCGACCTCGTCCCAGTCGCCGTAGACCGAGCCGAAGTCGGTGCGCCGGTCGTCGGTGCGCCCGGTCGTGTCGATCGAGCTGTTCAGGTCGGTACGTCCGGTCGACTCGAAGCCGCCGTCGGGCTCCTGCCACGGGCGTCCGGTAACGACGGCGTCCGGGTCGGCCAGCCCGTCCTCACCGGCCAGAGCCGCGACGTGGGCGTGCAGCCGGGTGTCGATCCACGGCGAGCCCGCGTTGACGTACTTCGGGTACGCGGTGAGGCGCTCGCGCATCGTGAAGCCGGCGTCGGCGGTGCGGGCGGCCAGCTCGTCCACGGCCGGCCAGGGCATCTCCGGGCTGACGTGGTCGACGGTCACCGGGGAGACGCCGCCCCAGTCGTCGATGCCGGCGCGCAGCATCAGGCCGTACTCGTCCCCGACCAGGTTCGGCGGCGCCTGGATGCGCATCTTCGGGCCCAGCACCAGCCGGGAGACGGCGATCGTGGCGGCCAGGTCGTCCAGGTCGGCGTCCGGGTCGTGGGCCATCGCGGTGTCCGGCTTGGCCCGGAAGTTCTGCACGATCACCTCCTGCACGTGCCCGTGCGACCGCGACGCCGAGCGGATCGCGAAGATCGACTCGGCGCGCTCGGTGCGGTTCTCGCCGATCCCGATCAGGATGCCGGTGGTGAACGGGACGCCGACGCGTCCGGCGTCGGTGAGCGCCCGCAGGCGCACCGCCGGCTCCTTGTCGGGGCTGCCGTAGTGCGGGCCGCCCTTCTCCGACCAGAGCCGCTCGGCCGTGGTCTCGAGCATCATCCCCATGCTGGCCGCGACCGGCTTGAGACGCGTCAGCTCGGCCCAGCTCAGCACGCCCGGGTTCAGGTGCGGCAGCAGGCCGGTCTCCTCCAGCACCGCGATCGCGCAGGCCCGCACGTAGTCCAACGTGGAGTCGTAGCCGCGCGCGGAGAGCCACTCCTTCGCCTGCGGCCAGCGGTCCTCGGGCCGGTCGCCGAGGGTGAACAGGGCCTCCTTGCAGCCCTGCGCGGCGCCCTGGCGGGCGATCTCGACGACCTCGTCGCGCTCGAGGAACATCGAGTCCAGCTTGTGCGGGACGGTGACGAACGTGCAGTAGTGGCAGCGGTCCCGGCACAGCCGGGTCAGCGGGATGAACACGTTGCGCGAGTACGTGACCACCCCCGGGCGCCCGGCGGCGACGAGCCCCGCGTCGCGGACCCGGGAGGCGTGCGAGAGCAGCTCGTCGAGCTGCTCGCCGCGGGCGGCCAGCAGCACCGACGCCTCGGTGACGTCCAGGACGGCACCGTCGCGCACCCGGCGCAGGGCGCGCCGCAGGGCGGACCCGCTCGGGGCCGCCTCGTGGGATGTCGGAGCGTCGGGCTCGGCGCCGGTGGGCGCAACGGGCACGGTCGGATCGGGCAGGTCGGCCATCCCACCACAGTAGGTATCGATCACCGCCGGCGCGATGGGCAGGAGAGTCACAGGACGAACCCCCGCAAGGGGGAATACCCCGGTCGGACGGTCGGGGTCGCGTTCGGATGCCGGCGCCCGGCACACCCGCCGGGGACGGGCCGGTCCGGCCCTCCCCCGCGACCGGCGGGTCAGCCCAGCGCCAGCACGACCATCACGACGACCGCGACCAGTAGGATCGCGGCCACGACCAGCAGCAACGTGCGCGACCGGCCCAGGTCACCGGCCACCGACGCCGGCCGGGACGCGCGTTCGAGCAGGGCGTCCGCCGCGGCCGGAGACATCCGCTCGGCGGGGTCGGCCGCGGTGAGGCCGGCGATCGCCTCGGCCAGCGGGCCGTGCGCCGGCGGGCGGCGGCCCGTCGCGTGGTGCAGCACCGCACCGAGGGACCACAGGTCCGCGACCGGCGTGTCCGGCCCGCCCGCGCGGCGCTCCGGGGACAGGAACCCGCCACCGTCCGCGCGGCCACCGTCCGCGCCGTCCTCGTCCGCGCCGCCACCGTCCGCGCGGATGACGGCCCGGGCCAGGCCGATGTCGGTGACCACCGCCCGGCCGCTGCCGGCGACCAGGACGCAGTCCGGGTTCAGACCACCGTGCGGGATGCCGCTCTCGTGCACCGCACCCAGCGCGGCCAGCACGTCGCGCCCGATCGCCGCGACCCGTCGCGGCGGGACCTGCCCGTCGGCGAGCAGAGTGGACAGCGGTCGGGCGTCGGGCAGCTCGGTGATCAGGTGCTCGCGCAGGCTCCCGTCCGGCAGCCGGTCGGTGACCAGGTCCTGCACCGGCACGACGCCGGGATGCCGGATCCGCCCGGCCGCACGGACCTCGCGCAGCAGGCGGTCCCGATGCTCGTTCCGCTGCCGCGTCTCTCGGGTCCGCGCGTCGGAGGCGCCGGCGGGGAGCCGGATCTCGAGCACCGCCACCTGACGTCCGGTGATCCGGTCCTCGGCCTGGTAGGACCGCCCGAACCCGTTGCGGTCCAGCTCGGCGAGCAGCAGGTAACGCCCGCCGACGACACGGCTGCGGTTCACGACGGCCGGTACCGGACGGTCACCGGGGCGTGGTCGGACCAGCGGGAGTCGTGGCTCGGGGCCCGTTCCACCAGGGCGTCCTTCGCCCGTGCGGCGAGCCCCGGGGTGGCCAGCTGGTGATCGATCCGCCAGCCGACGTCGTTGTCGAACGCCCGGCCGCGATAGGTCCACCAGGAGTACGGCCCGTCGACGTCCGGGTGCAGCTCGCGCACCACGTCCACCCAGCCGTGCGCGAGCAACCCGGCCCACCACTCTCGCTCGTGCGGCAGGAACCCGGAGTTGCGCCGGTTGGTCTTCCAGTTGCGCAGGTCGAGCTCGGCGGGGGCGATGTTCCAGTCGCCGCAGACCACCATCTCGCGGCCGTCGGCGGCGGCGCGGTCGAACGCCGCGCGCAGGTAGGCGCCGAACGCGTCCAGGAAGCGGTCCTTCGCCTCCTGCTTCGCGGTGCCGGTGACGCCCTTGGTCAGGTACAGCGACGCGACGGTCAGCCCGGGCAGGTCCACCTCGAGGTAGCGGCCCTGGGCGTCGATCTCGGCGTCGCCGAACCCGGTCCGGACCGCCTCGGGCTCGGTGCGGGTCAGCACCGCGACGCCGCTGTGGCCCTTCGCGGACCGGCTCGGCGCGAGGCTCGTCCACCAGCCGTGCTCGGCGAGCAGCTCGGTGAGCGCGGCCGGGATCTCCTCCGGCAGCGCCCGCACCTCCTGCAGGCAGATCGCCTCCGCCTCCGACCCGGAGATCCACTCGCACAGGCCCTTGCCGGCGGCCGCGCGCACGCCGTTGACGTTGGCGGTGCTCACGGTCGGCATGCGGACACCCTGACGCATCCGACGTCCGTCCGCACCAACGGGGTAGGCCGTCCGGACCTGATCAGCAGACGCTCCCGGCGGTCGCGGCCACGCTGTTGGCCGGGACCCAGCGATCGCCCCCGGTGAGCTTGCGGTAGCCGCTGTCCACCACCGGCGCGGCGGCGACCTCGGTGCCCCGCTGCAGCGTTTCCGTCGGCGCACCTGCGGTGCCGGGGGCGGACCGCACCGGGACCCGGTCGGCCTGGACGGTCATCGTGCAGGCGTTGTCGAGGTTGTCGGTGGCGCCGCCGTAGAGCAGGGCCACCAGGGCCAGGCCGACGCCGAGGATCCCGACCAGCGGCCAGCCGGTGAGCCAGGACCTGTTCAGTCCCGGGATCGTGAACCGGTTCGACATCGACGTGCGCTCCTCACTCGCCCGCCGGGCGTCCGGGCCACCCCACGGTATCGGAGCCGGCGCCGGATCGAGATCCTCCGCGAGGGGGTGTCGAGAGGTGCCCCTGGTTACTCCTGCACGCGCACGCGGGTGCACTAGGGATAGCGTGTGCCCAGCGGGGCAGCGCCGACGCCTGCCGACGCCCGTGGGCCGTCTCCCGCGACGCCCGCAGGTGCGAAGACCGGCCCGGTGCTCGGCCCTTGTCCGTCCTTCCGACGAGTCAGAGGCAGGCCAGAAGCAACGATGAAGCTCATCTACACCTACACCGACGAGGCGCCGGCGCTGGCCACGCACTCGTTCCTTCCGGTCATCGAGGCGTTCGCCGGCAAGGCCGGGGTCGATGTGGAGACCCGCGACATCTCGCTCGCCGCCCGCATCCTGGCCCAGTTCCCGGACCGGCTGACCGACGCCCAGCGCGTCCCGGACTCGCTCGCCGAGCTGGGCGAGCTGGCGAAGACGCCGGACGCCAACATCATCAAACTGCCCAACATCAGCGCCTCGATCCCCCAGCTCAAGGCCGCGATCACGGAGCTGCAGGGCGCGGGCTACGACGTCCCGGCCTACCCGGAGAACCCGCAGACCGACGACGAGAAGGCCGCCCGCAAGGCCTACGACGCCGTCAAGGGCAGTGCGGTCAACCCGGTGCTGCGCGAGGGCAACTCCGACCGCCGCGCGCCGGCGTCGGTGAAGAACTTCGCCCGCAAGTTCCCGCACTCGATGGGCGCGTGGTCCGACGACTCCCGCTCGCACGTCGCGACCATGTCCGACGGCGACTTCCGGCACTCCGAGACGTCGTTCACCTGCGCCGCGGACGACACGCTGCGGATCGAGCACGTCGCGACCGACGGCACGGTGACCGTCCTCAAGGACGGGCTGAAGGTTGTCGCCGGCGAGGTCGTCGACGGTGCCGTGATGCGCCGCGAGGCCCTGCAGGCGTTCCTCGCCGAGCAGGTCGCCGACGCGAAGGCCAACGGCGTCCTGTTCTCGGTGCACCTCAAGGCCACGATGATGAAGGTGTCGGACCCGATCATCTTCGGGCACGCGGTGCGCGCCTACTTCGGCGACGTGTTCGCCTCCTTCGGTGACGACCTGGCCTCGGTCGGGGCCAGCCCGGACGACGGCCTGGCCTCGATCCTCACCGCGCTGGAGAAGCTGCCCGCCGACAAGCGTGCGGCCGTCGAGTCCGCGATCACCGACGCCTACTCGACCGGCCCGTCGCTGGCGATGGTCGACTCGTCGAAGGGCATCACGAACCTGCACGTGCCCTCGGACGTCATCATCGACGCGTCGATGCCGGCCGCGATCCGCACGTCGGGCCAGATGTGGAACGCCGACGACGCGCAGCAGGACGCCAAGTTCGTCATCCCGGACTCGTCCTACGCCGCGCTCTACGACGAGACCGTCAAGCACTGCCAGGCCCACGGCGCGTTCGACCCGACGACGATGGGCACCACCCCCAACGTCGGGCTGATGGCGCAGAAGGCCGAGGAGTACGGCAGCCACGACAAGACGTTCGAGATCGCCGCTCCCGGCACCGTGCGCGTGGTGAACGGCGCCGGCGAGACCGTGCTGTCGCACGAGGTCGCCGAGGGTGACATCTGGCGCGGCTGCCAGACCAAGGACGCCCCGATCCGGGACTGGGTGCGCCTGGCCGTGGAGCGGGCCCGCGACACCGGCGCCCCTGCCGTGTTCTGGCTCGACGCCGACCGCGCCCACGACGCGCAGCTGATCGAGAAGGTCAACGCCTACCTCGGCGAGCACGACACGTCCGGTCTCACGATCGAGATCAAGAACGTCGCCGACGCGACCCGCTACACCCTGGAGCGGGCCCGGGCCGGCGAGGACACGATCTCGGTCACCGGCAACGTGCTGCGCGACTACCTGACCGACC
Organism: Pseudonocardia sp. KRD291; assembly: GCF_019263595.1. GTDB lineage: Bacteria > Actinomycetota > Actinomycetes > Mycobacteriales > Pseudonocardiaceae > Pseudonocardia. The sequence goes on along the minus strand of NZ_JADQDD010000077.1, from coordinate 5,121 downwards.
TGTTCCCGATCCTCGAGCTGGGGACCTCGGCGAAGATGCTCTCGATCGTGCCGCTGATGAACGGCGGCGGGCTGTTCGAGACCGGGGCCGGCGGCTCGGCACCCAAGCACGTGCAGCAGCTGGTCAAGGAGAACCACCTGCGGTGGGACTCCCTCGGCGAGTTCCTGGCGCTGGCCGTCTCGCTGGAGATGCTGGCGGCCAAGACTTCCGAGCCGCTGCGGGCCAAGCTGCTGGGCCAGGCCCTCGACGACGCGACCGGTGCGCTGCTGGAGAACGGCAGGTCGCCCTCGCGCAAGGTCGGCGAGCTGGACAACCGGGGCAGCCACTTCTACATCGCGCTGTACTGGGCCCGCGCCCTGGCCGAGCAGACCGAGGACAGCGAGCTGGCCGCGATCTTCGCGCCACTGGCCGAGAAGCTGGCCGGCGCCGAGGACACGATCGTCTCCGAGCTAGCCGCGGTGCAGGGCGGGCCGGTCGAGCTGGGCGGCTACTTCTACGTCGACCGCGCGAAGGCCGACGAGATCATGCGCCCCTCCGCGACGTTCAACGCCGCGATCGACGGGTTCTGATCCGCCACACCTGAAGCGGCGCGAACGTGGCGCTCGTCGCGTCCGGCGCAACGGACGCCACGTTCGCCCCGCTCAGGGGCTCAGCGGGCGCGTGGGCTCATCCCGACGCGCTCACGCCCGGGATGCGCCCCTCGCGGAACGCGTCGACGAACAGGGCGTGGTCGGTGCGCACCTGCGCGGCGTAGGAGTGGGCGAAGTCGACGACCCAGGCCACGAACTCGTCCTCCCGGCCACGCACGACCCCGGAGATCGCGTCCTCGGTCTGGAACGTCACCAGCGAGTGGTCGGCGTCGGAGTCGGCCACGCAGTGCACCTTCGCCGTGGCCCGGCCCAGGTACTCCACCACCGGCCCGATCTCGTCCGGTTCGGTGAGCTCGGCCCAGTCCAGGTCGGCCTCGTAGGGCGAGACCTCGCTGACCACGAAACCGACGCCGTCGACGTCGGTCCAGCCCAGCATCGGGTCGGCGTGCGCCTGCAGGGCGCGCTGCGAGACCGCGGTGCGGTGCCCGTGGTGGTCGAAGTGCCCGGCCACCGAGGGGTCGGTGACCACCCGGGACGGCGCCGCGACGTTGCCCTGCTTCATGGACACGACGATGTCGTTGTCCAGAGCCTGGTTCAGGCCCTCCACCAGCACCGTGTAGGCGGGCAGCCCGGCGCTGCCGATGCCGAACCCGGACTTCCCGGCGATGTCCTTGATCTCGTAGGCGACGCCGCGGTGGCGCTTGCGCTCCGGGATCGTGTCGACGTAGCGCCGGAACGCCTCGCTCGCCCGCTCCTTCTCGGCCTCGTCGAGGCGGCGCAGCCCGGGCCCGTCGCGCAGGATCCGGTCGAAGCCCTCGGTCTCGGTGATCCGGTCCAGAAGGGACACCCGGGTGCGCAGCTTGGCCAGCTCCAGGACCTGGTGGACCGGGCCGTCGGTGGTGTCCAGGCGCAGCGAGAAGCCGCGGTCGTCGCTCGACCCGACGAACCAGCGGACCTGGTCGAGGTAGGCGCGGGTGTAGCGCTCGACGAGCGCGGTGATGTCGTCGTCGGAGATCGCCTTGCTCCAGCCGAGCAGGGCCAGGCTCGCCGCGAACCGGGTGATGTCCCAGGTGAAGTGCCCGACGTAGGCCTCGTCGAAGTCGTTCACGTCGAAGATCAGGACGCCGTCGCCGTCCATGTAGGTGCCGAAGTTCTCGGCGTGCAGGTCACCCTGGATCCACACCCGCGACGTGCGCTCGTCGGCCCACGGGTCCTCGCGCCCGACCGCGTCGGCGTAGAACAGGCAGGCGCTGCCCCGGTAGAACGCGAACGGGCTCCCGGCCATCTTGCGGAACTTCGTCCGGAACGCCGCGGGGTCGGCGGCCATCAGGTCGTCGAACGCGGTCACGAGGGTGTCGACGATCAGGCCGGCGCGGTCGCTCATGGCCCCATACTGCCGCGGTCCCGGGTTCCCGGCGCAGGCGCAGCGCCGGGCCCTGCCGGGCAGCGCGGTCACACCGGACGGTCGGCCCAGGCGTCGACGGCGCCCTCGGGCAGCCCCACCCGGAACACCCGCAGCTGCATCGCGAGCAGCGCGTAGTAGCCCAGCAGCGTGGTCAGCTCGACCAGCCCGGTGTCGCCGAGCGCGTGGCGGGCCGAGGCGTACTGCCCGTCGTCCAGGTCGCCGGTCGAGAGCAGGACCCGGGTCGCGTCCAGTACCGCGCTCTCCACGGCGTCCTCCGGGCGCGTCGACGGGTCCTGCGCCCGCACGGCGCCGACGAGCTCGTCCGGGACACCGAGACGGGCCGCGATCGCGGAGTGCGCCCACCACTCGAACGCGCTGCGATGGTGCGCCGCGACGGCCAGGACCGCGAGCTCCCGCGCCCGGGCCGGCAACGCCCCGCGGGTGCGCAGGGCCGCGCCGAGCTCCTGCAGGGGCCCGCCGACGGCCGGGGCGTGCAGCATCGCGTTGAACGGGCCGGCCAGGCTCCCGTCCGGTGCGGTCGGCACGCCGCCGCGGGCGCCGCCGGTCAACTCGGCGTGCACCGCGCGCTGGTCGTCGTCGAGGTCCGCGGGAGCAAGGGAGGGCAGGCGGGGAGCGTCCGGGTGGGCCACCTGCTCCACCGTAGGGGCCTCTCGATCGACTTGCCCCGGCACCTGCCGGAACGGCCGTGACCCCCCGAACGGTGGCCGCCCGGGCCCCGGCCCGCACCTACCGGCCGGTATCATCTCGTTAGCGATGATCATTACCAGGAACGCCCACCGGTCCCCGCGGCACGCACCGGACCTCGGCCCGACCCCGTCCCCACGGGGGCACCCGTCGGCCGGACCCCGAGCCGTACGCCCGGCGACCGCGACCAGCACCGGCCCCGGGCGGCCGGGCAGCAAACGCCCGGCCGGACCGCGACGGCCGCCGACCCGCACGCCCGCGTCGCCGGCACGCAACCTCATCTGACCGTCAGCGAGGAGTCCTTGATCGTCAGAGCCAGCGCCAGCACGACGATCCCGAACCCGCCGTAGATCAGTGCGTCGGCCGTCCGCCCGCGGATGGCCAGCAGGCCCACCCGGTCCGGCGGCAGGGCGAGCCGGAGCGCGGCCGCGACCAGCGCCGCCAACCCGAGCGTCGCCGAACCCTCCTTCCAGTGCTCGGTCAGCACCCGCTGCATACCGATCAGGGCCAGCACGAGGACCAGCAGCAACGGCCAGTGCGCCGACAACCGGGCCCGCAGCGAGTGCCCCGACCAGCTGCTCACTCCGACAAGCTCCGTTCGGTACTAATTCTCACTCCGACAAGCTTCGTTCGGTACCAATTCTCACTCCGACAAGCTCCGTTCGGCTGCCTCGACCACGTTCGTCAGCAGCATCCCGCGCGTCATCGGGCCGACGCCGCCGGGCATCGGGGCCAGCAGGCCCGCCACCTCGGCCACCTCCGGGTCGACGTCACCGACCAGGCCGAGGTCGGTGCGGGTCACGCCGACGTCGAGCACCGCCGCTCCCGGCTTCACCATGTCCGCGGTGATCAGGCCGGCCACCCCGGCCGCGGCCACCACGACGTCGGCGTCCCGGACGTGCGCGGCCATGTCCCGGGTGCCGGTGTGGCACAGCGTCACGGTCGCGTTCTCGCTGCGGCGGGTCAGCAGCAGACCCAGCGGGCGGCCCACCGTCACACCGCGGCCGACGACCGTCACGTTCGCGCCGTCGAGCTCGACGCCGAACCGGCGGCACAGCTCGACGATGCCGCGCGGGGTGCAGGGCAGCGGGCCGGGCTCGTTCAGCACGAGGCGGCCCAGGTTCGTCGGGTGCAGGCCGTCGGCGTCCTTGGCCGGGTCCACCCGTTCCAGCGCCGCACCCGAGTCCAGGCCCTTCGGCAGCGGCAGCTGCACGATGAAGCCGGTGCACGCCGGGTCCGCGTTCAGCCGGTCGATCACGTCGGAGACCTGCGCCTGCGTCGCGTCGGCGGGCAGCTCCTCCTGGAACGAGGTGATGCCGACCTTCGCGCAGTCGCGGTGCTTGCCCCGGACATAGGCGTGCGAACCGGGGTCGTCCCCGACCAGCACCGTCCCCAGCCCCGGGGTGACGCCGGCCGCGGCCAGCTTCTGCACCCGGCCCGAGAGGTCCTCGAGCAGCTCCGCCAACGTCGCCTTGCCGTCCATCACCCGTGCGCTCACGCGGCCATCCTCGCAGAGCCGCGGGGACCACCGTGGCGACGGCGTCACGGGTACATGACATAGCTCACGATCCGGCGTGAGTACAGCCGGGTGGGTTAAACGGCCCGTCCGCGACCTGACCCACGGGTTAGGCGTGCAACAAAAGGAGGGGGAGCGTCCACTCCGAGCTGGGATTTCCCGGAGGAGACGGTGCCACAAAGGTCGGGGTCCCGGTCTGCCCGTTGGGAGGGGTCGAAACAATCTTGGTGAGAGCAGAATCACGGTGCCGGTGTCGGACCGGTTTCGACTCGACAGGAGCGTTTCATGAGCGTGGAGAGTGATACCGCGGGGGCACACGCCGCGACCGAGACCCGACCCACCGCACCGCCGGTGGCCAACCCGTCCCTGCTGGCTCTGATCACCTTCTTGCCGGCCGGGATCACCCTGGGTCTGTGGTTCATCGGCGCGCTGGACACGACCGGCCTGCCCGGTGGCATGATCCCGATCGTCGCGTTCTCCGCCGGGCTGTTCATGCTGATCTCGACGATATCTGCGCTGCAGGTCGGGGACAGCGTGACGGCGGCGATCTTCGGAGTCTTCTCGGCGTTCTGGGGTTCCTTCGGCGTGCTGCTGTTCCTGCTGAACAACGGCCTGATCGTCAACGCCGGCGCGACCGACCCGGCGCAGAGCGCGCTGACCACGGCCCAGATCGGGGAGATCCAGTCGGTCTACCTGCTCTCGTTCACCCTGGTCTTCATCTTCCTGACGCTGGCCACGCTGCGGCTGCCGCTGGCGTTCACCGCGGGCTTCGTGTTCGTCGACATCACGTTCGTGCTGGCCTACATCGGCGTGACCGCCGGCGCGACCGGCCTGTTCCCGATCGCCGGGATCACGACGTTCATCTTCACCTTGATCTTCGCCTACGTTCTGTTCGACGCGTTCGG